>NZ_JACJPJ010000077.1:0-65904 GCF_014696015.1 Oculatella sp. FACHB-28 | reverse complement strand
TCATCGACATGACAGAACAGGGATTCTAGACTAAGCATGGGGCGGTTAGATGAGTTAAAAATTAGGTACTTTCAACTCTATCTATTTCGCCCCTCCTTATCCCGAACTCACGTTAGATACGGTTGGTCGCTTTAACGCAGGCGATCTGGATGTCCTGCTCCTCAACCGCTCCGGTGCGACGGGCATTAACCTTCATGCTTCTGAGAAGTTTGCCGACCAGAGGCAACGGCATCTCATCGTGGCGCAGGCAGAGCGGGACATCAACTAGGTGATGCAGATGCTTGGTCGCGTCAATCGCTTTGGTCAGGTAGTTGAACCCAAAATCACGCTATTGATGTCTGACCTGCCTGCTGAGAAGCGTTTAGGAGCGATTCTTTCCAAAAAGATGGCGATGCTCAACGCCAATACTACTGCTGCTCGTGATTCTGCCCTCTCTGTCTCAAACGTGGTGGATTTCATGAATCCCTACGGAGAAGAGGTAATTGGCGAATTGTTGGAGGATAATCCAGAGCTAGACGCGAAGCTAGCATACCCCACCGACAATCTTCAGGGGGAATCAGAGACAGAACTGATTAGCCGCGTGACCGGACGAATTTCACTGCTGTGCATTAACGAGCAGGAGAACCTGTACACGCTGATTGAAACCGAAACCCTTGACCTGATTGCCCAAAAAGAAGCAATGGGTGAAAGCGTCCTTCGCGCTGAACAGCTCAACCTGGATGCTAGAGTCATTGCTCGGATGGAAGTAATTCCTGACACTTCCAGTGTTCAGAACGAATTCACGGGTTCCGTTTATCTGGATGTAACGGATACAAAAGTTCCGGTCAAGCCTCTCACCCAGCTTCAGGTGATTAATCTAGTGCGCGAGAACCTGAAACTGAAGGCACTCAAACAGGTAAATGACCATGACTTTGATCAGGTCAAGCATCAAGCAAAACAACAGACGAGGGAGGCGATCGCCCAACTTCGGCAGGATGTAAAGGACTATCGATCACAAATCCTCCATAACAAATATGACTCTTACAGCCGCGATAAAGCTAGCGATCGCCTCAAGAAACAACTGGCGCATGTCACCTCTCTCCTGTGGAAATTTCCGCCTAATCAACCCATCACATTGTCTGTTTGCAATGATTGGCAAAATGTAGAGTTTCTTAAGTTCTGTAGCTTTGCATCCGGATGATATAAATGTACTACGCATGAGTTAGTGCAAACGTACTACTAAACTAATGGAGCTTGTATGACAGCACAAAAGCTACCCCAAATACGCGCAACAGATACAATCCACGATAGGCATGAAAGGCTCGTTCTGGAGAAACAACAGCTTGAGCAGGAGATCAGGCAACTGCAAGCTGACATTAAGCACATGGAGAGTAGCGGAACTGGAAATAAGCCAAACATTGCTTAACGGAAGTCTGATGTTAGCAAAAGAGGTTTCTGTCTTAATAGAAACTAAAAACTCAGTCGTCCGGATCATTACGAGCTATCTGGTAAGTAGTGAGTGAAACCCTTACTACTTACCAGGTTTCTATGGATACAAATTACGAATTGCTACCCCTTGATGAGTTAAGCGATTTACACAGTAAGCTTGTTGAGGAAAAACAGCAACTAGAATGGGAAATTTTCAATTTGCAAGAGGAAATTGGTCAAAAAAATTCTCGCTTAGGAGATGTTGAAAGTAACTTGACTCAGATTGCTTCGGTCTTACAAACCCAGATTTAGCTAACTGATCCTTCTCTTTAGATAATCAATTCGTTCTGTAATTTCCTGCTGTGCTATCAAACCTAAATCTTCAGGCATTCTATTCTTTAGTTCATCTAAAGCTGCTTCATATATGGCAGAGTTAGATAAAAACTGAGGTACTTTAGGCGCACGTAAAAGTTTTGTTTTCTGCTCTAACAAAGAGTGATAGATCAATTCAAAATATTGTTTAAGTTCTAAATTAAATCGTCTAGATTCAGATTCACTCAATCTTAAGCTGGGAAACCGCTCTAAAGTAGCCTTACCAACTTTCTCTGCTAATACAGCTTGATTAGATAACCACCCTAAAGCTTCCTCCAATTCTTGGACTCTACTAGGTTCCATTCGGGTTTTTAACTCAGCTTCGGTTACGCTCAACTCTTGTTCAACTTTTGCTACTTTCTTTATTTTAGAAGCCAACTCTGCACGGCGTTGCTCCAGTAGTTCCTTTTGTTCAGCTTCTTTTTGAGAAGCAATGGGCGTTTCAACTTGAGTAACCTGAATATCACTCAAACCTAAGTATTCCTGTACCAGTTTCAAATCATTTCTGGCTTTATTGTCGAGGGGATAACCATACTGGTTAATAGCATCTAAAAAAGCTTCTCTGTAGCTGTCTATATATTCTTGACTGGCAGCAGGGGTTAGAATTTCCTGCTCAATCAGTTGTACCTCGCTATCTGTTAGTCCTCGCTTCTTCTGCAAATCTCTTAGAATGAAGCGTTCACCTCCAGAAATTTCACCATCGGACGCAAATTCATAAAACTTCTGTCGGTAAGTAGCAACATCAATCTCTTTTTGCTTCTGTTGACGTTGTTTGTTACGTCTTTCAATTAAATCTGCTACTACTTGTCGAATTTGCTGGGTTACAAATTGAAAGGCAGCATCTCGATCAGGAAAACTTGTGACGGGTTGAGCGTTTTTCGGAACAGCTTGTAGCTTGCTGAAGGGGGCATTGGTCCAGTCAGCACTCCTCAGAATAACCGGAATTACGCAAGCATTTCCCGAATCGTGCAATTCCATTGCTCGTTTAATTTCGATATCCCAACAATAGCGAGATGCAATGAAGTCCGAACTGATCAGGAGCAGAATGATATCAGCGGTTTCCTGATTGATATTAATCTGGTCATCCCACAAGTCCCCAGCCAGAATCTTGCGGTCATGCCAACTTGAGATTAACCCTTGATACTCCAGAATCTTTAAATGGTTTCCTAACTCATCCCGCAGGGCTTCATCCTTATGAGAATACGAGAAGAAAAGCTTAAGCGATTCTGCCACAATGCTAGCCTCTATCGACGCAAGTAAATTTGCTTATGAAAGTAATTTTTACCTGCACTGATTATACTGACGCTTTTTCCGTTTGGGTAGACGATCGCTAGTCTCGTCGACGCCATTCCTAGCTTGGGTAACTTCCGGCTCAATCAGGTTAAACCGCTAGAAGATCTCGTAAATCTGAATCTCCGTAACCTCGCTCTGGAAAATCTCAACCTGAACGATTGGGGCAGCCAGACAATTGCAGCGATCGCCTCATACCATTCTTGGTCAGTTCTCGCTTGGTGATCTCTCCCAAAACTTGAACCAATATAGTCTCACCCAGATTCCTGACTTAGATCAGATTCCGCTCGATCTCCTGCAAGATTGGCAGACCACCTTTATCAACAGTGTGCCAGGGCTAGCACAAGTGCCAATGCAAGCTATCCGAGTGTTCCATTCTCCGGGTACTTCGGCTTTGTAGCGATCGCCGATGTTGCCTACGGACACATGGAACACTGTCAAACACCCACTCGCCGTTCTATCAGCGGTAGCAACAAAGTGGGCTTCAATTATCAATGTGCTCAAGCTAGAGGTTGCTCCAATCTGGAGCTGAGTTCGCCCACTTCTCTTGGCATAGCAGGTGATCCAACCTTACATGGAGCGCAGTGGATCAAAGGCGGAACATCACCTGGTGGACAAATGGTTCCCGGTGGAGAAGGCATATTGGGTGCAATCAATAACGGCATGGAACCGACTGGACGATTGCCCTTTGGCTCAGCATTCAAAGTTGTGCTGATTGACACCGACGAGTCAAAAGGGCTGGGCAAGTTCGGACTGTACTTTCGCATCTGTCATCGAGGAATACCTGACCTCGGCTGCACTCCTTACTTCATTGGTCCTGTTCCCTGGTTTTCGGTTCACGAAAAGGATTTGGTCTTTGTCGGGTTAACTCCTGGGACTCCGCCCAGTGATATCCCTCAACCACCGCCACTGCCACCAGAAATTCAGCAGCAGATTGATGATTTGATTGGAGCCAATACTCCAGACAGAAGCTCATCAGCCATTCAACTCGATAGCGATTGTGTTGCCAGAGTCCTGACAAAAGTACCTGCTAGCGATCGCACCTACGCCACTCAAGTTATCCCCGCACTGCTGAGAGAAGCGCAACGAGCAGGAGTCACTGACCCCGCCCAAATCGCTTACATCCTGGCAACAGTACAGGCAGAAACTAACTTTCACGCCAGGGACGAAGAGGGTGGCTACTGCGGTCGGTATGGTTCCGGCTGCTTCTACGGCCGGGGACTAGTGCAAGTCACCTGGGAAAGTAACTACCGGGATTGGTCGAATCGCTTAGGGATTGATTTTGTCCGCCATCCAGAGTTGATGAATCGACCTGATATCGCTGCCAGAGTTGCCGTTTGGGGAATGCGAGATGGCACGTTTACTCATCATCGGTTGGGACAATACATTCGTGGCTCCAACCGTGATTTTGTGAATGCACGCCGCATCGTGAATGATAGCGATCGCAACCGAGAAATTGCTAGATACGCAGAAAACTACTACTCTGCCCTGCAACAGTGCAGCGCGATCGCCAGCACCACCGCAACCGGAGGCACAACTGTAAACCGACCAGGACAATTAATCAGTCGTTCTACGGGTAATACTATTCAGCAGCGCATCGTCAATGCTATCAACGCTCGCTACAACGAATCCACAGCGGCAGGGCCGGATGGCGGAAACCTTACCTGTGCCTGGGAAGTGAACCGTGTGTTGCAGGATGCGTTGGGACACACCATCGGTGGAGCAGGCTGTAAGGACAGTGTGAACTGTGTCGATGGTCAACTTCAACGAGGCGCAGGAACACGCATTAACACATCTCAGGCTCATGCAAAACCCATTGTGGTTTGGTATGACCACCACATTGGGTTTTGCATCAATGATGGTTGTTCTCAAGTGATCTCTAATTCTTCCAGTGCGGCTCGGTTTCGTTGGGTGGCAAGCCGAACCTCCGTCGAATCGTATTACGGGGTTGGCAGCCGAATTTACCGTGTCAATCGATAATTCTCAAAGGTGATTTCAATGATTGCTAAGACAGTTCAATCCTTTATTCTGATTTTGATTGTTACAGGTCTAATTTCACTACCTGTTTCGTATTTGTTCCTACCATCTCAACCCGTTCTTGCCGATGTTCAAGCAGATGAACAACAAGTTCGGCAAGCTGTTGTTACAGCTCTGACCCGTCCTGGTCAGCCCGCAGATGCTAATCCCAGAGCAACTCATGTGGCGATCGTGGGTGACTATGCACTGGTTGACTGGCGGCTGGGAGAAGGCGGTGGAGAAATGTTGCTAATGAGAAGGCAGGGGAGCTGGCAGAAGATTGCTCAAACTGGTGGAGTCATGGGCAGTAGCGAACTGATTGAGCAGGGCGTTCCTGAGTCCACAGCAATTCAGCTAGTTCAACAGATACAAGCGCAGTGGGCACGATGATATGAATCGTTTCACCAAACCGAGATGGTTCGCCTATCGCTCATCGCTCGTTCTCCTCACTTGTTTCATCCTCAGTTTCCTGCTGGTGATGCTACCTGCCAAACTGTCTGGCAGTAGTTCGAGCCAACCTGCATTACTGTACCCAATACGGTCTCCCAATTCTCCCGAACGCAGTGCATTAGAGCATCGTCCCCTGCCCCTTTCGAGGGTTGAAATTCCAGATGAGGTTAAAACCTGCATAGAATCTGGCGCAGAGCGAGTGGATCGGTTAGGGACTGTGCAAGATCGGGGAAAAACCTTTTATCTCCTAGCAGCTTACTCAGATTTTGTGACTAACGACCCATTCAACGCTTCAGATGAACTGATTGCGATCGCCCCTCAAGAAGGTTGTATCCGATTGGTTGATTCTCAATCCATTCGTCAACCCCTTAGCGTTTATCTCTCCCCTCGCACAGCTCAATCTTTGGAGGAGCAACGCTTTCGCCGCTACATCACTCTGCTAGGAGGAGCAGACCAACTTCAACAACAGTTGAGTGATCGTATCGATGCAGCTAAAGGAAGCTATTTGCTTTCAAAGGAGCAAGTTCAAGCATTGCGGCAACTCCACATTCAAATTCCCAGTATCTACCAACTTCTGCAACCAGATACTTTCCTTGGTTAAGGGTCATGCTGATGCGACTCAAAGTGATTACGTTATTACTCATTTCAAGTCTTTTAATCGGCTGTAGTTCCGTTTCAGCCCGATCCCCTATACCTCTTCCTATCGCGAGGACTGTGCTACCGCTATTCCAACCCGTTCTCACGCAACTTCAAGAACAGACTCAAATTCCAGTTGTACTGCCCACCTGGGTTCCAACCGATGCTCTGGTTCCTTCACCAGATGACAAACCTCAGCCCTACATTGATGTGCCCTTAACAAGGGATGGACATTTTCAACAAGTATCGGTTTCGATTACAACCAGCACTAGGGGTGCTTATGAACTTTCCCTCAATGCTGCACCTAATTGTCCGGGAGCCTTTCACTGTTCCTTCGGATTACTGGCAGGACAGCAGGTTTACCGAGATACTCCATCAATCTAATCAGAGTATGCCTTTGAGAGCCAACCTGACTTTCAACCGATCGCGCGATCGCCCGAATCAATGGGTGAAGTCACCCTGGCACAGGGAATTCACGGTTACTTTATCCCGTTTGTTTGCGGTGCAAATTGCGACACCTCAAAAATCATCTGGGAACAGAACAGCTACCGCTATCGAGTAGGCATTCGTATGGCATCGAAGGCGACAATGATCCGCTTCGCAAATTCCGTCATTGAAAACGAGTTAAAACCATGACTACAACCATTCAAACAGTTCACACAAATGCAGAACAAACGGAAGCAATTTTGGAGCTAACGAAAGCATTAGAGAGCGTGATTCAACAAGGAGCAATCACTCCTCCTAATAACATCTCAATCTTCTTCAATGGTACGGAAGTATACCGCTACCAATCCTCAGACGGCAGCATCTTCTGGTGGGGAAATGCCTCACCTTAATTGCAGTCCGTCACAAGAGTCACTCAACATTACCACACCGCAGTCAAACAGGAATTCTAGTGTATTAGCACTTGAGCCGGAATCAAAAATGGTGTTATTTGTCAGCAAAAAGAAAGCCACAGAAGCTCTCGATTTAAGTGGTGAAACCTTGAAACGGTATCGACTTCAGGGTGAATGGATTGAAGGCGTTCACTGGGTCAGAATCAATAGTCGCTGTGTTCGGTATAACCTGGAATTGATTCAAGACTGGTTTCACAACCGCCATGATCCTATAACTCATCTCAAAGCAATTGAAGCTTACCAGTCCAATCTATTGAGTAATTAGAAGCAGGGAAAGCGAAATAGATAGAACCACATTCCCATCACATCAAAATGTTTAATCAGAACAATTTAGTGAGCATTCACACTATTCCCAAGATTGGAGATGTCTCATTGCAGCTATCTGCTGTTTTACAAAGTTTCAGCTATCCGCATCGTTACTTGGGTAAGAAGTTATGGTGGGAATGGACTAAGAAACGCAGAAAAGTGAGCGCTTGCAATAGTTTCGTACTGATCTTGCCTCGACTTGTCAATCAAGTTTTGATGGAACTTCTACCGCTATTTCAGAATAGCTTTAATAAAGGTACTGATTCCGCTGCAATTCTTATCATCTGATGCCATGTAGCATTTAGGTGTCGCTACATGGCAATTTACATTTAGATAGATTATTGAGGTGGAACTTCAGTATCGCTTGATGATTCAGCTTGCCCCAACCCAAACGAAGGAACCTGAATGTGAGCGATCGCTCCTGCATAGTGTTCTTCAATAACCTGAACGGAGGTGCCACACCAATCTGCAACCCTCCTTGATGGAATGCCATCCTCCAAACACAGTGTGATGAACGTGTGCCGGCAATTGTATTGAGGCAAATACTCCTTGACCTTACCTTCTTTGATCAATTGGTTAACGACGGGTCGCCAGACTCGATTTAGGAAATTATGAGTATCAATTTCCTTGCCTCCTTTAGCAGGGAACACTAAATCATCAGATTGATAGTGTTCTGGTCTGATTGCGCTGAAGATGACCCTCAACTCTTCGTTAATTGGGAAGTATCGCGGTTTGTCAGTTTTTGTGACTTTCCGAATCCGTACATCTGTTGCAACAGCCTCGCAAAAGTAAATACGGTTCTTTTCAATATGCTTCCATCTGAGAGCGATCGCTTCCTCTGGTCTACAGCCTGTGTGAAACAGAAATTTGACATAGGAAGCATAGTAGGAATGGGGCACAGGGGCAAATTTAGATGAGTAGGTGTCATGCTCAAAGGCAGAGATAATAGCAGCCACACATTCTCTGGAGAAGGGTTTTCGAGAGACTCGACTTTTCCTTTTGCTTTTGATTTCCTGAGCAAGTTCCTTGAAAGGGTTCTCAGAAGCCAATTTCTTACGGATTGCCCAGTTACAGCAAGCACTTAACTGCTTGAGTGTACGCTTGGCAACTTCTGCCGAATAGTTGCTTAACAAATGAGCTTGAATACTGATGGCATCATCTAGGTAGGGCTTTGGAAATTTCTTGATCCGTTTCTCGATTTTTCCATAGTCCCGAATAATTGTTGTCTCCTCCAAGTGCTCTTTCTGAAAGTCAGTATATTTTTACCAAAGATCAAAAAGAGAAAGCTGAGGTGGTGTAGAAAGTGGTGTAACAGGTGTAACGACACTCAGGGCAGTCTGCGGTTTATATTTCTCCAGAGTCAAGTCGAGCCGCTCGTAAATAATATCCGACTCGATCAGTTTTGCTTTTGCCTCGGCAATTTTCCGATTAACTACCGTATCAGAAAGTCCAAGGGAAATGTAGTGCCGTTTTCCTGCATAGTTAAACCGAAGCTGGAGCCGATCGTTGGAAACAATAATGGCGACTGTGCCCTTGCTATGGCGTTGTTTAGGTTGCTGCATGGCTGGTTCCTTAGTACGTTTGAACCCCTTGCAGTCCAGCATAACTATTTTATAGTTCGGATGAACTAGATTTTTACACCAGTTTTACACCAGTTTTCAACCTGAAATGACCCAAACTTACCTAAAAAATTTTTGGGGAGGTCTTGTAAGAACCTCCCCAACTAGCTTCCAGAGCTTGTTTTACTGATGGCTCAGGCGGGATTTGAACCTGCGACCTTGGGCTTATGAGTCCCCTGCTCTAACCTACTGAGCTACTGAGCCTAACGCTGAACGATCGCCACCTCAGTCTTAAAACTGGGTTGCAAACTCAGCTTTATAAAATTAACATATCGGCGTGACCGATCGCTACAGTCAGTGGCAAACATTTTTGGGCGATTAAAAATTTGGGGCGCTCGCCTCCCAACTCGAAAGAGGGAAGCGAGCGCCCCGAAATTAGCCCAGACAAACTAGGACTTAATCGGCGGCTGCGGTTTCACGAGCAGCAGCAGCTTCGTCTGGATGGATGCCCAGACGGGTCAGGTTGATCCGTCCGCGCCCGTCAATCTCGCGCACCTTAACAATCACCTCGTCGCCTAGAGCAACTTCATCTTCGACCTTGCCAACGCGGTAGTCAGCAAGCTGGGAGATGTGGATCATGCCTTCCTTGCCGGGAAGGAATTCGACAAATGCACCAATGGGAATGATGCGGGTGACGCGACCGACATACACATCGCCAGCACTGAGTTTGCGGGTCATGCCTTCGATGATGCTGCGAGCGTGTTTGGCCTTTTCGCCTGCGACTGCCGAGATGGTAATTGTGCCATCGTCTTCGATATCGATTTTGGCTCCAGTTTGCTCGGTGATGCCCTTGATGGTTTTGCCGCCGGGTCCAATGACCATGCCGATCATGTCGGGGTCGATCTTAATCGTCAGGAGTCTTGGTGCGTAAGGCGACAACTCAGGACGAGGTTGGTCGATGGTGGTCAGCATTTTTTCCAGGATATGCATTCGGGCAGGTTTTGCCTGGCGGATTGCATCTGCTATCACAGAAATGGGCAAACCGTTGATTTTCATATCCATTTGCAGGGCTGTGATGCCGCTGTCGGTTCCGGCGACTTTGAAGTCCATGTCGCCAAGGAAATCCTCAATGCCCTGGATGTCGGTCAGAATGCGAACTTCATCGCCTTCTTTAATCAGCCCCATTGCCGCTCCACTGACGGGTTTGGTAATGGGTACTCCGGCATCCATTAGCGCCAGGGTGGAACCGCAGACTGAACCCATTGAGGTGGAGCCGTTGGAGGAAAGCACCTCTGACACCACCCGGATGACGTAGGGAAACTTGTCTTTGTCCGGCAGGATGGGAACGATTGCCCGTTCTGCCAGTGCGCCATGCCCGACTTCACGCCGACCAGGCGACCGCATCGGCTTTGTCTCACCCACTGAGTAAGGCGGGAAGTTGTAGTGATGCAAATAGCGCTTTTGCTCGTCAGGGTGCAGGTCGTCTAGCTCCTGAGCATCTCCAGGCGTGCCCAAGGTCGCAACTGACAACACTTGAGTCAGTCCACGCTGGAACAGTCCGCTGCCGTGAACCCGCGTTGGCAAAATACCCGTGCGGCAAGAGATCGGACGAACTTCGTCTAGCTTACGACCGTCTACCCGAACGCCGTCCTCAACAATTTGGCGACGCATAAACTTTTTGGTCAAACCCTTGAAGGTATTGCCCAAAGCTTTAGCGTCTGCCTGAGCTGCAACTCGGATGGGGTCTTCTTCGGGCATTTCAGCGATCGCCGCTGCTACTTCTTCTTTGACCTTGTCTAGCGCTGCGTCTCGCTCACTCTTGCTGTATTCAAAGTGAGTCAGGATTTCTTTGATAGAAGCTTCGGTGCGATCGCGAATAAAGTCTTCTAAGGTCGAATCCACTTCGGGAGGCTGTTCGGTCACGATCTCAATGCCCAGTTCTGCCATCAGGTCACGCTGTGCCTGAATCAGATCGCGAACGGCCTCGTAGCCAAAGTCAATTGCCTCAATCATGTCTTGCTCAGGCAACTGATTTGCCCCAGCTTCGACCATGATCACGCCTTCAGGTGAACCAGCAACCACCAAATCCAGGTCGCCTGCTTCAATCTCGCTGTAAGTCGGATTAATAATGAAATCATCCCCAATCAGCCCGACTCGCACGGCAGCCATAGGTCCATTAAAGGGAATGCCTGCTAGTAGCGTTGCAATTGATGCACCTGTTACGGCTAGCACATCGGGTGGGACTCGCTCATCCAGCGCCATTGTCGTTGCCACAATCTGAATATCATCCCGCAGCCAACTGGGAAACAGCGGACGCATCGGGCGGTCAATCAAACGGCTAATCAGAGTTGCTTTTTCGGGGGGGCGACCTTCTCGGCGCAGAAACCCACCGGGAATCCGTCCGGCGGCATACAATCTTTCTTCGTAATCAACGAGCAGCGGCAAAAAGTCGATTCCTTCTCTGCCAGCGGCGCGGGTTGCCGCTACAAAAACTGCCGTTTCTTCTGATTGAACCAACACGGAACCGCCTGCTTGCGGTGCAAGCAGACCTACCTTAAGCCGAATATCCCGTCCGTCGAAGGATATTGACTTATCTATTTCCTCTACCATGCGGCACTCTGTCCTTTTAGCCTTATTTTTTCTTCTGTGGCAATCGTAGCACTGATGCCCTTAGTCTGCTGTTGCAATGAGTTATTAGAAGAAACTGCCTGAATCAATTCTCAATCTATCTTCAAGATTGAGGTCGGTCGGTGAGATATCAGGCGATCGCTTCACCTCAATCGCGAGGGCTAAACCATCTCCCCAACTGGTTTCGCGATGAAAAAACGATGAACTTCGGAGTTATTCGTAAGTTTGATTCAATCGTAGCGCACCGCAATAATTTTTACGTTTCTTCAGGCAATCCATCGGGTTTCCGCGCATCAGCGATGCTGGACAATTTGCACAAGTGAGGTGCAACAGACCGCTCCCAAAGTTGAACTCTAGCCAGAGAATTTCAGATTGGAAACCACTTTCATACTGCCACTTGAGAGAAGCTCTGGCTAATTTTGAAAGATTGCCTCTAATAAGAGAAAGCTGGCAAGAATTGAACTGCAAACCTCCCGCAAACCACCTTAAGAATATGGTTGTACAATGAACCCAACATTGCAGATATAACTGCTCCATCCAGGGAAATTAGCTCTACACCAGGAAACTTCAAGCTTCTGGCGGCTGCTCTGGGTGTTGATGGCGGTGTGATGTTTTGCGATTACCCCAGAAGGGGAACTCTTCGCATCGCCTCGCATCGCCTCCTCGATTAACCGCCAACGCTTTAGGAGGGTTTAAACCTCTCACGTAGATTCAGCAATGTTCAGTTCCGCGACGTTCATTGATCGCTAGTGACGCTTAGTGCATGGCAATTCTTCACGGTAGCTGGCTTCTCCAGCCTCAAACGTCTTCTTCTCAGTCTTCTGGGCTTCAGGCAAGTTGTTTCTTGATTTGGGGCGAAACCTGGCGCAGAGTTGAGTCACAGGCAGAAGAAGCGCAGCCTAATGCTGTGTTACCCCATCCGTTTGTGATGACTGCTGCGGAACTAGTTGATTGGCTGCGATCGCTGCATCAGTCCCGCCAAATCAACTGGGCTGTCTCAGATGTGCCACTAGTTGAAGCCGGACGCACTGCCCAGACAAAAGCGAAATCATCCCGGTCAAAATTGCAATCTGCGACTCAAGTGGAGGCGACAGCTTTATTGGAGTCCGCAGTGGCTCGCTTGCAGTCGGTGGCGTTTGCCCTGCCGACCTATCAAGTCAGGCTAGATGAGACGGAGGAGGCGATGCGAAGCAGTTCCCCCGTTGGGGTAATCGCTATCCCGCAGCACTCCGCTGCTCAATCCACTTCGCCCGACGAAAATGCAGTCCCTACGTCGCAGTTCTGGCAGGTACAGGGAATTTGCCTGAAGCCACTGGAAGCGATTCAATTCCTCCAATCCTTACCCCTCAGTTCTGTAAGTGAAGAATCCTGGCTGAGCGGAGATTTGCGCTTTTGGTCACACGTTGCCCGTTGGCACCTGGATTTGTTAGCCCGTTCCAAATTTCTGCCGATTCTAGAGCGCTCAGATGAAGTTGCCGTTGCCCGCTGGCAAGCCTTGTTAGACAGTGCTGCTGACCAGTCCCGGTTAGAGCATTTTTCACGACAAATGCCTGCTGCCTGTCGGGGTTACCAGCCGCTTGACTCCACCGAGTCCGTAGAAGCAGCCGTCTTCCCCGCAGCACAAACTCTGCTGCTTAATTTTCTGCACCAAACCATTGATGCTCAAATTCGGCTTGCTCTAACTAGCCATCCTTTGCCCACCGTGCCCCTGCCCAAAGATACGCCCGTGCGAGAGTGGCTCCAGGCACTAGGAGCGATCGCAGCCGACTCGCCTCATCCAGGAATGGTTTCCACAGAAGCCGAGAAGCTAGAGCGGCTAGAAGCAGTCCTGAACAACTGGATCGCCCCTATTCAGCAGCAGTTGACCCAGCAGGCGGCTTCCTTCCGCACTTGCTTTTATTTGCGAACGCCTGCCCCTGGCAAGACGGACTGGGCGCTAGAGTTTTATCTTCAGGCGGCTCACGATGCCGATTTTCTAGTCAGCGCCAAAACGATTTGGAACAACCCCGTAGAGCGGCTGGACTATTTGGGGCGTACCATTCACCATCCCCAGGAAACGCTCTTAGCTGGGTTGGGCTTTGCTTCCAGGCTTTATCCGGTGCTGGAGCCGAGCCTGCAAGTGCAGCAGCCACAAGCCTGTCCGCTCGGTCCGATGCAGGTTTACGACTTCATCAAGTCGTCAGCGTGGCAGCTCCAAGACAGTGGTTTTGGTGTGGTGTTGCCACCCAGTTTGGCCAACCACCAAGGCTTGGCTAATCGGTTGGGGCTGCAAGTCAGGGCAGAAGCCCCTTCGAAACGCAACAAACAGCGGCTAGGGTTGCAAAGCCTGCTCAACTTTAAGTGGGAACTGTCAATTGGCGGACAGCGGCTTTCTAAGGAAGAATTCGATCGGCTGGTGGCGCTGAATACGCCACTGGTTGAGATTAACGGGGAATGGGTGGAATTGCGTCCTCAAGATGTGCGGGCTGCGCAAAGCTTTTTTGAGAGCCGCAAAGACCAGATGGCGCTGTCGCTGGAAGATGCGCTGCGAATCAGCACGGGCGACACACAGATGATCGAAAAGCTGCCTGTAGTCAACTTTGAGGCATCGGGTTCGCTGCAAGAGCTAATCAACACGCTCACGACTGGCAATCAGAGTGTAGAGGCGATCGCCATCCCTGCGAGTTTTCAAGGCGAACTGCGTCCCTATCAGGTAAGGGGAACCTCATGGCTAGCCTTTTTGGAACGCTGGGGTTTAGGGGCTTGCTTAGCTGATGATATGGGTCTGGGTAAGACGATTCAACTGATTGCCCTGCTGCTGCACCTAAAAGAACAGGATGCACTGGAAGCCCCAACGCTGCTGGTGTGTCCCACCTCAGTGCTGGGCAACTGGGAACGCGAGGTGAAGAAGTTTGGCCCAGATCTAAAAGTGCTGGTGCATCACGGTGATAAGCGATCGCAAGGTAAAGCATTTGCCAAGGCGGTCAAGGGCTATGACCTGGTGATCACTAGCTATGCACTGGTCTACCGAGATGCCAAAGATCTGCAAAGCGTTTCCTGGCAAGGTGTAGTGCTGGATGAGGCGCAGAACATCAAAAACCCAGAGGCAAAACAGTCTCAGGCAGTCCGCCAGCTTGAAACCCAGTTTCGCATTGCCCTCACCGGAACGCCCATCGAAAACCGCTTGTCGGAACTTTGGTCAATTCTGGATTTCCTCAACCCCGGTTATCTGGGGCCGCGCAACTTCTTCCAGCGGCGGTTTGCTGTACCGATTGAGCGCTATGGCGATACAGCTTCACTGCAAACATTGCGATCGCTGGTTCAACCCTTCATCTTGCGACGACTCAAAACCGATCGCACCATCATTCAAGACTTGCCCGACAAGCAGGAAATGAGTGTGTTTTGTGGGCTATCAGCCGAGCAAGCCGCCCTGTATCAAAAGCTGGTTGATCAGTCGCTAGTTGAAATCGAATCGGCTGAGGGTATTCAGCGTCACGGCATGATTTTGGCACTGCTGGTCAAGCTAAAACAGGTTTGCAACCATCCTGTGCTGTTCAAGGAAGAAGCAGCCGCAAAAGACACCAAGAATACGAAAAACACCTCATCCCTCATCCCTCATCCTTCATCCTTCCGCTCCCTTTCCGGCAAACTTCAGCGGTTGGAGGAAATGCTGGATGAACTGTTGGCGGAAGGCGATCGCGCACTCATCTTCACTCAGTTTGCCGAGTGGGGCAAATTCCTTAAAGCCTACCTGGAGCAACAGTTCAACCGGGAAACGCTGTTTTTATATGGCGGCACGTCTAAGAAGCAACGAGAGGAAATGGTCGATCGCTTCCAGAACGACCCGCAGGGCCCACGAGTATTTATCCTTTCGCTTAAAGCAGGCGGCGTAGGACTCAACTTAACCAGAGCTAATCATGTGTTTCACTTCGATCGCTGGTGGAATCCTGCGGTGGAAAATCAGGCAACCGATCGCGTCTTTCGTATCGGGCAAACCCGCAACGTCCAGGTTCACAAGTTTGTCTGCACTGGCACCTTAGAAGAGCGCATTCACGAACTAATTGAAAGCAAAAAAACACTGTCTGAACAGGTGGTAGGCACAGGTGAAAACTGGTTAACCGAGTTTGACACTGACCAGCTTCGTAACCTGCTGTTGCTCGATCGCAGCGCCGTCATTGATGAGGGAAGCTGATATACCCCCATTCGCTTACTTTGCTCCAAAGAGCATAGGTAATACCGCTGATTAAAGCAAAATACCGCGCTGCCATAACCTAACTCCTTAACCCTTAAAGATACGGTTCCTCTCACCTTTTATACGAAAACCAGCGGAGAACCTCCTATCACAGGAAAGACCTTATGTTAAGTCAGCTTGTGCAGAACAACACAATCAGTACGATTGAGGTGGGCACCAGACAAAAAGACTACTAGATTTGCCGCTCATACAATGATTGAAGCCCAATTAGCTCAAGAATCATGAAACCAAACACAGCTACTGCACTTGAAATGATAAAAGCTATACCTATCCAGGAAAGTGTATTTCCAATCCAGGCTAACAATAATACGCTGCCAACTGTCCAAGCGATTTCGATTCCAATCACCAACCAAACTGCAATAGGTCTGATAGGTTTGGCGCAACCAACAACGCAAACATACAGCCCAACTCCCAATACACTCCATCCTAGAATCTTCAGGGCTTCTGGCAATGAATAGCCGGGTAAAGAGATAGGGTTGGTTGTAAATAGAGTAGAGAGTGAGTCTGCTGCAATCGTCAGCACTGCTCCATAAACAAAACAAACAGTACTATCGACGAGAAGAGTAGTTCGTAGAGAGGGCATAAACAAACTCCTTTTGGCTTCTACTTGCTTGAACAAAGCAGTCCAATGGTTAGGATAAGTAATGGTAGTGCTCTTAAACTCAAAATTTAGGTTTTTGTTGCGTCTCCATCTGGGCTGTTGGATGGCGATCGCAATTTGAGGGAAGAACTTTGAAGGAGGGAACAAAAGTCACAAACGTGACTATCTTTGGTTGCAAAGGAAGTGACCAATCGAATCAGTATTTCATTTTTGTCAATCACAACATTTCGCGGCAAAGACTCACGATACCACTCATAAAACTCTGCCCCAGAAGATTGCAGATAATTTGCCACCTGCTTTGGCATCACTGCGAAGATCTCATTGGCTTGAGTCGGCCAGACAATACGGACACTAGGAATAGCAGACAATGCATTTGCAAGTTGGGCTGCTTGTCCGTTTGCATGATGGGCAAGTTCCAGCCAATGCTCATCCTTTAGCCAACCTATGATTTGGGCACTTAAAAACCGACCCTTAGACAACAAATGACCTGCTCGTTTTCGACGATGTACAAATTGTTCAGCAAGACCAGAATTGAAAATGATCACTGCTTCGGCTGCCAAACAACCATTCTTTGTAGCCCCCAAACACAGAATATCAACTCCTGACTTCCAGGTGAGATCTGCCGGTGTGCAACCCAATGCCGCTACCGCATTTGAAAAGCGCGCTCCATCCATGTGCACTGACAAGTGGTGTTGCCGAGCTACAGAGGTCACAGATGCAATTTCATCTGGCGTGTAAACCAGTCCTGATTCTGTTGCTTGTGTAAGGCTCAAGGCTCGAACTAGTGGATTGTGGGGAATATCAACGCCTGCGCCTTCAAAATAATCTAAAAGATGTTGGGCAGTGAGTTTTCCCTCTCCACGAGCAAGCCCAATCAGGCGAGCGCCATTCGTAAAAAACTCTGGTGCAGTCGATTCGTCCGTTATGATGTGCGCCTGAGCGTGGCAAAGGATAGCTTCCCAAGGTTGCACCAGACATGAGAGTGCCAAACTGTTGGCAGCAGTTCCGGTGGACACAAAAAATGCATCCAAATCACATTGAAAGGTTTCTCTTAAAGCCTCTACTGCTCTTTTAGTCCAGATGTCATCTCCATATCCGTGGGTATATCCTGCATTAGCAGTCACTATCATCTCCAATACCTGAGGAGATGCCCCTGTTTGGTTATCGCTGCCGAATTGCATTGTTACTCCTGTAGATGTGCTTCCCTGGTTATGCCCTGAGAATACTCGTTAAAGCTCCTTTTAGTCAGCCAACATCTTGCGATAAACGATCTTGTCATCACCTGTCGTGTAGAAGTCACGGATACGTGCCTCTTCCTCATAACCACACTTTGCGTAAAAGGTGCGTGTGCGCTCAAAGTCCGGCATTCCTGATGTTTCCACCACCAACATTCGCCCACCACACGACGCTAGCGTTTGTTCAACATAGCTTAATAGCGTTGCACCGCGTCCTTGTCCCTGGCGGTCAGGCCGGATAGCAATTAATTGCAAGTTCCACGTTTGATCGGTCATCCGTTCCGGTTCACAATAGGCAACCCCAACTGGTCCATTATCATCGTCGGTGATCCAGAAATGATCTGTGTCGCGATCGCCCCCAAAGTAATCGGACAGCATTTCGCTTAGCGCCTCAAGCTCATCAGGCTGGAAGCCGATCGTTTTGGCTATGTCAATTAACGCAATTGTGTCGTCGGGTATGCTCGGTCGAATCATGGTGACTCCAATATGCAGATCTCGATATGATGCCGTGCGTATTACACTATGTAGTATATGACAGGTAGTTTGATTTAGTGCTGAATTTAAGATGAAAAGCTAATTAGGAAAAGCTGAGAAAAATTTAAGTGAGTTTTATCAAGAGAATATCCAAAAAGTAAGAAAGCTCTTGAAGCGAATAACCTCATAACAAGCTGTTTTTGAACCACAGGATATCCCTTTGGGCATAGTGAAGAATTTGAGGCTGCACTGTATTCTTTAATCACAGAAAAGAGAGTGAGGATCAGTGTAGGAATGACGCTGGAGACAGTAAAGCAAGCTCAAGTTTTAACGCTGGAGAATTCTGAAATCAGGCTCACTATTCGTCCTGATTTGGGCGGACGTATCGACCAATTAGAAGATTGTAAAACTGGGCATTCCTGGCTCTGGCATCCATCACACTACACGCCTGAAACCACGCGATCGCTTCCTATTGGCGCTTCCTTTGATGAACAGTGGACGGGAGGTTGGGATGAAGTTTTTCCCAATGATGCAGCCGGATTGTTTCAGGGAAGGACCTTGGCAGACCACGGAGAGTTATGGTCACAGCAATGGGAAATCCTGGAACGTTCACCCCTTAGCATCACGCTAGGATACCAATGTCAGACCGTCCCGATACGAGTAGAAAAGACTATTCAACTTGATCCAGACCGCCCAGAGGCTCGGCTAACTTACTGGTTCCAGAATCAGTCTGAGGCGCAAATTCCATTCCTGTTTAAGCATCATGCAGCGATCGCAATTGAAGCGGGAGACGAAATTCTGCTCCCCGACTGTTGGGTAGAACCTGCATTTTTGGAGTTCAGCAAAATTATTGGTCAACCTGGAAAAACCCGCTTTCCTGAGGCGATCGCCGCTAATGGGGAATCAGTTGATCTGCGTATTATTCCGCCATCCTCTTCTCAACTTCAGGAGTTTTATTACAGCTCTGATTTATCCAGTGGCTACTGTGGCATTCGTCATCAACGCACTCAGTCTGCTTTGCTCATGACATTTGATACTGCTGATTTCCCTTATGTCTGGATGTTTCAAAGCTATGGCGGGTGGCGTGATCATTATGTAGTTGTAGTAGAACCCTGCACAAATATGCCCTCTGATCTGGAGGAAGCGCATCGTCTGAACACGGCTGCATTCCTGAATCCTCAGGAGAAACAACGTCGAACACTCACTTTGCAGTTACAGCGCGATCGCTCTTCCTAACTTCTTAAGAGCCAGCACAAACAGAATCAAATTAACTAGCGTTTGACTCCACAAAATGCCACCCAACTTGGATTAGCATTTCCCTTTTGAGACGCATAGTATCCCGGTGTGTAATGCACATGAAATGCCTCAGGTGCAAACCCTGCTTCTAAGGCGTAAGTGGGGAAATCGGCAAACTTTGACGAGGCAAGGTAGGGTTCTGAATTTGCCCAAACTTCAGTATCACGGAAATACCGAGCAGTTAGTGTGGGAGGCTGAAGAAATAATTTGCTCTCCAAATGCACCATAATTCCTCCCGGCTTTAGCAAGCGATAGCTTTCTGCAAACACTCGCTTTCTCGCCACCCCAGGAATTTCGTGCAGAAGGATATGACTTACCACTAAATCAAAAGACTGATCGGGAAATTCAGTATTTTCAGCATTCTGTTGAGAGAAATGCACCGTTTGGTTTAAGACTCTTGCACGAGCGATCGCATATCTCAACAATGACGACCCTAGATCAATTCCCCAAACTTGAGCTTGGGGATAGGTCGATGCATAGGGTAATGTGCTGTGACCCACAGAACACCCTAAATCTAAAATCATGCGAGGCTGAAAATCTGGATAGTGCTGTGCCAAGACCCGATGAATCAAGGTTTGACCCAGTTCGTCATTGAGAGGTCCAAACCACCCACGCCCATATAGAAAAACGCCGTGGTCGTACAGCACTCCTGAGCCAAAACTGTCCTCAGGCTCGTGGAGATAGCCCCCTGGCATTCGGTGGATGTTGGTTTTACGTTGGTGGATGGGAATGTCCAGATCTGGATTCAGTTCCAGTTCTCCTTTCCCCTCCAAATGTTTTTGATAGACCGCTTCAAGGCGGTGTCGATCCTCATCGATTGCTGTCAACACATTCGCCCACAACCGATCTTGAAATACACCACGACGATAGTTAGTTTCTTTTACCTCAGGAGACTCATCTAAAATTTGGCGAACCTTGAAGTATAGTTTGTCCTGATCCGCTTCATCAGGATAAGCAGAGGTGATCTCAACTGTCTTACTCTGAAACAGTTGAAACATAGAGTTCCAAAAGTCTTTAATTTCACTAGCAAGCTTCAAGTCATCTTCAGGAGAATGAGCTTGGGGAAGCAAGTCATGCTGGTGTTGGGGACAAAGAAAAACCATAGTGTTAATCAGAACTCCACCTTGTATCCAACATAACCTATGTATCTTAAGCAATAGCTAAAAAGTACAAAGTCGTAATAATGGAGTACTTTATCTAAAGCTAACGGCTAGCCTCTCAACAGTTAAGTGTATTGGAATTGGTTATACACTCCTGGTACAACTCAATTCTTTTTGCTGCTCACATTGATGTCACTCCTTCTAAAAACTGCATCACAGTTCGATTGAATGGCTCAGGAAATTCCATCCAACAATTATGTCCGCCACGCTCTAATATCACTAACTCAGCTTTTGGAATTCTGGCAGCAAGTTCCTCTGAAAACTGCATGGGAATGAAGATCTCATCTCTGCCAATTAATACCAAAGTCGGAACTGAGATTTCGTTGATTTGCGATCGCGTGTCATGCTGCATCAGCGCAGCAACCTGTCCAGCGAAACCGTGAATAGATAGTGGGTAAGGATGATTGAGCGCACGGTCAACCAAAGCTGCTACAGTTTCATCATGTTCAAAAAACTCATTAGTGTAAACCCACAAAAAGCTATCTCTGGTAGAGATTTCTAAAGACACATTTTCGTTGAGCATTCTCAACCAGATCTGCACTAAATATTTTGCTCGGGCAGGAAATCGGGCAGCTGTTGCGGCTAGCAGCAGGCTTCTCACTAACTCAGGATATTTCAGCGCCATAGTCTGAGCAATCATACCCCCCATTGAAAAGCCCAAAATATGAGCGTTATCCACATTCAAAAACTTCATTAAGGCAGCAGCGTCATCTGCCATCATCTCGGTTGAGTAAGCCTCATTAGGAGCATCAGTTTGCCCAACACCACGATTATCGAACACGATGACTTGATATTTCTGCGAGAGAACAGGAATTTGGTTGAACCATGTGCTGCTATCCATGCTCAAGCCGTGAATCAAAACTACAGGTTCACCGCTGCCGTGAACCTCGTAATACATCTCGATATCACCAATCCTGGTTCTAGGCATTCTGCATTCCCATTGCGGCAACAATGTTCCTATTTTGCCTCAGCCTCTCTCGATTAAGAATGAATGATTTTGCCCGGAATTGCTGGCGATCGCCTCTCACCGTTCCTCTTCAAACTATGCCCTAACTAACTCTATCAAGTGAGATTCAGCCCCCCATCTGAAATTAAAATCTCTCCTGTCAGATAGTGACTTGAAACTAACATCGAAGCCACTTGCGCGATTTCCTCTGGTTGTGCGCCACGACCCATCGGAGATCGCTCTTCCCAAAGTCTTCGTGCTGCTGTCCAATCTTTGCTCATTGGGGTGTCAACTAAACCTGGCGCGATCGCATTCACACGAATCTGTGGCGCGAGACTCACCGCGAGCAGCTTTGTCATGTGGTTCAGAGCAGCTTTACTAGCAGAATATGGAATTGAGGCCCCTTTGGAGCGAATACCCGCATGAGAGCTAATGTTGAGAATGCAGCTAGGACAGGCAGAACTTGATGACTGACGTAGTGCAGTTTCAGCCTCAGCAATGAGTGTCCAAGGTGCAATAACATTAACCTCATATAGATTGCGCCAGATCTCCGGTGAGGCTTCCTTGAGAGACTGATGTGGAATCGTGGCACTCATCCCTGCATTATTGACCAATACATCAAGCCGACCATGATGCGACAGAACCTCAGTAATCAAATTACGCGATTGGTTTTGGTCAGATAGATCCGCCTGAAAATAAGATGAACCAGGATGCGCTTCTGCTAATGATCGTCCAACCCGCACCGAAGACTTGGAATGAAAAGAAACAGCAAACCCATCTTCGGTAAGTCGTCTGGCGATCGCTAGCCCTATCCCAGATGTCGAACCCGTGACAAGGGCAACTCTTTGTAATGAATACTTCTTTCTCACCATTGATTCACATGTTGCAAAAGTGAGTGAGACGTTGAGGGTTACAAGTCTGCGGTCATGCCTTCGCGACGCAGGGCTTCAAGTTCTGCAGCAGTGAATTCGCCCAGGGCAACTTCTTTTTCTAAATGGTGACGTAGGTGAGTGCGAATTTCTTGAAGACGGCTATCTTCGGGTTGGCGAGGACGCTCTAGCGGAATGTGGATGGTTTCAACGATGCGTCCGGGGCTGCCCGAAAATAGCACAATCTGATCTGCTAGGGCGATCGCCTCATCCAGATCGTGAGTCACCATCACAACGGTTGCCTGGGCATGGTGCCACATTGCCAACAGATAGCGCTGCATTACCCGACGAGTTTGATAGTCGAGGGAAGAAAAAGGTTCGTCCATCAGGAGAACCTGTGGATTGAGCACCAAGGCACGGGCGATCGCTACTCGCTGACGCATTCCGCCGCTGAGTTCACGCGGTAGTTTGTGGGCATGGTCAATGAGCCCCACATCCGCGAGCAGCCTTCCGGCTCTGAGGCGGCGTTCGTGTCGAGAAATTCCTTGAGTGCGTAGCCCAAAGGCGACATTGTCCTGCACCGTCATCCACTCAAACAAGTTGTGGTGCTGAAACACAATTGCTGTTTCAGGTCCGGGTCGGGTGATCGGTCTGCCGCCCAGCAGTACGCGCCCGGTCGTCGCTGGAATCAGGGCAGCGGCAATTTCTAATAGCGTTGTTTTGCCACAGCCAGAGGGACCAATCAGCGCAGTGAATGAGCCTGAAGGTACAGTGAGATCGACATCCACCACAGCAGGATGCCCTGCATACACTTTGGAAACTTGCTCAAAGCAAAGTTCAGCCATTTGTCCTGCCTTTGCTCCGGGCTTCCCACCAGAGCAGCCGCCGCTGAATCAGCAAAATCAGGCGATCGATCGCAAACCCCAACACGCCAATCGTAATGATGCCCGTCATTACCAGTCGCATGTTGAACTGCTGCTGCCCCAAAATGATCAGCGCTCCCAGTCCAGAGTTGATTCCGGCCATTTCACCCGCCAAAACGGCCATCCAGGCTGCAAAAAAGTTGACTCTTACAATCGTTAGCAAACTGGGAGCTGTTGCAGGCAATACAACCCAGAGCCAGAGCTGATGCCCTCTCGCGCCGAGGCTTCTGGCGGTTTTAATCAGTTCTTGCGGCACGTTTTCGATCGCCGCTGCGGTTGCTAGCGTCATGACTGCAAACACGCCCATAAACACGACAAAAATGGCGGACTGGTCGCCAATTCCTAAAAGCGCGATCGCCACGGGCACCCAGGCAACTGGAGCGATCGGGGCGATCGTTTGAATCATCGGCAGAATCAGTTGTCGCACGGGGTTGACAACTGCTAGCACCGTTCCTAAGGGGATGGCCGCAATCAGTCCCAGAATCAGCCCAATCAAAACTCTAGCTAGAGTTTTGACGATCGCCTCCCCATACGTCACCTGCTGCGGCCCGATTCCTGCTGCGCCGGGTCCTTGCAGAATGTAAGGAATCACCACGCTGGGCGGCGGCAAAATTCGAGGATTGAGCACCTCGGTTGCTGCCCCAATTTCCCAACCTAGTGCCAAAATAATCCAGGCCAGCACAAAAGATAGCCCAGGCATCAAACGGCGCAACCGCCCTCGCGCAAAAGGAGCGATCGCCGGAGATGCCCAGGCAGGTACGGAAGTGGATGGGGAGTCAGCGGGAGGCATGAATTAAGCCGTTTGCAGTGAAGTTTCCTGAACTGAGCCGTCAAAGATCTCGTCAATCAGGTTGGTCTGGTCAGGCTCTAAGTAACCCAAATCTGCCAGGAAGCCAATGCCATTGCGAAGACTCTCAACTCCGGCTTCATCCATAGTCGGTTGAGGTACCTGACGCTTCAGGGCGGGAGCCAGAATAGACGCCTCTGAGCCGTAGAGAGGTGCTAATTCGGCGATCGCCTCTTCGTAGTTTGCATTCAGGTCTTCTGCCGACTGCCGCAGCACCGCCAGATAGTCAGCCAACATGTTTGGCTCTTTAGAAATGAAGCTATCAGTGGAGTTGATTACACAGTCTGAAGCCTCCGGCCCCCAGGCTCCGTTAGAGTCGCCCAGATAAGTTCCATCTGCTTGAGACACCACCGTTTCAGCGTAGGGTTGCGCTAGCGAACACACATCCACACTTTCTT
Organism: Oculatella sp. FACHB-28; assembly: GCF_014696015.1. Classification (NCBI taxonomy): domain Bacteria; kingdom Bacillati; phylum Cyanobacteriota; class Cyanophyceae; order Oculatellales; family Oculatellaceae; genus Oculatella; species Oculatella sp. FACHB-28. The sequence goes on along the minus strand of NZ_JACJPJ010000077.1, from coordinate 41,364 downwards.
CAATCAGTGCCTCACCCATGCCCACCATACTGGGGAAGAAAGTCATTTCATAGCCAGAATAGTCTACGCCCAGCTTCTTCAAATGCCCATAGACCACTAATTCTAGGGTATCCAGTTGCAGCGTTCCAATTCTCAAACCCTGCCCCGATGCTTGCTTCAGCTCATCCAGGTTTTTTACAGAACCGTTTCGACCCACTAGCTCAATTCCGCCCTTACCCGAACCGCAGATAATCTTGAGGCTATCAGTTCCCTGGGCATAAGCGGCCACTGTATTCGTCCAGGGGTTGTGGATCACATCTTGAGAACCTGCGACCAGTGCCTGCAAATTTTCGCCCGGCCCGTTGAACTGGGTCAGTTGAACATTCAGCCCCGCGTCAGCAAACATGCCCCGCTGATTGGCTAGCAGCAAATGAGACACACAGCCCGCAGGCAAATGACCGACTCGCAATACGGTGCCGCTACCGCTGCCTTCACTCGCTGTTGGAGATTCGGTGCCCCCTTCTGAAGCTCCGTTTCTTTGAGAGGCACAATTTGCAGTGATGAATGCCATAGACGCCAGACAGCAACTCCGAATAAATCCTCGTCGGTTGAGAGAACCAATGGGATGAAATAGATCGTTGCTCACTGCTGATCTCAAACCCTTTTTACCCAATCTCTTGCCCATTCCCATACCAGACCTCTCTTAATGATTAACTGTTCTGGCTGCTTGAGCCAATATTTGAAACTATGAGAACCTGAGCTTTCTCCTACCAATTCGACTAATAAATTTAACTCATTGAAGTATTCAGTTCTGCCTCTCAGAGTTGAATGTATATGGGAAAGCTCCTCAAAAAGCTGAAGTTTCAGCTAACAGGAAAATCTAAATTAAAAGACCTTAAAGGATGGAATTCCCTGTCATAGTTTTACGTACTCACTTCTACAAGTCCATTATTTTAAGCTTGTCTTAAGCGATCGCCCCAACCTCATTTCTCCTTATTTTCCAGATTGGAATGCAGTACTACTGAGTTACATTGAGAACTGAACCGTGCAGAGATTGGTAGCTACGCCCTGTAGAGAATCAAAGACATTCTAAGCATCTCACTTAGAACGCTGTGGACAGGAAAGGATTTGGCTCTGGCACCCAATATTCACCCGACTGTGTGAGTTGCTTTTGTACAAATAATGCTACAGCAAATAGTCTCTTTCAGTTGGCAAACGATGGAATTGTTACATGGAATACATCCGGTGCCATCTCAACAATTCGTTAATATTATGAATGAATTGTATGATCACCGTGAAAGTAGAGCAACTTAGCAGAGAATGTTTGTCTTGATTGGCATAAAGCTATTAGAATCTTGTCAACAAGATATGGTGACCAGTCTATAGCTTGGAGTCTATAGCTTGAAACAATTCTTTCAATGTACACAGGGCTACAAACCAATTAATAGACCAGTCGTTATAGTATTATTTTCTTGTTCTCACCGTGAACCAACCCACTAACACCAAAACCCGAATGATTACCGCGACGGCTGAACTGCTTCAAGTTCAGGGCTATCATGCCACTGGGCTGAACCAGATCACCCAAGAGAGCAACACGCCAAAAGGCTCTCTCTACTTCCACTTTCCAGGAGGTAAGGAGGAATTGGCGATCGCTGCTATTGAGGCGGCAGGCGCAGAAGAAAGCCAGAAGATTGAGGCTGTGCTGAATTCACAGGAAGATGTTGGAGACGCTGTTCAAGCCTTTACTCAGCTTTTGGCTGAGGGAATGCTCAATTCTGACTTCCGTAAGGGTTGCCCCGTCGCAACCGTGGCGATCGAAACTTCATCAACCCATGAATCTTTGCGCCGCGTTTGCGAACAGATCTACATGCATTGGTTTGAGCTAATCGAGCAGCGGCTTTTGATGGCTGGCTTCAATCCGGCTGAAACCCGAACTTGGTCAACCTTGATTTTGGCATCGGTGGAAGGCGCATTGCTGCTGAGCCGCAACCAAAAAAGTGTTCAACCACTAGAGATTATTGGTGAACACATCAAGACCTTGATCAACCAAGCAAAACCTCAGCATCAGCCCCAACAAAATTTTAGTCAGTTGAATTCAGTGAGTTGAGTTCGATTGTGAGTTTACTCCAATTGAGTTTCAATGGTGAGCTAAATTCACCCTGATTTTAACGATTCGGTCGTGTTTCCCTGTTGTAGTTTGTACGTTCTATGTATTGCCGTTAGCTTATAGTGAATAGCTCACAGCAAATGACAATTGACAAAGCTCAAACAAAGCTTAAAAGGTTGCCTTTGGGTTAATTAAGAACAGACAAAACCGCTTAACTCAGCAATAGAATCAGGCTGTCGCATCTTCATTCACCTCTTCGTTCCTTTGCCGCAAAGTTATGGTTCACCACGTCTTAAAGGCAACTTGTGACACTGTTCATTTAGGGGGTTTTTCTCCCAAGCTTAAGCCCGCTCTGGTCATTGATTCGGGTGATAGCATCGATGTTGAAACCTATACGGGCTATTACGTGTATGAGCAAGCCCCTGAAGATTTTGTCAACGCCGAATTTTTAGAAATTTGTCATAACTTGCCTGCGGAACGCAAGATTGATGTCGGACCGCACTTAATGACTGGCCCTATTTTTGTTAATGATGCAGAGCCAGGAGACGTGCTGGAGGTGAGGCTCAATGCGATTAGCCCTCGGCTGCCTGTCGGGTTCAATGCGATTCGTCCGGGCTGGGGTGCTCTAGCAGAGCGGTTTACCGAAGCCAATCTCAAGTTTATTCGACTTGATCTAGAGAAGGGTGTAGCAGAGTATCCAGAAGGCAGTGGTATTCAGATCCCAATTCGGCCAATGTTTGGCATCTTGGGGGTGGCAACTCCAGAAGACTATAGCTCGATTCCACCAGGAGCCTATGGCGGCAATATCGATAATCCTGAACTGCAAGCAGGTTCTCGGCTGTTTCTGCCTACTTTTTTGCCTGGTGCGCTGTTTTCGATTGGGGATGGTCATTCGGCTCAAGGCGATGGGGAAGTTTGCGGCACTGCGATCGAAACGTCGATGAATGGGAGCATCGAGCTAATCGTCCGCAAAGATCTGAAGCTAACCACACCGATGGCAGAAACCCCAACCGACATTATGACGACGGGCTTTGCTGAGACGCTAGATGCCGCCTTTGAGATGGCGCTAGAGAGCATGGTCAACTTTATTGCCGCATTTGCTAACATCTCAGCGCAGGAAGCCTATTGCCTGTGCAGCCTTGCCGCCAATTTTAGGGTGACTCAGGTGGTGAATAGTCCCCAGCGTGGCGTACACGGGCTACTGCCCAAGTCAATTTTTGCTAACCGTAGAATAAGTTTGTAAGTTTTAGCCTTAACTGATTAGTGCAGATCTAAATATCAGCCTGAATATCAGTTTTGAGTAATAGTTTCCCTGGGGCGATCGCTCTATTCCTGATCGTTCACTCTATCTTAAAGGTGGTTTATCCATGTCACTTGTCACTAATGGTTCTCAGCAGACCCGTGTGATTAAAAGCGATGAAGAAGCGATCGCTGTTGCTCAAGAGCTTGCCGACGAATTTGCGATCGGTGCTTCCAAGCGTGATCAGGAGCGAATTCTCCCCTACAACGAAGTTGAAAAGCTTTCCCAGAGTGGCTTGTTAGCAATCACCGTCCCCAAGGAGTATGGGGGGCCCTTCGTCTCTAATGTGACGCTCATGGAAGTGCTGACCATCCTCACGGCTGGAGATTCTAGCCTTGGTCAGCTACCGCAAAACCATTTTTACTCCGTTGAAGCCCTGCGGCTCGATGGCACCGAAACCCAAAAACAGTTTTTCTTTAGCCAGATTCTTAACGGGATGCGCTTTGGCAACGCCTTTTCAGAGCGAGGCACCAAGAATGTAGCTGACCTGAAAACCAAGCTGACCCGCTCTGGTGATGATTACGTCCTTAATGGTCAAAAGTTCTACTCTACCGGAGCGCTGTTTGCTCACTGGATTCCGGTACTGTGTGTGGACGAAGAAGCAGGCGAAGGCAGAACCTCGATCGCCCACATTCTCAAAGAGACCAAAGGAGTCACTGTCATTGATGACTGGTCTTGCTTTGGGCAAAAAGGGACAGGCAGCGGCACCACTATTTTTGAAAATGTCCCCGTCAAAGCAGAACATGTTTTACCCCACTATCTTGCTTTTGAACGCCCGACCTGCATGGGCTCGTTTGCTCAAATTATGCACGCAGCAGTCGATGTGGGGATTGCCCGTGATGCCATGCGTGAGACGATTCAGTTTGTTCGCAAAAACCCACGTCCCTGGATTGACAGCGGCGTAGACTACAGCTACCAAGACCCGCTGCTAATTCACAAAATCGGTGAAATGGAGCTGAAACTTCACGCAGCCGAGGCGGTCTTGCGACGAGCCGCAGAATTCATGGATCGCACCTTTGCTGATATGAATGAAGAAACAACGGCTGCAACTTCGATCGCTGTTGCTGAATCGAAAGCAATGGCTGAGGAAGCCGTCATCTTTATCACCAACGCCTTCTTTGAAGTCAGCGGCACCAAATCGACACTCCAGCAACTCAATCTCGATCGCCACTGGCGTAACGGCCGCGCCCACACGCTGCACGACCCTTCTCGCTGGAAATATCACGCGGTCGGCAACTACTATTTGAATGATGCAAAGCCACCTCGTCACGGCTGGATCTAAGGACCCGAAGGGGCGTTTCGCGAAACGCCCCTTCGGGTCCTGTTGCCCTACTTTAGGGGATTAAGGACGAAACAGGTGAGAATGCTCTGGGTTATAGAGGCGCGATCGCGCTTCTACACCTTCCCCCTGTCCATCTACCCCTCTTAATGCCGGACTGATTAAATACATCGTCGTCCGGATCAGCTTCTCCTGCTCTGTTACAGCTGCCATCTGGTCGAGTGGCACAATCCAAATTTTCTCGTCTGGCCAACCTATGCGAAAACATACCGCAACTGGAGTATCTGCTGGATAGTGCTGCAACAACTTTGCTTCAGCTGCTTGAATGTGTCGCGCACTGAGATACAGACACAGGCTTGCTTGATGAGCGGCTAAGGATGCCAATTCCTCTGCCTCTGGCACCTGAGTGCGTCCGCTAATCCGGGTTAGGATGATCGTTTGCACCAGTCCGGGCACAGTCAACTCAACCTTGAGCTTTGCCGCCGCTGCCTGAAACGCGCTGATGCCCGGAATCACCTCAAACGGAATTTCTGCCGCTGCTAGCGCCTGCATTTGCTCGTGAACGGCACCGTAAAGTGTTGGGTCACCAGAGTGGAGACGAATGACAGATTTGTGCGATCGCACCCGTTCCACCATCAGCGGCAAAATCTCCTCCAGCGTCTTATCTGCCGTCCGCACGACCTCCGCATCAGGACGCACGATTTGCAGAATTTGCCTGGGCACCAGTGAATCCGCAAACACAACTACATCTGCCCGAGCCAACAGCTTTTGCGCTTTCACTGTTAACAGATCTGGATCACCCGGCCCAGCACCGACAATATACACACCTGGTGTGAGCACATGAGCATCCGGTGCATTGAGTTCATCGATATCCACAACAGCTTTAGCAACAGTCATCAAACCTACAGTCCTCAAATCCAGGTCGTTCAGCAATTCTACTTTAAAGCCAACATGAACTTCTTCTAAGGAACCATAAACTGCATAAATGCTTCCGGATCAGACTCGCCCGATCGGTATAGAGGAATGGTAGATGCACCCTGATTAAAACCCCGAAGTTAACTCTTCGGGGTTTTTCTTTTTTGATAACGGAAACTTACTTTGATATGCTTCAGGAAGTAGGAATGCTGAGTACAAACCGAGAAATACGATGCTTCCTAGATAATTTTACAAAGACTAGATAAATCTCAAGGAGTCTCCGGATTTACCCTCTTCAATTGGTATAGAGGAATGGTAGATGCACCCTGATTAAAACCCCGAAGTTAACTCTTCGGGGTTTTTCTTTTTTGATAATGAAAACTTACTTTGATATACCTCAAGAGGTAGGAATGCTGAGCACAGATCGAGAAATACGATGCTTCCTGGATAATTTTACAAAGACTAAATAAATCTCAAGGAGTCTCCGGATTTACCCTCTTCAATTGGTATAGAGGAATGGTAGATGCACCCTGATTAAAACCCCGAAGTTAACTCTTCGGGGTTTTTCTTTACTAATGCAAAACTGAAGTTTTGATGGCGATCGCTCAGCTAATTTAGGCTGTCTAGTTAGTCCACACCTGATGATTGCAAACGTTAGTATCTGCTGTTGAGTTAACTTACGATGCTGCTTCGTCTTCTTCGTCTTTTACCCCTTTAGGTTGAGTAATTTGTGTGGCGTAAATTTCTACATCTTGCTGAATAATTTGCTCGACCTGGCTAGCAAAGACGTTAAAAGCCTCTTCGTGAGTTTTGTAGGGCAGGTAGGGTCCACTCAATTCAAAAAATTGCCAGCCCTGTGTTTTGAGGGATTCTACGCTGCGTCTGTAGTTGCGCCAGCGATCGCCATAGTTAAAAAATTGTTCAGTTGCAGCGCTGATCGCCACGACCTGACTCAGCACAAAAGCAGACCAGCTAATCGCATCTCGAATATAGAGAGCTGAGTTGGTTTGATTCGTTTCTGGATTGCCGGGGTTAAGGATGCCCGCACTGACGCTGCTTAAACTGACTAACGCTGGAATGATTACACCACCAATAATGGTCGTCAAACGAAGCCTGTAATAAAGGTCACGCGCTCGTCCGGCGCGTCCTTCCATCCAAAGAATTTGGTCAAGCCAGCGCGATCGCAAATAGTGTTTTTGACGATCCTTGAGCTCCAGATTTTCAAACAATTCACCAAAGTCTTTTTGTAAAAATTCTCGATAAGGATCTTTCTTAGCCACAATTTACTCCTTAGCAAGAAAGGCTTGTTTAATCTTTTTGAATAATGTCCTAAAGTCCGTTGTCAAGTCTATGGCTTGCACTAGCCCAGATGATATCAGGTCTTCGGCTCGTTGATCGGTTGCTTTACCCCGTAAAACGGCAGCCAGTACGTCTGCTGTACGTCCACTACCCGCAATCACAACTACAGGTCGCCCTTCTTGAATATTTTGAGACGCGTCTTTCCAGGTCACCTCTCCCCCATTGATCAAGATGACTATTGAAGGTTGAGAGTCAGCCAAGGTTGAAGCAATTTTGGCAATCCAGGGAGATTCATCTCCCCAACTAGAGCCCGGAACTAAAGCAAAATGCGTATGATTTGGCTCTAGCAGAGAGGCCTCATCGGATGCATTCGAAGCGTTAGGCAACGTCGCCAACCCAATCGGGGCAACACCAATCAAGGGAAACGAGGCGTTAATTTGGGTGCGGGCTTCTCCCATCAGTTTCATAATGCCTGCGTCGGTGCCACCATCAACCACAAAGGCTTTCATGTCCTTTGCCAGAGGAGCCAACACTTTTACAAATAATGCCTGCACTCGCCTGCGGTCTGCATCACTCAACTTACTCGCACCGCCGACTACCACCAAAACGGGACCTGGACCTTGCAAGCCGAGTTGGTTGAGCGCATCTGGTAAATCAGCATCTCGTTGGAGGTGAATTGCTTGTGCCGTTCGACCGTTTTCAAACGTTAGTTGAAAGCTTTGTTCCATGTAGAGGTGAAAAATAAAATACCCATTAGCTTATCGCTTTATCGCATTCTGATTGAATTTTTGCATCCTGATTTTTGAAGTATGCCCTAAAGCAGATTGAAATAGTTAATTTTTGTGCGAGCGGGGCACGAAAACTCAACGTTGACCAAGCAAATGTTGACCAAGCAGACTCTAGAGCCTCTCTAAGTGCGATCGCAAAGTCGGGATCAAAAACTGCGTTAACGTATGCGCGTCAACGCCGAATTCAGTTCGTTCTTGGGCAGCTTGAATGCCTGCTTGAGCGTGCCACCAAGTCGCAGTTTGAACGATCGCTTCTGCTGAGGTGGAATGAGCGATCGCCTGTGCTAGTAGACCACCCAGCAAGCCAGTCAAAACATCGCCACTGCCGCCACGGGCCAGGGCCGGAGTGCTTTCAGGGTTTACCCAAACGGTACCTTGAGAATTGGCGATCGCGACTCGTGCGCCTTTGAGCAGCACAACTGCCTTGCTTTGCTGGGCGGCTGAACGAACGGCCGTAATGCGATCGCCCAGTTGCTCACCCAGATTGGGAAAAAGCCGCTTAAATTCGCCGGGGTGAGGCGTGAGAATTGTAGGTGCCTGCCGCTGAGCAATTTGGGGCATCCGGGCTTGGTTTGCCAGAATGTTTAATCCATCTGCGTCTAAAACGAGTGGGCGATCGCTAGCGAGAACTTGCTCTACAACGGAACCAGCATTTTGGGTCAGACCCGGACCACAGGCGATCGCACTATATTTGCTCAGGTCGGTTTCGTCGGGCAGTTGGGCGATCGCACCCGATTCGTCTTCGACACAGCCCAGCGTCAAGGCATCGGGCAGTTGGGCGATCAAAATAGATTTGAGCGATTCAGGCACGGCAATGGAGAGCATCCCGACGCCACTGGCTCTTGCTGCCAGAGAAGTTAGAACGGCAGCACCCATATACTGACGGGAACCGCAGATCAGCAACAAATGCCCCTGCTTGTACTTGTGGGTGGTGGGCGATCGCGCAATCGAGAGGGGCGCGATCGCCGTTCTTGCCGTAATTCGATATAGCTCAGGGGTGCCCAGTATCGCCTGAATATCGGCAAGCGGCAGGTCAATGTCGATTAACTCAGCCGTTCCTATATGTTTCAATGCCTGATCTTGCAGAAATGCAAGTTTCCACAAACCCAAGCAAAAGGTGCGATCGGCACAAATCGCAGTGCCTAAAGCCTCTCCGGTGTCGGTATGAATGCCAGAAGGTAGGTCAATGCTGAGAATGGGCTGAGTCCTCTGATTGATATGGTTAATGGCATCGGCGATTGCCCCTTCTAACGTTCGGGTCAGCCCATACCCAAATAGCCCATCGATCAACAAATCACAGGTTTCTAAAGCGGTGAACTGATCAGAGCAGGGAATGCCCAAACTGGCAGCATATTGGGCATGGTGATCAGTCAATTCCTTGAGCTTGGTTAGCGGTTGGTAGAGCGTGACTTTGTAGCCCCGAAAGTGAAGCTCACGAGCAATGACCAGCGCATCGCCACCATTGTGTCCTGGTCCAACCAAAATGCCAATGTGAGAAGCTTGCGATCGCGGATAGAGCGCCTGAATCCGCTGGGCAAGGAGCCCACCCACCTTCTCCATCAACGCTGCCACGGGCATCCCTGCCGCAAATACCCGCGCCTCGATTTCTGCCATTTGCTTGGCGGTGACCGCAAAGTGCTGAATTTGCTCTAGCCGTAGGACGTTCAGCACAATTCACAACTCAAAACTTCCTAACGCCTATAGTAAACTCTGGCATCCATACCAAAGTCTCTAAAGTAGCGATTCCAGCGAGTGGCTGCACTGCGGTTGGCAAAGGGACCGACCAAGACGTGAGGTCCAAAAGGCTCTCGCCTACTTTCTGCAACTTGAGCCAGCCTTAAATTTCCACCCAGCCGCACCACTTGAGCATAAATAGCGGATATGTCGTCCGCATCTCCCGGAATGGCAACATAGTAGGAGTCATCCGGAATCGGCGTATTGGCTTGAGCAACTTCAGTGTCGCTAAAGTTAGACTGCTGTCCAGAAGCCTCTGGGTTAAACGTTGCTGCTGGCAGCAGTTCAGGGGAGGGCAGGCTAGATCCCCTTGAGGCGACTGTCTGGGTGTTTGAATTGGCTAACACCACACCTGGAACCCGGACCACCTCAGCCCCAATGCCTTGAGCAGCAAGCTCCGCAACCCGCCGTTCTGCGCTATCGGTCTGGTTAAACACGCCTGCCTGGATTACCTGCCGTCCATCATAGTTTTGGAAGAATGCGCCTGATTCCACCCGTCTCACCTGGTTTAGCAAAAGCGGGCTGTCTCCGTTGACGTAAACCAGAAAACGTTCTGAAGCATCAGTCGAGCCAGATTGCTCTAGATTAGCTGGGGCGGGAGCCGGATCATTGTACTGTTGTGGATACTGCTGGGGTTGAGTCGGTGCGACCGGAATTTCTTCCCCAAAAGTCACAGACGGCGGCGGTGGCAGACCATCTACAATCTGCTGTGCCATCAACACGTTTCTGGGTAACGGCTCTGCCCAAGCCGGAGCAATCATCCAACCGCTTCCTAGTAGCACGGAAATTGAGATGAAGCTGAGTAGCCCTGACTGTTGCAACCTAAAAGGATGACAAGATGTAGGCGATTTGTGGTGGAGGTTGCTCATGATGCGATCGCCCCTTTTCATAAGGCTATTGAGTCGTGTTTTTGGAATTCGGACTTACCAAACGATCTAACTTGTGGTAGCAAAATTTGCAGCAAGTTTAACACGACAGCGACCCGTAAAGCGTTCATTAGAGGTTTTTAGAGGTTTTTAGGTTAATTCCACAACGGCTGTATCTGCTGATAGACGACTTAAGGCTCATACAACCGCTAATCTGACGTAACCATTACATAGCACCCGTAGTCTCACCTACTTTTCTTTACCAGGTATTCAGCAAGAGCCGTTTGGACAACTCTGACACCTCTGGTGCTGTTTTTGCTTTAAGTCACCGTCTTTTGGTGGCATTTTAGACACCTCAAAGGCTCTGATGGAGGATAGCTCGCTCATGATGACATCCAGTAGTCCCACACGGGGGCAGATAGAACGTGCCTTGGCACAGCGTATCCAGGCCCTCTATCGAGAAAAATTGGGACATCGACTAGAAAAAGTTACCTGTCAATTTTTTGATGAAAAACTGGCAATCATTCTGGAAAAGTCTACGACCCACGCCGAGCAACTTTTGCTAGCCACAGAGCAAAAAGAACTTGCCGTTAAGCTGCGTTGGCAGATAGACATGGCCATCAAGCCTCAAATCAAGACCATGATTGAGGAGATCGCTGGAATCTCTGTGATTGCCTTGCTCAGCGATACGGCTTTAGAAAGTGGATTTTCTGGGCTACTCGCTGTTCTCAGCAGCCCTCCGCCGGTGCGCGACCCTGCATCAATTCCTAAAATCAGAAGGGAAAAGACACTTGAGGTAGATGAGTAGCTGCGACCGCCACTAACTCTTCAACTTCGTAAGGTTTTTTGATCAGTCCATTGCAGCCTGCCCTCACTGCTAGTTCCCCGTAAGGAGATTGACAAAGAGTTGTCACCGCAATGATGGGGGTGGCGATCGCTGTTTGCCGCAGCTGCTTTATCAGTTCAATGCCATCGATGTCGGTCAGCATAAGCTCACTCAAAATGAGATTGGGTTGCTTTTGCTGAACGACTTCTAATGCCTCTAACCCTTTTGTAGTTGATATTGACGAACAACCACATAAGCCCAGAATTTGACTAGCCAGCCATAAGCTATCTGCATTACTGTCAATCACGAGTACCAGGGAATTTTTCTCGGTTTCAGGCAAACCGCTACGAGCAAAGTGCTCCAAGTCCATCAAAAACTACTCTCAGCAGGCGTAGGGTTGAGCCACCGACTACAGGGCTCAATCAAAGTTGTGGTGACGTTGTGGACGAGGCACTTCTGAAATAGGTGCAGAGAATTGGCTCGTTTGGAGGTTATCCAGTTTATTCCCTGGTGCTGGCTAGATCAAGGGACATCAGTAGACAATCCCTATATTCTTGCAAATGAGATACTTAGAGGATAAATAATTCTTCTAAAAATGAAGAAATCTAAAGATTTTTATAGGATTTGAGAAATATTTGAGGACTTCCAGACCTGCTATAGGAAAGCTTTGTAACGATCATTTCCTTGCCCCAAGGAGTTCATTTAACCCATTGCCAAACGGTTTTGTCGCTAAATGTTAGCCTAAGTAAGGGAAAGTATGCTCAGTGTTAAACAGACCTAACCCAGCAAAAACCCAGAAAATAGGATTTTTAAAGTTAAAGTCACCTCATCAGTTCATGGACAAAGTTGTAGTTGGGCTATCGGGTGGAGTTGACAGTTCAGTTGCGGCCGCAACACTTCATCGTCAAGGCTATGAAGTCATTGGGCTGACCCTTTGGCTCATGAAAGGGAAAGGACAGTGCTGCTCTGAAGGCATGGTAGATGCGGCTCAGCTTTGTGAGCAGTTAGAAATTCCGCACCACATCGTGGACAGTCGGGATGTTTTCCAGTCCAATATCGTAGATTATCTGGTCAGCGGTTACGGTGCTGGGATTACGCCGTTGCCCTGCTCTCAGTGCAACAAGGCAGTGAAGTTCGGTCCAATGTTGCGCTATGCCCAGGACGAATTGGGGATCGACCAGATCGCGACGGGACATTATGCTCGGATTAGCTATGATTCCCTGAGCGATCGCCACCAGCTTCGCCGCGCTGTCGATCGCAGTAAAGATCAGTCCTACTTCCTCTACGATTTGACGCAGGATCTACTGGCTCATTCCCAGTTTCCTCTAGGAGAGCAGACGAAGGTAGAAACCCGCAGACTAGCGGCTGAGTTTGGGCTACACACAGCAGACAAGCCCGAAAGCCAGGATCTTTGCCTGATCGAGGCTCACGGCTCAATGCAAACTTTTCTCGATAAGTACCTGGCACCCCAAAAGGGAGACATCGTTGACCAGTCAGGACGGGTGCTGGGGCAGCACGATGGTATTCATCACTACACGATCGGGCAGCGCAAGGGGCTGGGGATCGCAGCAGCACAACCTCTTTATGTCATCGGTATTGATGCAGGACGCAATCAGGTGATTGTGGGCGATCGCGACAGCACTCACCAAACTGAATGCACCGTTCAACAGGTGAATTGGGTATCCATTGCAGCGCCAGACACACCGATTCAGGCTGAAGTTCAGGTACGCTACCGATCAGCAGCCGTTCCTGCCACCATCATTCCGCTGGAATCGTCAGAGAACGGCGCTACTCGCGTCAAGGTGATTTTTGACGAACCTCAGTTCAGCATTACCCCCGGGCAGGCAGCCGTCTGGTATCGCGGCGATCTGTTGCTTGGCGGTGGGTTAATCGAACCCCACAGCACAGTACGATAGGGGTTGGTTTTGAACTGAACCGGGATCAGTGCTGCTTGCTCAGCCTGATCACATGCTGCTAACCTCTTTACCTCGACTTCAATGACTCAGCACGTAGACAACATCGCCCCGCACGGCGGGCATCTGATTAATCGGGTGGCGACTCCAGAGCAACGCCAACAATTTTTAGCAGAGGCAGATGCTTTACTTAGAGTGCAGCTAGACGAACGCACCACGTCTGATCTGGTGATGATTGCGATCGGTGGGTTCAGCCCTTTGACCGGATTTATGAATTCGTCAGACTATGAAGCCGTCGTCACGACAATGCACCTGGCTAATGGTTTGCCCTGGTCAATTCCGGTTACGCTCTCGGTGACGGAGGCGATCGCAGAACCCCTCAAAGAAGGCAGCAAAATTCGCCTGGATGATCCCAATGGTGAGTTTGTCGGCATCCTGGAGCTAGAGCAAAAATATCGTTACGACAAGGTCAAGGAAGCCGTCAACGTTTATAAAACAGACGACGAAGCGCATCCGGGTGTGAAAGTGGTCTATGAGCAAGGACCAATCAATTTGGCAGGTGCAGTTTGGCTGTTGCAGCGTGATCCCCATCCTTTCTTTCCTACCTATCAGGTCGATCCGGTTGACTCGCGATCGCTATTTCGTGAAAAAGGCTGGAAAACCATTGTCGGATTCCAAACGCGCAACCCAATTCACCGTGCCCATGAGTACATTCAAAAATGCGCTTTAGAAACTGTGGATGGACTATTTCTCCACCCATTGGTTGGGGCTACCAAGAGTGACGATATTCCGGCTGACGTGCGGATGCGTTGCTACGAAATTATGCTGAAATACTATTTCCCCCAGGATCGCGTAATTCTGGCAATTAACCCAGCCGCAATGCGGTACGCTGGCCCCAGGGAAGCGATTTTTCACGCTTTAGTGCGGAAAAACTATGGCTGCACTCACTTTATCGTCGGTCGGGATCATGCTGGAGTAGGTGATTATTACGGCACTTACGATGCTCAATACATCTTCGACGAATTTGATCCCACCGCGTTGGGGATCAGTCCGATGAAGTTTGAACACGCCTTTTACTGCACTCGTACCCAGTCAATGGCGACGACAAAAACTAGCCCCAGTACGCCCGAAGAACGAATTCATTTGTCTGGAACAAAGGTTCGTCAACTGCTGCGTCAAGGTGAGTTACCACCCCCTGAGTTTTCTCGCCCTGAAGTTGCAGCAGAGCTGGCACGGGCAATGAAGGTTGCGGCAGAAGTTTAGTCATTCGTCGGGTTAGCAACGCAGAAGTTTAGCAGCGTAGAGGATTCAGTGGGACTAAAGCGTCGAGCTTTCTTACAGCAAGCTGGTTTAACACTGTTTGCCCTGGGGAGCAGTGAGGCGGCATTGTCTCTAGTGACAGACCGATACCAACAGGCACTCGCTCAGCCAACGAATCGCAAGTTGGCACTGTTGGTTGGCATTAACCAATATCCTGAGCAAGTTTCCGATCGCTCCACCTATGCCCTAAATGGTTGCATCACGGATGTTCAGCTTCAGCGAGAACTGCTGATTCACCGCTTTGGCTTTCAGCCCAGTGACATTCTGACGCTGACCGACCAGCAGGTAACCCGTGAAGTGATCGAAGCTGCTTTTCTCACGCATTTGACAGAGCAAGCTCGACCTGGTGATGTGGTGCTTTTTCACTTCAGCGGGTTTGGCAGTCAGATCAAGCTGGGAGAGAATGGTGAACTGGTTCAAAATAGCTTGGTGCCAGTTGATGGCGTTTTGCCTACTGAGGAAAGTCCATATATTAATGATTTGCCGGAGGAGACACTAGGGTTACTACTGCGATCGCTCTCCACTGAGCAAGTCACTGCGGTGCTAGACACTAGCTATGCTGACCCCAATCGAGCTATCCAGGGCAACCTGCGGGTTCGCTCTCGTCCCACTACGCCTAACGGTTGGCTTGCCCCAGCGGAACTGGAATTTCAGGCACAGTTGCGCGGTCGGGTGAGAATTTCCCAAGAACAAAGCCAGTCCCAATGGCGAACGGGTCAGTTGCCCGGCATTGTCTTAATGGCAACGGGACCAAATCAAGTTGCAGCAGAAGGACAATGGAATGGATTTAGCGCCGGATTGTTTACCTATGCGCTGACGCAGCACCTCTGGGGCGCAACACCTGCCAGTACACTCCAGCTCACTCTGGGACTCACCGCTGGATCTGTCGAGCAACTGGTCGGCAAAGAACAACAGCCGTATGTCTTGGGGCAAAAGAGCCAGAATCCATCCCTATCGCCTTACTACCTTAAGTCTGATGCTACAACGACTGCTGATGGTGTGGTTACGGCAATCGAGGAAGACGGTAAAACAGTCCGGCTGTGGCTGGCTGGACTTCCCGCAGCGGTACTAGAAAATTACGGACAAAATTCACTCTTGTCACTAGTTCCGTCGAATGCTCAGCCCAGTGAAAAGATTCAGCTGCTTGAGTCTGTTGTTGCGGACGTTGAAACGACCTCATCGGCAGACAAGCAACTACTTCAGATTCGCAGCCGTGAAGGTATATCAGTTAGAGCAAGAATTTCTGCTGCTTCTAGCACCATGCCGCTGCAAGTGGGGCAGCTAGTCCAGGAATCGGTGCGAGTTTTGCCACGCAATATCAATTTGACTGTGGCGCTAGATTCTAGCCTGGAGCGAATTGAGCGGGTAGATGCGACAAGCGCTTTTGCGACAATCCCCAGGGTGACGGCGATCGCCGCTGGTGAGCAATCTGCAGATTATGTTTTTGGCAAAACTCAATTAGGTGCTCCAACCCTGGCTGCATCGTTGACCGCATCCTCGCTTGAAGCAGGAGACTTGGAGCCAAGACAGCCAGTGAATGGTGATTTACCTGCTCCTAAAAGCAGTTATGGTTTATTTCACCTGGGGCGGTCTGCTCTCCTAAACACGCTGTCCAAGGAAGAAGAAGCCGTCAAAACTGCGGTAAACCGCATTACCCCCCAACTTCACACTCTTTTGGCGGCAAAGCTACTTCGCCTGACCAGTAACGCAGAATCATCTCGTCTGGGTGTGCGGGCAACGCTGGAAATGACTGCCCCTCAAGAACGGATTGTGATGCAGCAGGAAACGCCTCGCGCTCCCTGGGCTGCCCCTGCCAGTCGATTAGCCGGACTGTTTGTAGGCGATGGCAAATTGCCTACCTTACCGATTAATAGCCGCCTTCAGTATCGGCTGTGTAACTATAGCGATCGCCCTGTCTATTTCATTCTTTTAGGTTTAGATAGCAGTGGGAATGCCATCGCCCTCTTTCCTACACCCACATCTGAAAATAGTCTTGATTTCGAGGCTGCTCCCGCCGATAGTCTGCTCTCACCGGGAGAAATCTTGCTCATTCCCCAATCCACGCCGTCTGACTGGACACTACAAGGACCACCTGGCGTAGTCGAAAATTACGTGATCTTCAGCCATACCCCACTCACCCACACCTACTCTGCCTTGGAAATTTCTATGCGCTCTAAGGGAGATGCCAGACGGGTCAGCACCCTGGCAAATCCGCTAGAAGTTGCCCAAGCAACCTTACGAGACTTGAATCAAGCTGGCCTGGTCGCCAACAGTAGGACAGACGTACCGCCTGACACCTACACCTTGAATTGCAACAACTGGGCAACCCTAAACTTTGTCTATCAGGTAGCAAAAGCCTAAGTCTTGAGTGGAATACAAAGTACGTCATACAGCAGTGGCGCACCGTGCCACTGCTGTATGACGTGCAATTGAGAATTGCTATAGACGCAGTGGAGAGCATCTGGGAAAAGCTCAGTAGTGCACCCATACAGAACTCGTGGCACTTTCAACTTTTTGCCCCAAGGTCATGCCCTACAAGAGCATTTGCTCCTTTCAAAACTTCTCTTCTGAGGGGAAATATCTTTCTAGGACATTGTTTTAAGTACTCAAAGCTACCTTCCAAGAATGAATGTAGCTGAATTTTGCCTACTCTTTTTGCTGCCATCTAACCGAAGAAATAATTAATCAAATCTTAAGAAATAAAGATAAGGAGTATACCGAAATTAGATAGAAGCCTCACAAATTTCTCTCCAAACAGTGGAAATTTGGAGACTTGGTTAAAGATCTTTGAAGAAACTGTAAAGCTATGAAAAATATTGCAGTCTCATACCCAGGAAATAGTCATTCTGGCTCCATTGTTTTTCTGCTTTGCTCTCAGTTTAGTGGCTGGAAAAAGCCAACCATAACCGAGTTTCAATTCCTGGATGTAGCGGGGATCACGCTTTAGGCTTATGATCCCAGGTTAGATTTACGTTGCAACTTTTATTAAATGCTGACATAATAAAATTAAATGTTGGAAATTTTTTCTGCTTATTAACTATCTTTAAGTTAGTTAATCTAGATACATTTTTCGATCGAAGGAGTAAGAGAAACCTTACTTTTTACTCTAAAGCTCTAGGTTTGTTCAAGATTTACTTTTTTTCGAAAATTAGCTGAGTCGAGAGGGTTTTAAGATGCAAACGATACAGAAAATACCTACAATTCAAGCCGTTCGCTGCCCGAATTGTGGTAGCCCAGCCGAGCGACATCACCTCACCGCTAACCAGCTTACTCGGACACAGTGTCCTGCTTGCGATTACCTGATGGTCATGTGTTCGGAAACGGGTAATGTGATTGAGGCTTATGCTCCGGGCATTCCAGCCTGATTGGCTGAGAGTTCAGTTTGTTTTTTTGGGCAAGCTGAACTTGAAGATTTTAAGCGTCCACTGTGAGGGCTAGAAGTTGAACTTCTAGCCCTCATGTTTTTTATGCCGAAGCATCTGTCACAGACAAAAATAAAATTGGTACAGTATCCCGGTTGTTAGGCGATCGCCCCCACCTTAGAAGCTCGTAGCTGACCACAAGCCGCATCAGCCGCCAAGCCTCTAGACTGTCGGACACTGACCGCAATATGTTTGGCTTTTAGCGCTTCCACAAAAGTTTGAATACGCTTTGAATCAGGACGCTGATAATCGACTTCTTGAATCGGGTTGTAGGGAATCAGGTTGACGTGACTCTGGAAGCCCCGCAGATGTTCAGTCAATTGATTGGCATGTTCGGGGCAATCGTTCAATCCACCCAGCAGAATGTATTCAAAGGAGACGCGACGACCCGTAATCTGTACATATTCGCGGCATTCTTCCAAAAGCGCTGTCAAGGGATAATGATGAGCGCTGGGAATCAGCTGTTCTCGTAAAGCCTGATTAGAGGCGTGCAAACTTACTGCTAGCGTCACCTGAAGCTGATGCTGTGCCAAACGGCGAATGTGTCCGGGAATGCCAACCGTAGAAATGGTGATCGATCGCTGCCCAATTCCCACATCTTCATTGAGCGATCGCACGCTCGCCAGCACGCTGTCTGTATTTAACAGCGGCTCTCCCATGCCCATAAACACAATATTACTGACCCGCCGCTGAAAATCTTCTTGCACAGTCAACACCTGATCAACAATTTCGTGCCGCCCCAAGTTGCGCGTAAAGCCGCCCTTACCCGTCGCACAAAAATCGCAAGCCATTGGACAGCCCACCTGCGACGACACACACACCGTCAGCCGCTTGTCGGTAGGAATCCCCACAGTCTCAATAATTTGTCCATCAGCTAAACGCAGCAGAAACTTGACCGTGCCGTCTGGCGCTTCTGACCGATAATGCAGCGTCGATCGACCCACAGGAACGTCCGTCAAATTTGCCCGCCACTGCTTTGGAAACACCGAAATATCTGCCAGCGATCGCCCCCCCTGTTGATACAGCCACTGGTGCAACTGCTTTCCTCGATAGGCGGGCTGCTGCTGCTGTTGTACCCAATCAGTTAGCTCCGCTAAAGAAGCCCCCAACAGAGGAGGGATAGGACTCGCCGCTTGAGCAGGATTGAGGCGATCGCCCTCAGCAGATTGAACGGGGTCAATAGAATCGACAGCAGACATAAACAGCCCTGGAATGAGGAGGATCTCCATCTTAACGTGGAGGCGATCGCGCCATTTTCAACCGCATTCACCCAACTCAGGCATTATGGTTAGTGGTACTGTCTAACCTCACCAAGGTTACAACCCAGCTTTTATTCAGTCCCACAATACCCATGTTGCTGCACACGCTACCCCTCATTGCCAAATTTGCCTCGCCCGGCCCAATTCTCCTGGAATGGGGCCCAATTACTATTCGCTGGTATGGACTGCTCATTGCAACCGCCGTCCTGCTTGGTGTTAGCCTATCAACCTATCTGGCAAAACGTCGAAATGTGAATCCTGACCTGTTAGGAGATTTAGCAATCTGGCTGGTACTGGCTGCGATTCCCTGTGCGCGGCTATACTACGTGCTGTTTCAATGGCAGGAATATGCTCAAAACCCAGCAGACATCATAGCTATCTGGAAAGGCGGGATTGCCATTCATGGTGCAGTTTTGGGCGGCATTGTCGCGTCTCTAATTTTTGCTCGTTTGAATAAAGTGTCTTTCTGGCAGTTGGCTGACCTGGTGTCCCCCTCGCTAATTTTGGGACAGGCGATCGGACGCTGGGGCAACTTCTTCAACTCAGAAGCCTTTGGTCGTTCCACAGATTTACCGTGGAAGCTCTACATTCCCCCAGCTCAACGCCCTCCTGACTACACCACAGCAGAATACTTCCACCCCACGTTTCTTTACGAATCACTGTGGAATCTGGGAGTGTTTGCGATTCTGATGTTCCTCTTCTTTAGGGGGCTAAAGAGTCCAACAAAACTCAAAACGGGAACGCTATTTTTGGTGTACTGGGTTTGCTATAGTCTGGGGCGATTTTGGATCGAAGGACTGCGAATGGATAGCCTCATGCTTGGGCCGTTAAGAATTGCCCAAATCGTCAGCCTGGTTGGAATCACAATAGGATTAGCAGGTTTGATCTGGCTTTACGGTTTGAAGCGATCGCTCCCCGATGTCGTTTCAGAAGATGCATCCTCGGCATCAGCAAACCCCAAATCTAAGAATCATTAGATGTCCAAAAGGAATTTACACGAGAGATCCACTGGAAAAAGAAAAACCCCAGAGGGTTAACTCCAGGGTTTTAATCAGGGTGCATCTACCATACCCTTCTACTAATTACATGGGGTCGATCCGGAAGCTCCTGAAAAATTGTCCTTTTTCTCCGCAAAATATAGCGGTGCAATAGGGGCGAAGCATTCGGCAGAGGGATTGTGATTGAGTTGCAGAGTTTGTGCCCGAATGCTTCGCCCTATCCAAGATATTGTCTTTTTACAAAGCGGATTCCGGCTCGAGCCCTCAACCTTTCAGACGCTTGCTTCACGGGTTCAAGCAGGTTGAGCGGCAAGTTCAGCAAGTTTAACGTACTGCTGTGTTTGTCTTTTATACCAGGAATAGGGCCGTGGTAATCGCTCCCACCTGTCATCAGCAGTCCATGCTGAGCACAAAATGTTTCTAATTTTTTTGTCTCAGAAGGGGTATGACTGGGGTGATAAACTTCAACTCCCATCAACCCCGCAGCAATAAGTTCTTGCAGCACCACTTCCACATCACCGCCGCGAAACAGATAGGGGTGCGCCCAAACGGGTACTGCCCCTGATGAGCGCAGCAG
This sequence comes from Oculatella sp. FACHB-28, assembly GCF_014696015.1. Classification (NCBI taxonomy): domain Bacteria; kingdom Bacillati; phylum Cyanobacteriota; class Cyanophyceae; order Oculatellales; family Oculatellaceae; genus Oculatella; species Oculatella sp. FACHB-28. Next base: position 20,782 of record NZ_JACJPJ010000077.1, on the reverse strand, counting down.
CTCAATTCCTTCGACAATTGAAAACTTTTCGTAGTGAACGTAGGCAGGACAGCCATCTCCCAAAAAGCGATCAAAAGCTTCCCTTGCGGAGTGTACATAGCCAGCCCTGACCAATGCAGTCGCCAGGTGAGGACGACCCGGAGCCATGCCCTCCCCCAGGTTTGGTAGCTCAATTGGATAGTCCATCTCTGCCAAGTTTGCTGCCATTTGTTTGGCACGCCTTTTGCGTCCCTCCAGCCGAAGGGACAGCGGCTCACTCAATTTAGCGGCATCTGGGTAAAACCCCAGAATGTGTAGCGATCGCCCATTATGAACCGTACTCAATTCCACACCAGGAACGATTTCTAAACGCTGCCCTGCCGCTGCAAAAGCCTCATTCCACCCTGAGACCGTGTCGTGGTCAGTAATAGCGAGTGCTTTGACTCCAGCGGCGATCGCTGCTTCAACCAATTCGCCCGGAGTTAGTGTGCCATCAGAATACGTCGTGTGACAGTGAAGTTCTAACATGTCCTGATTATAGTGATCCCTACCCAAAAAATTGGGGTACAAAAATTGGGGTAAAGAGAGCGCAACCCCGTCGGGATTGCCTCTCTTTACCTTGTTTGGTCGAAACAGAGTAAGGCTGAACCTGAGCGATTTGAAGCAAACCGTTTCAGCAATCCGTAGTTTTGCTGAGACCTTTCAGGAGCGCTGTTCAAACACCCGTAAATTAACGATGGTTTGCTAAGGGTTCCACCGAGAGAATAAGCCTAAGTCTGACGTGAGGTCTTATCCGATGGTGGCTACTGAATCTTCTCTCCGCTCCGATAATGTGGAATTGCTGATGTCCTACCAGCACAATCCCACCGTCGCCCTTCGCAACAAACTTGTGCGTCTTAACGCAGGACTAGTCCGCAAAATCGCCCATCGAATTAGCCGCCAGTGCTGTGAACCTTACGAAGATTTGGAACAGATTGGTTATCTCGGATTAATTCGCGCCGTTGAGCGGTTTAACCCCAGCCAAGGATATGCCTTTAGCTCCTTTGCCGTCCCTTACATTCGGGGTGAAATGCTGCACTTTTTGCGCGATCGCAGCAGTTCCATCAAGATTCCCCGTCGTTGGCAAGATTTGCAAAAAGAAGGACAGCGGATTCGCGCCCAGCTTACCCAATCGCTCGGACATCAACCCTCTGATGCAGCGGTTGCTGAGCAACTAGGAATTTCCTTGAACGAATGGCGTGAAGTTAAGCTGGCCACTCAAAACCGTTCACCCCTCAGCCTCGACGCAACGGTGTCTCAACAAACCGATTCCTCAATGACATTGGGCGATTCTTTGACAGATCCTCAATATCAAAACCTTCAGGTTTTAGAAGAAGACCGCCAACAGCTTCAACTTGCCTTGAGCCAGCTAGAAGACAAAACTAGAGCCGCAATTGAGTTTGTCTTCTTCAGTGGACTTTCACGCAAGGAAGTGGCTGAAAGAATTGGAATCAGCCCTATGACCGTGACTCGTCGCATCCAGCGTGGTTTGGAGCAAATGACGACACTCATGCAAGCTCAAACGCTACGCACTGACCCATAGATCCTCACAGCAGTCCCAAAAAGCCGAGAGCGTTACATCCAAGGATGTAACGCTCTCAGTTTTTTAGAGCATTTATTCTCGTCTCCAGTCTCACCTGGAGATCAGAATAAGAGGTATTTGAACTAACCTCTAGCTCCTACTCCTCAAACAACCTAAGCACTTTGTAGCTCAAGCGTAGGATAGTCAATATATCCCTGCTCAGTGCCACCATAGAAAGTTGAGCGATCGGGCGTATTCAGCGAAGCGTTAGCAGCAAATCGCTCTGGCAAATCTGGATTGGCGATGTAGAGTCTGCCGTAGGCAATCAGGTCGGCTGACCCTTCTGCCAACAGAGCATTACCTGAGTCGCGGTCATGCCCCCCCGCTGAGATAATCGTGCCATTAAAAATTGAGCGGAAATGGCTAGAGGGTAAGTCTGGGCGGTTCGGTTCCTCTAGACTCATGCCCGGAACCCGTGGCTCCACAAGGTGCAGATAGGCAAGCCCAAAGCGGTTTAACGCTCCGATCACGTAATCAAACAGTGTCTGTGGATCAGAATCTTGCATATCGTTGAAGGTGCCGCTGGGAGAAAGCCGAACACCGACGCGATCGCCTCCCCACACGCCTGTCACGGCCTCCGTCACCTCCAACAGAAAGCGGCTGCGATTCTCAACTGAACCGCCATACTCATCTGTGCGCTGATTTGCTCCGTCCTGTAGAAACTGATCGAGCAGATAGCCATTGGCACCGTGAATCTCCACACCGTCAAACCCAGCGTCTAGCGCATTTTGGGCAGCCCGACGGTAATCTTCAACAATCCCAGGAATCTCTGTGATTTCTAGAGCGCGTGGGGTGACAAATGGCTTTTGTCCTTCATAGGTTGAAGCTTCACCAGCAGGGGCGATCGCCGAAGGTGCAACTGGGAGCGCTCCATCAGGCTGTAACGACGGGTGAGAGATCCGTCCGACATGCCAAAGCTGGAGAAAAATTTTGCCGCCCCGCTCATGTACCGCATCCGTCACCAGCTTCCAGCCTTCAACCTGCTCTTGAGAGTGAATGCCTGGAGTCGCCGGATAGCCTACACCTTGAGGAGAAATCTGCGTTGCCTCACTGATGATTAGCCCTGCCGATGAACGTTGTGCATAGTAAGTTGCGTTCAAAGATTGAGGCACCTTCCCTGCACTAGCACGGTTGCGAGTCAGCGGAGCCATTACAATCCGGTTGGGCAGTTCATACGCGCCAACTTTAACTGGCGAAAGCAAATGAACATTAGAACTCACAAATTTATCTCCTTTAAACAAGAATGGGGATCGGAACTTAGGCATTCACTCTTTTGCCGTTGTTTGCCGTTGGTCTCAGCTAGCTCAAGCTGCCTGCTCTGAGTGAGCTGCTTCTATCAAAGCTTCTAGCTTTGCAGCAAAGACTCGCTTGGGTGCTACACCCACCACCTGATCAACAACTTTCCCCGATTGAAACAGCAGTAGCGTCGGGACAGCACTAATCTGATAGCGACTCGCAATGTGACTATAGTCATCAATGTTGAGCTTAGCGATCTTGGCTTGACCTGCAAAATCAGCAGCTAACTCTTCGACGATGGGGGTGATCATACGACAGGGACCACACCAGGCAGCCCAAAAATCAACTAGCACCGGTAACGAACTGTCGAGGACTTCCGCCTGGAAGTTGTCTTCCGTTAGCGTAATGTATCGAGATGAACTGGAAGCCTCTGAAGAAGTCTTTGTCTGAGATGTACTGGACATAATGCTAATCTCCTTTAGCCCATGAAGCGGACTAGTTAAGTGGTTAAACAACCGCTTAACTACGATAATATTGAAAAGTAACTCAATAGTCAAGTGGTTGTTTAAGTGCTTCAATAAGCCTGTTCGAGTTTTATTTGAAAACCCAATTTATTCTGCTGCCTGTATCTAAACATGGACAATCAACCGTCACCTGTGTCACCGCTGCTTGAGAAAACTGAAAATGACTGTCGCGCCAAAATTTTTGCGGCGTTGTCTGACCCCACCCGTTTGCGTATCGTAGAGCTACTGGTTCGCGAGAATGAGCTAAGCGGCTCTGAAATTGCCCAGCAACTTAACATCAGCCTCGCCTTGTTTTGTCACCACTCTAGAACACTGGCAGAAGCTGGATTGATCACAACCCGTCGAGACGGACAAACCAAGTACAATGCCCTGAACCGAGATGTTTTAACTGCCTGTCTCAAAAGCTTTTCTGGGTTGATGGATTAACCCTAATCTTCCAAAAAATTAGGGTTCCGATACATTGAAGGAAGTCGTTCAAAGTTCTTCGCAATGTCTCAAGCCGATATGCAAGCTGATGTCAATCAAGCCGACAAGTCCCTAGTTTATCCCCCCAGTCCTAAAGTCGATCAGGTGGATGATTATCATGGCGTTCAGGTCGGTGACCCTTACCGTTGGTTAGAAGATCCCGATTCAGACGAGAGCCGTCAGTGGATCGAAGCGCAGAACCAGGTGACGTTTACCTACCTGAATGATATTCCTGCCCGTGAAAGCCTGAAACAGCGGTTGACCCAGCTTTGGAACTACGAGAAATACGGCATTCCGTTTAAGCGGGAAAACCGTTATTTCTACTTTAAGAATGATGGTTTGCAGAATCAGAGCGTTCTTTACACATTGCCCGAACTAGATGCAGAACCGAGAGTTTTGCTTGATCCTAATACGCTTTCTGAAGATGGCACGGTGGCACTCTCGGGATTGGCAATTAGTGAAGATGCCAAACTGATGGCGTATGGGCTATCTACATCTGGTTCCGACTGGCAGGAGTGGAAAGTACGAGATGTAGAAACGGGTGAGGACTTGCCTGACCATCTAAAGTGGATTAAGTTTTCGGGCGCAGACTGGACACTTGATGGCAAGGGCTTTTTCTACTCGCGCTATGACGAACCAAATGAAGCAACAAAATTAGAAGACATTAACTATTATCAGAAGCTTTACTTTCACCAACTCGGTACGTCTCAAGCCGAAGATGTCCTGATTTATGAGCGCCCTGACGAAAAGAATTGGATGTTTGGTGGCGAAGTCACTGAAGATGGCAATTATCTAGTAATTTCGGTGAGTCAAGGAACAGACCCTAGGAATCTAGTGTTTTGGAAGGATCTGAGAAATCCAGAAGCCCCTGTAGTTGAGTTAATTAACTCCTTTGAGGCAAAGTTTAGCCTGATTGACAGTGAGGGCACGGTGTTCTGGTTTGAGACTGATCTGGATGCGCCACGCAGTCGAGTAATTGCGATTGATATTGCCAATCCAGCGCGAGAAAATTGGCAAGAGGTGATTCCCCAAGCGGATGAGACACTGATGGGTGTGAATATCCTGAATCACCAGTTTGTCGCTTTCTACCTCAAAGATGCCTACACCCAGGTAAAACTATTTGACTTGAACGGAACGTTTATACGAGAGGTTGAGCTGCCGGGAATCGGCTCGGCAGGAGGTTTTGGCGGTAAGCGCCATGATACAGAAACATTCTACAGTTTCACCAGTTTCACTACACCAACAACTATTTATCGTTATGACATGGTGAGTGGAGAAAGTAGTGTGTTTCGGCAACCAACGGTAGATTTCAATCCTGATGAGTATGAGACAAAGCAGGTGTTTTATGCCAGTAAGGACGGTACACGAGTACCGATGTTCATCACTCACAAAAAGGGATTAGAACTGAATGGGAATAACCCTACTTACCTGTATGGATACGGAGGGTTCAACATCTCACTCACGCCATCCTTTTCGCCCAGCAATATTGTCTGGTTAGAGTTGGGTGGTGTGTTTGCAGTGCCAAATTTGCGCGGCGGTGGTGAGTATGGTGAGGAGTGGCATCAGGCGGGTACAAAGCTAAATAAGCAAAATGTATTTGATGATTTCATTGCAGCAGCGGAGTGGCTGATTGAGCATCAATATACATCACCGAAGAAGCTGGCGATCGCCGGAGGCAGCAACGGCGGATTACTGGTCGGAGCCTGCATGACCCAGCGACCCGATTTATTTGGAGCGGCTTTACCCGCGGTGGGTGTAATGGATATGCTGCGTTTCCACAAGTTCACTATCGGTTGGGCCTGGTGCTCTGACTACGGTTCACCAGAAAACTTAGAAGAATTTCAGGCACTCTACGCCTATTCTCCATTGCACAATCTGAAACCTGAAACGGGTTATCCTGCAACTCTGATCACAACGGCTGATCATGACGATCGGGTAGTGCCTGCCCACAGCTTTAAGTTTGCGGCCGCATTGCAGGAAGCTCATGTAGGAAATAATCCGGTGTTGATCCGGATTGAGACTAAAGCAGGGCACGGAGCCGGAAAGCCGACGGCTAAAGTGATTGAGGAGATCTCCGATCGCTGGGCATTTTTGGTGCGATCGCTAGATATACAGTCCCCTTGAACCCACATTTTTGCCGAAAAGGTAGAAGGTTTTTTGGGGTTCTCCAGAATTTGAGAACTGTGTATGACACGGAATCCGTTTCGTAAAGAAGCACTATTTGGTGTACGGGCGAAGCATTCAGCAAAAGAATTGTGCTTTAGTGGCAAGGATTGTAACCGAATGCTTCGCCCCTACCGCTACTGCTACTCTATAGACGGATTTGGTATGAGAAGCTCCAGCTTCATATAAGTGGAAGCTGGAGCTTTCAAACTGGTATTTATTAACTTGGTAGAGTCAACTCAATGAGGTAATTAGCCGAGCACTTCAAGCTCGATGACATCAAAGGAACCGCCACGCAGAACCGATTCCACCTGCTTGCCCCGCAACCGCTGTCCTGTGACTTGCTCCATCACACCCTGAATCGCTCCTAGTGTGAAGGTTAGCTTACGGTCAGAGCCTTGAAGTTCACCTGCCGAGCAAATGGTTTCCCGACAGTAAACCAGGATTTTTTCTCCATCTGCGACAACGTTATCAATAATGCAGAGCCGCGTGCCGTCCTTGCCCAATGCTGCCTGAAGCAGCGAAACAATTTTCTCAGAGTTAATTCCCACTCCTGTCAAACCAAGCTGTTCTGCAAGTTGCTTGCCTCGCTGACGACCCGCAGCAATCAGAGCGATCGCTGCTGCCTTTTCACCGAGCGCATCTTCAGTCCCAGTCACGATTGCTCTAAAACAAATGATGCTGCTAAAGTCACCTAGCTCGGTACGCAGTTGATTGACAGCAGGAATTGCAACACTAGACATAACAAACACCTCAAAGATTTTCAGGACGGACTGTTGAAAGCAACTATTTTTTGCTTTCATCTGTGTTGCTTGAATTGCATCAAGCAACATACTTGTACTGTTAAAGTACCCATATCGAAAGCAATTATTCTGCTTTCATCTGTGTTGCTTGAATTGCATCAAGCAACATACTTGCACCGTTAAAGTATCGCTACAGTCCTCATGGGAATTAGCTTTTGTCACCTTTATCAAAGCTATATATGCCAACCCTAAATCGTCTGTATATGAGTAGTTTGCAAATCAGCAACCTACTCCAATGAATGCCTTTCAAGGCTTATTTAGGATTGCCATACAAGGGAAAATGCAACTCCGTAACCTATTGATGTCAACTAACTAGATAAATGTCAAACAATCCGGACTGGAGATAATTAAGAATTACATCGCTGGCAAAGCAACAGTCCAAACCATTGATTTGGATCAGTCCAAGTTTGGATAGGCTGAAGTCCTTTGGACTCAAGCTCTTGCTGAATTTGAGCGAGGTTAAACTTACGTGAAATTTCACTGAGGATAGTTTCTCCTGATTGAAAGGCGATCGCCACTCCTAAATCTCGCAATTCAACAGTTTGCGCCTTCAGGCTGCGCAAGTGCATTTCGATTTGTTGCAGCGATTCGTTATAAAAAGACCAGTGTTCAAATTGAGTCAGGTCAAAGTTTCCGTCAAATTGCTGGTTTAAATGGCTGAGCATATTCAAATTAAAGGCAGCGGTGACACCTTGGCTGTCGTTATAAGCCGCTTCTAGCAGTTCCTTTGGCTTTTGTAGGTCGATGCCTAACAGAAAATATTCACCAGTCTGCGATGCTTGAGTAACCTGTGAGAAGAATACGTCACATTCTTGCGGATTCAGGTTGCCTAGAGTGCTGCCAATGAAGCAAATCATCCGAGTGGGCAGTGGGGCTGGGCTGAGCCGCTCTAGCGCTAGCTCATAGGTGCTAACTAACCCGTGAATTTTGAGGCTGGAATAGTCCGTTAACAGGGTGCGGGCGCTGCTTTCAAGAATGCCTGCACTAACGTCAATGGGCAGGTAGCGTAAGGGATATCCCTGCTGCTGGTAGGCATCTAGCAAGAGGCGAGTTTTGCTGCTGCTGCCGCTGCCTAGTTCGACAATTTCGCAGGCTCCAGTGAGTTGGGCGATCGCCCCTGCGTATTCCTGAAAAATGGCGGCTTCTGTGCGAGTCAGGTAATATTCTGGCAAATCGCAAATTTGCTCGAACAATTGAGAGCCGTAATCGTCATAAAAGTAGCGCGGCGGCAAAGATTTTGGCGTTTTGCTCAAGCCCTCAATCACATCCTGCGCTGACTCCAGATCGGTCTGAGCATTGACTGGATCAATCAAGTACTCAATCTGAAGGCGATCCTCCAGGGCGTACTGGGAAGAGGAGCGATCGCCAATTTTGCTTTGAGAAAAACCCGTTGAGCCAGAAGATTTAGGAAATTGCATGAAGCTTTCATAGAATCCATCAGCGGGTAGACCAAGAGCCACACCCGCCCTGCATTTTCCCATCCAATAATGAGAATTGGCTTAGCCTTTAGGATCATTTGTTGCCAAAACCTTCTACATTAGCTCAACCGATCTGCGCTATAAATTTGACGTGCAGGATACGATAGCGATAGTAAGAGCTTAGGCTACGGCAGTTCCCTGGAGTCTTGTTAAGCTGCTGAGTCAAAGAATTAAGCAAACAGTAACGATGACAGATGTAGATTTTGAACTCGATAATCAGGCTGAGGCGCTGCCACTTTTGTCGGACGTGGCTTTGATCCCACAGGCTCCCGAAGGCTTTAAGTCTGGCTTTGTGGGCATCGTGGGACGGCCGAATGTGGGCAAATCTACCCTGATGAACGAATTAGTGGGGCAAAAGATTGCGATTACGTCGCCAGTGGCACAGACGACGCGCAATCGCCTCAGAGGAATTTTGACGACCTCCGAGGTGCAAATTATTTTTGTTGATACGCCAGGAATTCACAAGCCCCATCATCAGCTTGGGGAAGTGCTGGTGAGAAATGCCCGAATTGCGATCGATTCAGTAGATGTACTGCTATTTGTGGTAGACGGAACGGTGGAGGCGGGGGGAGGCGATCGCTTTGTCGTAGATTTGCTCAGCCAATCTAAAACGCCCGTGATTTTGGGGATCAACAAGGCAGACCAGCAGTCTGCTGATGCTGAATCAATTGACCAGAGCTACATTCAACTAGCAGAAGCAAACGGTTGGGCAGTGGCAAAATTTTCTGCCCTCACAGGAGACGGGTTAGAAGCTTTGCAAAGTTTGTTGAATGACCGACTGGAGTTGGGCCCGTACTACTATCCCCCCGATTTAGTCACTGACCAGCCAGAGCGTTTCATCATGGCTGAATTGATTCGGGAGCAAATTCTGCTGCTGACTCGTGAAGAAGTGCCGCATTCAGTGGCGATCGCCATTGACCGCGTAGACGAAGAGCCCGAAATCACCCGCATTCTCGCCACGATCAACGTTGAGCGGCAGTCGCAAAAGGGGATTGTGATCGGCAAGGGCGCAAGTATGTTGAAGGCGATCGGGACGGCGGCCCGTCAGCAAATTCAAAAGCTGGTGATGGGAAAGGTCTACCTGGAGCTATTTGTGCGGGTGCAACCAAAATGGCGACAGTCCCGCACGCGACTTGCAGAATTTGGCTATCGGGTTGAGGAGTAACATCCTCAAGAGCCAGAAAGCCTGCTTACTGACTGAGTAATTGCACCAATTTCTGATTTTGCGTATCCGTGCCAATCGTGATCCGCAGTTTGTCCTGGAGTTGGGGTTGGTTAAAGTAGCGGACTAGGATGCCTTGGTCTTTTAACTTCAGGTAAATTTCCTCGGCATTGCCGTGAGGTGGACGCACTAGCAGGAAGTTGGCTTGGGAAGGCCCAATCTGGAAGCCTAGCTGCTCCAAGTCTTCTGCCAGTTTTGCGCGGGATGCTTTAACTTTTTCGGCATTGGCAATTTTATGAGGTTGGTCGGCGATCGCCGCTGCACCCACTGCACATGCGATCGCGTCAACGTTATAGCTGTCCTTAACCTTCATCAGTCCGTCCAGTAAAGCTGGGTTGGCAACTCCAAAACCTAATCGCAGCCCTGCCAGAGAATATCCTTTAGAAAGGGTTCTGAGAACAATGACGTTATCGTATTTTTCAACCAGTTCCAGTGCGTCTGACTCAGCAAAATCGACGTAGGCTTCATCAATCACTAGTAAGCCAGAAAGCCCTGCTGCTAACTTTTCCAACAGTGCATTAGGAACCAGCGTTCCAGAGGGGCTGTTGGGGGACGCGATGAAGGTAACGGCTCCGTTGGCAGCAATCAACTCCTCAACGGGCAGATCGTACTCCTCGCCATAGGGCAATTCAACAAACTCGGCATCTTGAATTTGAGTCAGGGTGCGGTACAAAACGTAGGTAGGGGCAGGATAAACGACACGCCGTCCTGGTTCTGCGCAAGCCCGCAAAATCATCGTTAGCAGGTCATCACTACCATTGCCAACCAAGATCCAGTCGGCAGGAATGCCCAATGCTTTACTCGCTGCTTCCCGAAATGGTTTCGCAGTCGGGTCAGGGTAGCGGCGCAGCAACTCGCCACTCAGATCTTGCAACACCTGAAGTGCCGCAGGTGAAGGCGGGTAGGGATTCTCATTCGTGTTGAGCTTGATGATGTTTGATCCCGGTGGCGGCTGTTCTCCCGGTTTGTAGCCCTGTATCGCGTTGATGCGATCGCGGAAAAATTGCATGAGATCCCCCTTGATTGAATGAATTGATTGAATGATTGAAATTGAATTATTGGAGTTGGCGTAATACCTGTCGAACGGTTTCTGACGGTACTTGATCAGTGACTTTGACGGTTCCAATTTGAGTGGGGAGGACAAAGCGAACCCGTCCGGCTTCAACCTTTTTGTCGGTTTGCAGGGTATCTACGATCGCTTCAACATCTAGCTCAGCCGGGATTTGAGTAGGCAGTCCAGTTTTTTGGATTAGGGCGTGTTGGCGATCGCTCTCTGCTTGCGTCCACAGCCCCAATTCCACAGCAATCTGTCCGGCTGCGACCATGCCGATCGCAACAGCTTCTCCGTGATTCACTAGACGATATCCAGTCAAGCTTTCGACTGCATGTCCGATCGTGTGACCATAATTCAAAATCGCTCGTAGTCCTGCTTCTTTCTCGTCTTTGCTGACAACGTGTGACTTTGCCTCACAGGAACGGGTCAAAATCATTTGCAAGAGTTCTAGATCGAGATAGCGCTGTTGATCTAGTCGGGAAGCTTGCTCTAGCTGTTCAAACAACTGAGCGTCCCAGATGATGCCATATTTGATTACCTCTGCCATGCCTGCCCGAAATTCTCTTGCAGGTAGCGTATTCAGCACTTGCGGGTCGATGAGTACCAGGCGCGGCTGATAAAATGCGCCGATCAGGTTTTTGCCCTGGGGATGATTTACACCCGTCTTGCCGCCGATTGAGGCATCAATCATTGCTAGCAAAGAAGTTGGAACCTGGACAAAGTTAATTCCCCTCAGCCAGGTTGCTGCTGCAAAGCCTGCCATATCCCCAACCACTCCACCACCCAACGCCACGATAGTTGAGGAGCGCTCTAGGCGATTTGCTAGAGCCGTGTCATAAATTTTTTGAATTGAGGCGAGAGTTTTGTAGCGTTCGCCTGCTGGAATCGTATGCTGGACGACCTCAAAACCCGCCTGTTCTAAAGAGGTGATCGCCCGTTCTCCATAGCTACGAAAAATGCCGGGATTAGAAATCAGCAGCACCTTTTTTCCTAGCTTCAGCGGCTGCATCCAACTGCCCAAATGGTCTAGCCCACCTGAAACGACGGCAACTTCATACGACCGCTGCGGTAACTCAACTGTGACAACAGATTTCATTGGCTTACCAACCCATAACCCTCGTGCGCTGTATTCTACTCCAGGAAGTGGTTCAATAGTTTTATGAAGCTTTTAAAGGAAAGGTTAAATGTCTGGAGTACTTGCTTACATTCTGCTTTACGGGGCTGCATTTGGGGCGGCGATCGCGCTGTATTTTGGGCTGCGTGCGGTTAAGTTGATTTAGGTTGAATGGATCCGATCAACAGCCTGGAGATTTAACAGCCTTGAGCTGAAATTCAGCTCAAAGCCCAAACCTCAGGTTAATTTCGCCTGTAGGGGCGGTTCACGAACCGCCCCTACGCAATTTATGCTAATCGCTCTAAACCCGCAGCGTTAGCCGAACGGTTCCAGTTTGTTGAGTGGGAGATGTCCAGGTTTGTAGCGATCGCCTCACGGGATCAACGACCTCAGCCGCTTCTATCGTCGATTCCTGATCATTCAGCAGCACTCGCTCGACACGACCATTCCGCAGGCGCAGCTCTAAAACCAGATCTCCGGTAAAACCAGAAGGCAAATTGACAGACTGCAAGTGCTGCTCCAGTGAAGCTAGCTCTGCCTCATCTAATCCTTCTGTATCAACGATTTGAATTTGGGAGGCTGTTGGTGTAGGAATAGGAGACATTGGGCGGAGCGTGAGTGGAGCGGGTGCCATTTCATAAGCATCTTGCTGTCCGACTGAAGCCATTGAGCGACTGGGAGCCATTGCACCACCCGGAGCAGAATTGCTCATGGCTGCATCAGCACCGCCAAAAATTCCTTCGTAGCTTACCCCTTCCGGTAGCTCGACGGGAACCTGCACTCGACGGCGTATGCCGTCTGGGTCTACTCGCACCTCTTCACTAATGGCGACAAAGGCAGTGTATTGCGACAGCAGCCGATACTCTAGGGCTGTATTGGTGACCGCTTCAACGCCTGTTGTGGTTTCGCCGCCAAACATTTGGTTCATCAGATCTTTGATGCGGAATCTGCCCCAGAGTTGGGCGATCGCCTCATTCCCTTCCTCCTCAAAGTTGACCGGGATCGTCTGCTCATAGCGCCGCCCACCTGCTGCCGTTCCAGTAATTTGCAGAGTGCCGCTGATGCCATCAGGCTTACGTCCAAATAGCACTAGCGGCTGCTCGGCAAATAGGTCAGGTGCCGCTAAGGGATAGATTTCTGGCGCTTCGCCGTCTCCCTGCCAGCGCACCTCAACGTTGGTCAACACCGGGTTGTTGATTTGTTGAAAAAACTGCTCTGCGACGGCTTCGGTTGGTTCATCCTGACGCACGACCTGCACCGTACCGCGACCAACCTCTGCCAATCGATTCAGCAGAAAACGGTTCACCGAACTGCCAACCCCAAAGCTATACAAGCGGTTGCCAGGACTGAGCCGCCGCTGCACTTCTGCAATCACCTCGTTTTCGTTGCCGATGTAGCCATCGGTCAGGAGTACAACGCTCCGTAACCGTCCGTCTTGGGCTGGGGGAAAGTTCATCACAGCTTGAATTCCGTTGAGCAATTCGGTGCCGCCGTTTGCGTCTAGCTGATTGATGTAAGCGATCGCCCTTGCCCGGTTCGCAGCAGTATTCGGTAAAGGGGTAGCGGAGAGTTGCGTAGTGGTATTCGCAAAGTCAATGATCGTAAACGTATCGTCTGGATTCAGCCCGTTGATCATGCGGCGCATTAGCTCTTGCGACTTTGCCAGAGGATCACCCTCCTGCGACCCAGAGGTATCCATCAAAAACACCACATCTTTGGGGACAATCTCATCTGCGTCATACTCCACTGCTGGGATCAAGTAAGCCGCAAAGTGTCCGCCCCGTTCATCTACTTGATTCAAGACAGTTGCCTGAGTGCGATCGCCCGCAACCCGATATCGCAAAACCAAATCTTTGTTCGGAATCGTATCTTCGCCATCAAGCGTCACCCGCACTGCTTGTCCATTGCGGCTGGTGCGAATTTGGTGAGACGTAGAATGCACGTCTTGAAGCGGCACTCCTGCATCAATGTCTACTGTGACTCCGATGTCATGCCCGGAACGCACTTCGGGTGGCAGCACAGGTGGCGTAATTCGAGAAGCATCGGGCACCTGGTCAGTGTCACTGCTGGGAGCAATCGGCGTACCGGGAATGTAGCGCGGCCCAACCACCAGCGGAAAGACAAATTCGTAATCGCCACCCTCAAACTTGAGGCTCTCGGTGTAGCGAATCGTTACGTCAATCTGTTCACCAGGGCGAATGTTTGCCAATGACTGAGTGAAGATATTGTCTCGCTCTTGCTCCAGCAAGCCTGCTGTTTGTCCCTGCTCGATCGCCTGCTGATAAAGTTCCTGAGCTTCTTCCCGCCGCTTAATGTCGCTGCGAATGGTGCGATCGCCAATCTGAATCTCCATATCATCCACTGCCGCCTCGTCCGGCAGCGGAAACACATAAACCGCCTCCAGTGGTTCCTCAAACGGATTCTCAAACGTCTGCGTCATCTCAACCCGCGACACATTCCCGCTGACTTGAGCCTTCACCTCAGTGTGGCGCAACGGAAAAACCTGCTCCTGCCCATCCATCTGGACATACAATCCTCCTGTTACACCATCGGATGCAGCAGGGGACTCTCCTGTCCCTAAGCCGGAACTTGAGTTAGCCGGAGAGGGCGACCGCGTGGGCAATTGGGCGATCGCAAAGTGAGCCAAACTACCCGCTACGCCAACCAGCAGAACCGTCAACGGCAAAACAAAGGAGAGTTTCATAGGAGGAGCTTAGGTGAACGAAGATAGCTCTCACCATGACATCCGTTGAATTGCCTTCCTTCAGGGTTGCGAAAACTGCAACAGAGGAGTAAGGGATAGGGAATGAAGAAATACCTTCTTGCCCTATCCCCTAAAACCCCTCTCATCCTTACTCTCTAACTAACTCCGTATTAATCTCGTTCACCTGTCGGCGCTTTAGCTCAACCGACTCAGAGCGGGGCAGCAGGTTAAATACTTCACGAAACTTGTCGTCGATCCGCTCAAAGGGAATCGTACCTGTCTCGTTCAGCACAACCTCACCCGCCTGATTAAATAACACCGTTTGAGGTACAAGTCCCTTGTAGTAGTAGCCCAGGTCTGTTGGCTCGTAGTGTTCTTGAGGGGCGATCGCGTCCACAGTCATGGCAATAAAATCAGCCGCCCGACCGTAAAATGAATCAAGCTGGTTGACGACTGCAACAAACTCTTTGCAATCACTGCTGTCATCTACATAGAACACAACCAGCGTTGGCTTATCTCTTTTAAAAGACTCTGCCAACGTCACTTTGGGCGGAACTAGAGAACCGTTGCCTGCATAGAGCGGAAAAATGTTGCCATCAAAGCGATCGTCCGTCAGACCCGCCCAGGCAGGATTACCTAGCAGTCCTAATAGCCCAAGCAGCAGCACCAGACTCAGCAACAGCCTGGAAAGCTTTCGATAAAAAGAATTCATCACAAAACGTCTTTGCAAAAAACCGTCCCAAACCAAAAACTTATCCCCTCAATGTTAAACCTTAGGGTGTGCTTTAAAACTGCTTTAGAAGTTGATTCGCTAGATGCTTCATGCCCAATTAACCAACTTCTAAGACAGACGTGCCTTTGGCAGTTAGCCTTGCCAAGCCTTATTGCTACTGAGCAGGCGACGGAGCAGGCGACTCAGTCGCAGCGGGTGCTTCAACTTCTTTAAAGCCTTGGATAACCTGCTGAAGTTCAGGTTTGTTACGCTCAAAGCTAGAGGGCAACGTCCAGGCCAAAATCTGGTGATACTTCGTTGGAGTTTCAACCGTGGTGTGTAAATATGCTACGTTAATTCCCTCGATGGTTCCCTGAATCTCGTACTGTACGGCTGGGTTACTTCCTACGGTCGTTACATCAGTCGGTCCAGTAATTTCAGGATCGGTTAAGCTCTCAACGAGTAACCCACGTGTAATTTCTGAATGCTGCTCAATGGTTAGATTCTCAAAATCTGCCTTGTTTTCGGATAAAACGATCACGTATTCTTCACTGCCTCGCTTAGAAGCTTGAATCTCGGCTGACTCATGAAGTTCCCGATCTTCTACCCAACCGTTGAGCAGGGTAAGTTGGCTCTGACCATCCAAACCAACAAGAACGTTACCCGCATCCTCAGGACTAGCAGCTTCAGTAGGTTCCGTCGGAACTGTAGCTCCCTCAGGATTAGCAGAATTGGTATTTGCGTTGGGGGTGCAGCCTCCCAAAACCAGGGCAGTAAGGAGTAAAACTGGGGTAAAGGTTTTAATAAACATAGGCACGTTAACCTTCTCGTGTCGAAGTCGATACTAAATGGCTTGCATTTCGCAACCGTTAAATCCGGATTGCCTGGGAATAATGTTTATGGATGAGATGTTTTCTAAGCAGCCTAGTCATCCCTCACAAGCTTAGCCGCAGATAGGTTAAGTGGCACGAGAAATATGGCTATTCTCAATAGCTTAAAAATCAATTTTGAATCTCTTAGCTATCAGTCATTAGTCATTTGGGGATGATGACTCCCAATGACCAATGACTGATAACCAATTTAGATATTTGATTAGATATCCAGATCAGTTAGGTTCAGCTTTGAGCCGTAGGTTTCGATGAACTCACGTCGAGGGGCAACGCGATCGCCCATCAGCACCGTGAAGATTCGATCTGCCTCAGCTGCATCCTCAATTTCGACTCGCTTTAACGTCCGGGTTTCAGGATTCATGGTGGTGTCCCAAAGCTGCTGGGGCATCATTTCTCCCAAACCTTTAAATCGCTGAATCGTGTAGTTAGCGTTAGCAGGAAACTGCGATGTGATCTGGTTGAGTTCGCGATCGCTATAGCAATACTGATGCTGCCGTCCCCGTTCTACTTTGTAAAGAGGAGGGCAGGCAATGTACACATAGCCCTGATCGACCATCGATCGCTGATAGCGGTAGAAGAAGGTCAATAGCAGTGTCCGAATGTGAGCGCCATCTACGTCAGCGTCAGTCATGACAACAATACGGTGATAGCGTAACTGTGATGGGTCAAACTCCTCACCTTTGATACCCAGACCTAATGCGGTAATCAGCGCCTGAATCTCGGTGTTTTTGTAGATCTTGGCATCGTCGGTTTTCTCAATGTTGAGGATTTTGCCTCGCAGCGGCAGGATTGCTTGGAAGCGGCGATCGCGTCCTTGCTTAGCGCTACCTCCCGCAGAGTCTCCCTCCACGATGAAGATTTCTGACTCTGCTGGGTCACGAGAGCTACAGTCTGCCAGCTTACCGGGCAGCGTTGACGACTCCAGTACAGATTTGCGGCGCACTAGTTCTCGCGCCCGTCGGGCAGCTTCTGCCGCGTTAAAGGCTTGAATCGCCTTTTCAAGGATCGCATCAGCAACGCTAGGACGAAACTCTAGATATTCGGTTAGCGCCTCACCCACTAGGGAATCTACGATTCCTCGAACTTCGGTGTTGCCGAGTTTAGTTTTAGTTTGTCCTTCAAATTCGGGATCAGGTACTTTAACCGAAATGACGCCCGTCAGTCCCTCACGGATGTTCTCCCCTGCCAGGTTAGAGTCACTTTCCTTGAGCTTGTTGCGCTTACGGGCGATGGAATTCATCGTCCGGGTTAGCACTGCCTTCAGTCCTTCCAGGTGAGTACCACCATCAATGGTGCGAATGTTGTTGGCAAAGCCCAGCAGGTTATCAGTGTAAGCATCTACACACCATTGAAGTGCCACCTCAACCTGCACGTTGTTGCGCTCACCCTGAACAAACACCACTTCATCATGCAAGGGCTGTTTGTCTTTGTTGATGTAGCTAATGTATTCACGAATGCCACCAGCGTAGTGATATTTGTCAATACGCGGCTGGTCGCTCTTGAGCAGTTCCAGGCGATAGTCAGTAAAAGTAATCTCAACTCCAGCGTTTAAGTAAGCCAGCTCCCGCAGGCGACTTGCCAGCGTAGCGTAGTCAAACTCAATACCCGTCGTCGCAAAGATTTGAGAATCTGGCTTAAAGGAAATCGAAGTCCCTGTCCGCTCGTCAGGGCTCGGCTGAATGGACAGACCACCGATAGGTATACCCCGTTCAAACCGCTGGACGTGCACCTTGTTGTCTCGCCAAACGGTTGCTTCAACCCACTCTGAAAGGGCGTTGACGACTGAGATACCAACCCCGTGCAAACCACCCGAAACTTTGTAGCCACCACCGCCAAACTTTCCGCCTGCGTGTAGCACCGTCATTACGGTCTCTAAAGCAGACTTGCCGGTTCGGGGATGCACATCTGTCGGAATTCCGCGTCCGTCATCTGTAACGGTGACAGAGCCATCTTCATTCAGGCTGACCTGAATGTACTTGCAATAACCCGCTAAAGCTTCATCAACCGAGTTGTCAACAACTTCGTAAACTAGGTGATGGAGTCCACGTGGGCCTGTGCTACCGATATACATGCCCGGACGTTTGCGGACAGGCTCCAATCCTTCAAGGACTTGGATTTGGTCAGCACCATAATTGGTTGTCATGTATGAAGCGCTCCCATAATTCGGTTTGAAGCCATCTATGCTTCAGAACACCAAAACCTATCAAAATTATAACACAAAAGGGTTTGAAGCGATTTTAGAGCGGTTTGAAGTGAAAAATAAGGCAGGGATCGATCAAGCCCATTTTCGGCAGAATTTTGATCACATTCAGCAACCTGCAGATGTTGATAGTTTAACCTGCAGAAATAGTAAATTTGTACTACCATTGGCTATTCCTATTCTAATTGTTATTTGTGGAGCAACAGCAACTGGAAAGTCGGGATTGGCAATCGCCCTCTCCCAACGGCTCCAGTCAGCGATTCTCAGCGCTGACTCGCGTCAGGTTTACCGTGAGTTTGACATTGGCACCGCAAAACCAACCTCCGCTGAGCAACAGCAAGCCCTCCATTATCTTATAAATATCTGTGACCCCACCGAAACGCTAACGCTAGCAGACTATCAGCAGCAGGCGCAGCAGATCATAGGTATGTTTCACCAATTGGGCGATCGTTTCTCTATTCCACTGTTAGTTGGCGGAACCGGACTTTATATTCGTGCAATTACGCAAGGTTTGCAGATTCCTAGAGTACCCCCACAAGCGAAATTGCGATCGCAGCTTCAATCACTAGGACAACCTCAGTGCTACGCCTTTCTAAAACAAATTGATCCCGTCTCTGCCCAAAAAATTCACTTCAATGATGCCGTCCGAACGCTGCGTGCTCTGGAAGTGTACTACACCACCGGAAAACCCATTTCTCAGCAGCAGGGAGAACATCCACCCAGTTACCCAATTCTGCAAATCGGGTTGGATTGTGTCACGTTGGATCGACTAGCTCAACGCATTGAGCAACGCACGCAGCAAATGCTTGACGCTGGCTTGATTGCTGAAGTCACACAGCTTTGTCAGAAGTATGGATATGACCTGCCTCTGCTCAACACATTGGGCTACCAAGAAGTAAAGCAGTATTTAACCGGAGACATTTCTCTACAAGCTGCAAAAGAGCAAATCGTTCTGCATACCCGCCAGTTTGCCAAACGCCAGCGCACCTGGTTTCATGGCGATCGCCAAATTGAATGGTTTGATGCTGACTCTCCCCACCTAGTTGATCAAGTTTGGGAAAGAGTTCAAGCATTCCTCCAAACCTGCGAGGCAAGAACCTGAGCTTAATATACGCTTGAGTAAAAGGTGAGCTAATTCCAAAATTATGACTGCCTTAACTTTAAAGCTTGATTCTGTTGTGAGGCTTACTGATGAGCAGTTCTACCAACTCTGTCAGGACAATCCTGAGTTGAAATTAGAACGCGCAGCAACCGGAGAACTAATCGTTATGTCCCCAACGGGAGGCGAGACAGGGAAACAAAACTTTGATCTTGTGATTGCGCTTGGAGTTTGGAATCGGCAAACCGGGCTTGGAGTTGGATTTGATTCATCAACGGGGTTTAGGCTGCCGAATGGAAGCGATCGCTCCCCCGATGTTGCCTGGATTCCCCAAGCCAAATGGGATGCTCTAACCTCAGCACAGCGAAAACGATTCCTGCCGCTCTGTCCAGACTTTTTAGTTGAGCTACTCTCTCCCTCAGACAGTTGGGAAGCCGGTGAAGCAAAGATGCAGGAATATCAGGACAACGGCGATCGGTTAGGCTGGTTGATTGACCCAGAATCACGCAAGGTTGCAATTTACCGTTTAGGGCAAGCCGTTGAAATCTTAGAGTCTCCAGATGCTTTATCAGGTGAAGATGTGCTGCCAGGATTTGTGCTAAATCTTCAAACCATCTGGTAGTTCCGTCCAAAAGCTTGTCCTTAAATCTGCAAACCCATTCATTGAATTTCTTAACCCGTTTGTTGAATTCACATACTCGTTCATTGAATTTGCAAACCTGCTCATCGAATTCGTATACTTGCTTTCTGAATTTGCAAACGCGTTTGTTGAATTTGCACCCGCATTCAGAAAGTTTTGATGATAAATATCAACTACTCCTGAGAATTAACAGCATCAATCATCAGGCGAAGCGTCTCTACTCTCACTGAATCGCTTTGTTGCTCAAACAGTTCAGCAGCCTGCTCATAGTCTCTGCAAGACGCTTGACGGTCGCCCATGAGTCTAAAAATATTGCCACGTATAGCCCATGAGTCAGCCATGTCAGGGTATGGGTCGATTGCTCTAGTAGCTTCAGCGATCGCCTCTGAATAACGTTTCTCCTGTGCGAAGGCAGCACTCCTTAGCAGAATCTGTTGAACTTCTGGCATATCTTCAAATGCAACCTCATCCTCATCAGGAGTCTGCTCTTGTAGATTTTTCTCAGCCAACGACTGCCTTTGCAGTCCTAAATAGAGTTTCTGCCGCTCATAAACTCCAGCCTGAACAGAATCACCTTGTGCTTGAAACGCTTCTTGAGCTTTTCCAGCACTTTCAATTGCTCCTTCCAAATCACCTAGCTGATCTTGAATATCTGCGCGAAGGGCATACGCTTCTGCATAGTGAGGAGCAAGTTGAATTGCCCGATTTAATTCAGCAAGAGCCGTTGTTAATCTATCTGGATGAGCAAGCCCTCTAACAACAGAGGTTGCTGTTGGCGAATAGGAAAATCAGGCAAAACAGCCTCATTCTGTAGTACGCCACGGTCACTCAAGTAGAAGCAAGCTAAGTGCACTAGCATAAGCCTATAGCTGCTCTAG
>NZ_JACJPJ010000076.1:0-38813 GCF_014696015.1 Oculatella sp. FACHB-28 | reverse complement strand
TCATCGACATGACAGAACAGGGATTCTAGACTAAGCATGGGGCGGTTAGATGAGTTAAAAATTAGGTACTTTCAACTCTATCTATTTCGCCCCTCCTTATCCCGAACTCACGTTAATAGAAGGATCTTGCTTCACTGTGCTTTTAGTTACTGAGAGTGGTAGCGATGGTAGTGTAGGCGATCAGATTTGAAGAAGCGACACCTCAGATTTGTCTGAGGTGAAACAGCAGCAAATTCTAGACTCAGGCAGAGACCTCGTCAACTCGTATACAGATAAGCTAGAAGCTGGAACACCAAACTCCAGACGATGTTGAGGTAAGTTTTTGATCCTATTGATTGCGTCTGCTTTGGCTCTAATGGGAGCGCTAGCTTACTGGTCTAAGCTGCGCCACGCAATTCATGAAGCTCCTCAACTTCATAAGCGATTTAGAAGTAATGACAGAGAACTGGAGATTGTACAGAATGATCCTGTTCAGGCTGACCTACTTGCACAGCCTAAACAGACAGAGGGCACTGTCGTTTCTGTCATCGTTCCAGCTTACAACGAGGTTGAGAATATTCAGGACTGCCTCACCTCTATTTTAGACAGTACGGTACTCTCGGCTGAAGTTTTGGAGGTTTGGGCTGTAGATGACCAGTCTACAGATGAGACGTTGGCGATCGCCCACGCTCTTCAGCAGCAGCGCCACGATCCTCGGCTCAAGGTGCTAGCCGGACAGCCTAAACCGGAAGGGGAAGTGTGGGTAGGGAAGAATTGGGCTTGTACTCAAGCAGCTGAGCAAGCCAGCGGAGATTTTCTGCTGTTCCTAGATGCAGATGTTCGACTTAAGCCAGGAGCGATTGAAACTGCCATTCATGAAGCTCAACAAGAACAAATTGATCTGTTGAGCTGTGGTCCCGCAATCATTTGCGGTTGTTTAGCAGAATGGCTCGTACAACCGCTAATTATCAGCACGATTTTAGTTGGATTTAACTTTCAAGCGGTCAATGATCCCCAAACTGAGACAGCTTTTGCAGCTGGTCCATTCATGTTTTTTCGGCGTTCCGCTTACGAGAAAATCGGTGGGCATCGAGCTGTTGCGGGTGAGGTAGTCGAAGATGTAGAGCTATCGCGGCGAGTCAAATCAAGCGGACTGAAACTGCGCTATCTGCTGGGATCAGAGCTTGCTGCTGTACGGATGTATCGCTCTTGGAATGCGCTGTGGGAAGGCTGGACGAAAAATCTGTATGCGGGTTCTGGGCGTAATTTGGGCGCAATGCTTTCCTTTATTGGACTAATTCTATTGGTCTGCACGGTGCCTTGGACAGTGCTATTGGTTGCGCTGGTGAAGTTTCTTTGGGTAGGTTTGAGTATTAGGGAAGGACTGGCGATCGCCCTCTCTGTCATCACAATCAGTTTGCAGTACGACGTGCGACGGCGCAGTGCGACGGTTTCTCAAATTCCGCCACGTTACTGGTGGTTGACTGGGGTGGGAGGAGCGCTGGTGGGGGCGATCGCCCTCGGCTCTATCATCAAAACTGAAACAGGATGGGGATGGACTTGGCGAGGCAGGTCTCTGAAGCAAATTTAGGAGATCGGACCTAAATTCAACTCCTCATTCATAGGTAAACGCAATTCGGCGATCGGATTCAATGCCTTGAGCCCTTCTTGAATCGCCCTCAGCACGTCCACGTCTGGAATTTTGTAGATTTTCGGCAGAAGCTTTAGTTCCTAAACCTGTTCTTTTTGAGCTTGGGCATTTAGCGCATATTCCTTAAAACGCTCTAAATCTGCCTGAATAGTAGACTCGACAACGCGTCCCAAAAAGAGGTTGTCCATCAGTCGCCCTAGCCAACCCGGAATTGCGTAGGCGACGGTTAGCTTCACGATGCTGCTGTCGCCCCGGTCATAAAAGCGGATTGCGCCTCGGTTGGGCAAGCCATCAACTGATTCCCACTCGATGATCTGGTGGGGTATGACTTTGAGAATTCGCGAAAGCCAGCTAAATTCCAAACCACCTGTGGCGAGTTTCCAGCGTGACAATTCGGGATTATCATCCAGTACTTTGACGGAATCGATCCATTTCATCCAGCGGGGCATTTGCTCCAGGTCAGACCAGAGACTCCACACCAATTCCATCGGTGTTTCTACTTCAACCTGGACGCTGTGTTCTAACCATTCAGGCATAGGGGGGAGGGAATGAAGGATGGGGGATGAAGGATGAAAGGCAACTGAAGATTCGGAACTAGAAGCTGTCGGCAGCGGGAAATTTTCAGTTCGGCACTTTCAAATTTTATGGTTCCAGAATTGCTTTTGCGGCTTGCCGACCTGAAATCGTTGCCCCTTCCATGCTATCGATGTAGTCTTGCTGGGTGTAACTGCCCGCAAGGAAGAAGTTAGAGATGGGAGTTTTTTGGGCTGGGCGATAAGGGTCCATACCGGGTGCTTCGCGGTAGAGCGATTGGGCTAGCTTGACGACACTATACCAGGTCATGTTTAGCTCGCGGGAGGAGGGGAAGAGGTCATGCACCTGTTTGAGGACGTGTTGGGCGATCGCTTCATTATTCTGCTTGATGAAGGGGTCACCCGGAGTTAATACCACCTGCAACAAGGAACCCTGACCTTCGCGGTAGTAATCTCCGGGGCTGGTTAGTGCCATATCTGCAAAGCAGGAAAAATCTGCGTCCGGCGTGTACAGCAAGTTGTCCACCCCAGCGGCATGGTCAAGCTGCTTGCGTTCAGCGTCGTTGTGCAGTTCTGTCACCCAGCCGTCGAAGCGAAGCTGCACTGTCGCGACTGGCACAGCATCTAATTTATAAATGTTGTCAAACTCAGACCACTGTCGCCACTCAGAAGGCAAAAGCCGTTGAATCCCAGGTACATCACAGGCGCAGACATATTTGTCGGCGGTGATTGTTTCCTGTTCTTCTCCTTTGGCAATAACCAAACCAGTCACTCGCGTCTGTGCGCCTTCTCCTTCAAATAAAATCTGTCGTACACTTCGGCGGGTATGAATTTTGGTGCCTCGTGCTTCTAAATAGTCAATGATGGGCTTGTGCAAATATTCGTAGGGTGACCCTTCCAGCATTCGCAAGATTGAGGCTTCCGTCTTGGCAGCAAAGAACTGGAAGATGGTCAGCATACAGCGGGCGGAAATGTTTTCGGTGTCGATGAAGCCCAACGCATAGGCGATCGGATTCCACAGGCGCTTGAGACTGCCATTGGAGCCACCGTGACTACGAAACCAGTCGGCAAAGCTGATTCTATCGAGGTCACGAATGGTTTTCATTGCGCCGTCAAAGTCGATTAAGCCGCGCACGAGGGGACTGGTGCCAAGGGCGATCGCATTCTGAGCCTTGTCTTGAAGCGAAAGCTGGGAGGTCGTGAAAAATGCTTTTAACCCGTTGAACGGTGCCCCGGTGATGAAGCGAAAGTCTAACGCTCCGGTTTGCCCGCCCCGGTTTACAAAGGTATGGGTGTGTTCCTTGAGGCGTAAGTTGGCGATCGCCCCTACCTTTTCCATCAGCGCAAACAGGTTGTAATAGCAGCCAAAGAAGACATGCAGCCCCATTTCAATATGGTTGCCGTCTGAGTCCACCCAGCTTCCGACTTTGCCGCCAACAAAGGGGCGTGATTCAAAAATTTCTACCTCATGCCCGGCATCTACTAAATCAACGGCAGTCGCCATGCCTGCCAGACCTGCTCCAACGATCGCAACTCGCATTCTGTTCATCTTTAAGATTCCTTTACATAGTGTAGTGGAAATGGGGATTAGGGATTAGGAGGCGGGTCAGGAAAGAGGGGGTGCAGGTAGCGGGTTAGTAGGGTTTTGGTTTCGGACATGACTTGTTGGCGAAAGGCTTCGGTTTGGGTGAGGGAGAGAATTTGAAGTGACCCAGCAGTTTCGACGCTAATCAAGGCTACTAGTCTGATCTGTTCGGGGGAAAGGGTAGATTGCCTTGCAGCCAGAAACTTCTCTAGGTGTAGGGCAATTTCGGAGTCGAGCCGTTTGTCTAACTTCTGCAAGTCTGGTGATAGGCGCGTTTGAGCGAATACGACCTGATACCCTGGCTGAGTAATGTAAAACTGCTCGAAATCGTCAACTGCCTGATTAATTACTTGAGTTAAGGGCAAATGCGACAGAGCGGGAGCAAACGCTTCTGCTAAAACTTCTCGTAGCTGCTCAGCGTAGGATTCGGCTAGGGCGTAGAGAATGGCGGACTTGTCTGGGAAGAAGCGGTAAAGGGAGCCGATTGAGGTGCTAGCTCGGGTGGCGATCGCCTCCGTAGAGGCTTTCTCATAGCCCACTTCGGCAAAGACCTGCGCCGCTGCTTCTAAAATACGGTTAAACCGTTCCTGACTCCGAGTTTGCTGAGGTAAATGGCGCAAGGATTCGGAGCCAGGTGACGGCGGAGTGGTCATGCCAAAATTTTGTGCTCATAAAAATCGTGAGGATTTTTCACGTTCTCAGCATATCACAAACATGAGAAATCCTCACGATCTAATTCTCGCTCCTCTAGTTCTCAGCCAATCCCTTTACGGGTAAGCCTAAGAACTAGGGGAACGGTATTTCTACACGAAAAATTTATTCTGAAAGCTACCCAGGTTCAATTTTAATAAGCCAAACTAGGGGCGATCTATACCTATATTTTGGTGCTCACTTGTCACTATGAAGAAAAGCCAACCTGCACGTTACAGCACACCCGATCGCCAAGCTGCAACTCGCTCTCGGCAAAATATTACTGCGTTTGCTTATCTTGCCGGTGTATTTGTAGTGGGCGTAGTTGTGATTTTATTTGTTCAAGGGCGATTGGTAATTGGGGGCGTGCCCTCGGGCATCATTATGGAATTTTTACAGGATGACCTTGCTCGTTCGGCTTACTTCAGCGGCAACAGCACAGCACTCCACGATCGCCTGGATGAGATAGGCATCGAGGAAGCAATGAAAGATTATTACCGTCCCCAAATTTCCGATGAGGTGGTACTAGATCAACATATCCACCAAATTTTGTATGACCGCACGGGCTATGTCGGTGAAGACTATCAGGTCAATGGCGGAGTTTTGGTGTTAAAGGACGATTAGAGACACGTGGGCGCTAACCACACGCCAGCCCTCAGGAGTTCTGAGCCAGGTTTGGCTTTGTCGCCCAATTTTGTCGGAGCCTTGCCGTTGAAATTCAGTGTTTGCAGTTGCAAAGTCTTGTCCGTATGTGGTGATCACCGTGTTTTTTAAGGTGCGACTAAGATTAGCATCAGGGCGATTAGCGCGGAAGGTGGCGATCGCCTCATAACCATACAAATTCTCAGTTACACCATAGCGAATAGTGTGAGCGCTATTCCAAAACAACTCATCTAATACAGCTACATTATTGCTAACAAGAGCAGCTTCATAGCGTTGAAAGGCTGCCGTCACTTCTGCAACCACTTCAGAAAGATTGATTTGCATGAATCCTTAAGGGTGAAAGTGATGACTAAAATATCATCATTCCTGTTTATAGATAGAACTGTGTGAACCGATTTTGATTAGTCAGAATCGATTCACACAGGAAGTGTTCTAACGATGCACAGTGCTCATGTCAGAGTAGCGATCGCCCGCTGCCACACCTTTTGGCGCAACTGCATCTATTCGCTTTAAATCATCAGCAGTGAGTGTAATCTCTATAGCTCCGGCATTCTCTTCCAGATATTGCCGCCGTTTTGTGCCCGGAATGGGAACAATATCATCGCCTTGCGCCAGCAGCCATGCCAGGGCAAGTTGGCTGGGGGTGACACCTTTTTCCTGAGCGATCGCCTTCACCTGCTCCACCACTTGCAGATTTTTCTGAAAATTCTCGCCTTGAAAGCGAGGTGCTTGTCTGCGGTAATCATCTTCTGCCAGATCTTCAAGACGAGTGATTTGCCCTGAGAGAAAACCGCGACCGAGCGGGCTGTAGGGCACAAAGCCGATACCTAACTCACGAATGGTTGGTAAGATCTCATCTTCAGGGTCACGGCTCCAAAGTGAGTATTCAGTTTGCAATGCGCTGATCGGATGCACTGTTTGAGCACGTCGAATTGTAGCTGGAGCGGCTTCAGAGAGTCCCAAATATCTCACTTTGCCTTGCTGCACCAGTTCTGCCATTGCGCCAACCGTATCTTCGATGGGAACCGTTGAGTCAACCCGGTGCTGATAATAAAGGTCAATCACATCTACGCCCAGTCGCTTTAATGAAGCATCACACGCCTGACGCACATACTCTGGCTTGCCGCTAATGCCTCCCCAACCACCGTCTTCAGTGCGAACATTACCAAACTTGGTTGCGAGGATAACCTGATCGCGACGGTCTTGAATAGCTCTACCCACAAGCTTTTCATTGGTGAACGGGCCATACATATCGGCAGTGTCAATGAAAGTGACACCCAGTTCAATCGCACGGTGAAGAGTGGCGATCGCTTCCTCTTCGTCGCGTCCGCTATAAAACTCTGACATGCCCATGCAGCCGAGTCCGAGTTCTGAAACAGTGAGTCCTTGATTACCTAATTTGCGAGTTTTCATTGTTATGTTCCTATTATTTTCCTAATCGTTATGTTCCTAACTGACTCAACAACTGACTCAGTTAATTAGTGCAGTACCGCTAGTCCAGTTAACGTTTCACTCAGTTGCCAAAGTTTAGTTTGAGCTTCGCAATCATAGGCTTGAGCGATCGCTTGCTCCATATCTTTCTGGTCAAAATATTTGCCTGTCATGCCTTCCAATTCTGATGCAGTCGCAACGTAGACCACAGCATCTGCACCTGACTGTACGGTGCCCCAAGCTGAGTCAAACATCTCACGCACCATTTTGGTATCGAGACGTGATCCGGGATGTAGGCTATTGACTGTAACTTGTTCAGGCTTAAGCTGTTCAGCTAGATCAACAGTAAACATGATGAGTGCAAGTTTGCTCTGACAATAGGCTCGCATCGGGTCATACTGTCGCACCATCATGACATCATCAAAGTTGATAGGGCTTTGCCCTACAGAGGCAACATTGACAATTCGAGCAGGTGTTGTGCGGCGTAAACTGGGCAACAGCAAATGAGTGAGCAGGAAAGGGGCAAGATAATTCACTGCAAAGCGCAACTCATGACCATCCTGGCTTAATTCACGAGTGATATCTGTGCGTTTACCTGCACCTATTCCAGCGTTGTTGATGAGAACATCTAGCTGCTCATGATCAGACTGTACTGCTTCTGATAGCTGTCTCACTTCGGCAAGGGAGGACAAATCTGCCACGTAATATTTCAGTTTGTTGTTTCCTGTTGCCGACTGAATCTCATGAAGTACAGATTCTGCCCGTTCTTGGTTGCGCCCGTGAAGCAGAACAGTTGCACCCATTTGGGCTAAATCATGAGCGGTTTGTTTACCAATGCCATCCGTTGCTCCAGTAATCAGAATTGTTTGATCGGCGATCGCCTTCATCTCTCATCCTCTTCTACAAATGTATTCGGCATATTCAGGCGTTAGGTAGTTCGCTGTTTCAATGGTGAATCCAGCATCAGTCAACATACGTTCAAGAATCCAGCCAAAAGTGGTGTATTCTTCACGAACGTGAGTGGCAAAATCTTGAGCAGTCCAACCTTTACCCGGAGGCTTTGCAACACCTTGAATCCAAGCATCAATGCGGGTTTGATATTCCGCTGGATGAAATGAAAACACAGTATCCCACAGGTAAAAGATGCCATTCTGTTTGAGCATGTTAGCCATGCGGAGAAATGCCACCATCTTCCAAAAGTCTGGCAAGTGGTGCAGAGCGGCTTGGGTGACGATGACCTCTACTGGAGCAACGTGTTCGTAAGTTAAAAACCCACCATGATGAAATTCGATGCGGCTTGAAACGTTTGCCAATTGTGCTTTTTGGCGAGCGAAGGTGAGCATTGAATGAGAAACATCAATTGCATAAACGTGGGCACCTGCGATCGCCGCTTGAATTGCAAAAGTCCCCGTTCCACAACCAAAGTCAATTACGGTTTGCCCTGCTGAAATGCCCAACTGCGTGACTAACTGTTGTTCCTCCTCCACACTCGAAGAAGTTTGATTGCGGTCATAGGTTGCAACTTGAGTCATATCCTCAAAGTCAGTACCGACCTGCTGTATGTCGTTGTAATACCAGGCGGGATAGTCTGTCATAGGAATTTATTGAGCGAATTAACGTTCTTGCTCTGTAGGACGAATCAAGATCTCGTTCACATTAACGTGGGATGGTTGCGTTACGGCATAGGCGATCGCCGCTGCAATATCCTCGCTTTCCAGGGTTCTCACTGAACCGTAAAACTGGCGTGCCCGCTCCTTTGCACTCGGATCAGTAATATGTTGCGGTAGTTCCGTTGCCACCAGTCCAGGTTCAATGAGCGTGACCCGAATATTGTTCTGATAAACTTCCTTTCGCAATGATTCTGAAAATGCTCCAACCGCCCATTTGGTAGCGTTATAGACACCCGTTCCGGCATTGGCAAATCGACCTGCTACGGATGAGATATTCACAATATGTCCTGCCTCCTGCGCTTTCATGATTGGCAGAACAGCATGAGTGGCATACATCAACCCCAGCACATTAATGTTGATCATACGTCGCCAGTCTTCGGTGTTTGCCCCATCAATCATGCCTAGCAGCATTACCCCTGCATTGTTAACGAGGATATCAACCCTGCCATATTCGGCATGAGTTTTTTGCACCATTGCTTTCACCTGTGCTTCGTCTGATACATCTGCGGTGATGGATAAAACTTCTCCACCCTGGTCAAGAATACGCTTCGCTAAAGCTTCCAGGCGATCGCTTCGTCGGGCAGCGATCGCCACCGTTGCTCCCACATCGGCTAATGCCAGTGCCGTTGCCTCACCAATTCCCGAAGAAGCACCAGTCACGATCGCAACTTTACCCGCTAGTTTGTCGGACATCTATTTCTCCTAATGGCTCTATTAATGAATGGGTAACCAAGTTAATGGCTTGTGGACAGCTAGTTGTGAGGTTCCTCTTTATCCCGTTCAGCAAATACTTCTCCCGCTGCAGCAATCCCATTTAGAGCAGCAGGAAATCCGGCGTACACTGCCATTTGCATCAGCACTTCAATCACTTCTTCGCGGCTGCATCCTACATTCAAAGCGCCATGAATGTGAACTTTGAGTTGAGGATGGGCATTGCCTAGCGCAGCCAGAGCAGCGATCGTAGCAATTTCTCTGGACTTCAAATCTAATCCCGGACGGGAGTAAATGTCTCCAAACGGAAACTCAATAATGTAACGCCCTAGATCGGGAGCAATCTGCTGCAAGCTTTCAATCACGCGATCGCCCGCAGCCCCGTCTATCTCTTTAAGCTTACTTAAACCTTGCTCAAATCGACTGGCTTCTAATAACGGTTGAGACAAGTGCTGAAAAGACACCATAGCTAGATACTCCAATGAAATGTTCACCCTTCCACAAGAACCTTGAAACCTGTGCTTTATCTCTTTATTTCCTTACAACCTTTACGTTAACGTCATACTTTGAATACAAAACAAACGTTGAAAAAATTGATAGGTAAAAGTTCAGTGAAAAGACTTCTCTACGTCAAGTTAGACTAACAGGTGAAAGATCTACTGACTCTCGCTATGCTCATCGATCCATTTTTGGATACGAGTGATGTTGGTCTGTAGCTCAGAGCGAAAACGGGTCAAGCCTTCTATCTTTTCATCCGTTTCCCGCAGATGGGCATTGAGAATTTCCACAATCTTGCGTTTGCCGCTCAGCCGAGTAGGGTCTTCAAAGTAAAGTGGAATCACTGTACCGATTTCTTCCAGGCTCAGCCCCAAACCCTTGAGGTTGTGAATCGTTTGCAGTCGAGATAGCTCAGCTTCGGTGTAATATCGAAACCCCGTCCCTTCGCGCTCACTTGGCCCAAGTAACCCCAGGCTTTCGTAATAGCGAATCGTGCGAGGCGTAACGCCAGCCCGTTCTGCAAGTTCTCCTATCCGCATCTTTTCGTTCACGATTTACTTGTATCACAACTTTGACGTTAACGTCAACTTACTGACAGGATTAGATTCTACGGAAGCTGCGATCGCTCAAGCACCCAACCCAAGCTAATTTTGTGTCTTAGCATTGCTAGGATAATCAACATACCTGCTCCCAGGAGGCATGGCTACGATGACCATTGCATCCCAAAAAATGACGCTTGAGGAATACCTCAATTATGACGATGGTACAGACACTCAGTATGAGCTGGAGGATGGGGAACTAGTTGTAATGCCGCCAGAGAGCGATTTGAATCGACGAATTGCATCCTTGTTATTTGCTTTTTTCCTACAACAAAACATTCCGCCCTATCGGTTAAGGATTGGAACTGAAATTGTAGTTAGCGGTTCAAGAGCAACAACACGTTTCCCCGATTTGATGGTGCTGTCAGAAGAGTTAGCAGCAGCATTGGAAGGAGCCCGTCGGTCGACTGTAATGCCCGATATGCCTCCCCCGATGTTAGTCGTCGAGGTAGTGAGTCCAGGACAGGGAAATCGAGACTATCGCTACAAGCGATCGGAGTATGCAGCACGAGGTATTTCAGAATATTGGATTGTTGACCCAGCGCAGCAACGAGTCACAATTTTGGAATGGGTAGAAGGGCTGTACGAAGAGAAGGTGTATGAAGGAAATGTTCCGATCGCCTCTCCTCTTTTGGGAACATTGGAACTCACTGCTGCACAGGTTCTTCAAGGACGTTAAATTTGCGATTGCGATCGCTCCGCTTCATTTGGGAATACTGAATGTGTTAAGGCATAGTAAATCTCCTAATAGTGTAGAGAACTCGGCACGTCCGGGTTTTTCATTGAAATGTAAGCTCGGTTAATCGCAACATTTAACTGCAGGTGAAGGATTACTGCCAGTCTGATTGTTTCGACTTCCCGCTCCTTAGAATAAGAAAAACCCCTTTGTATAGGGAGGAAGCTGGGATGAGTGTAGCGATCGCCAAATGGACCCTAGATGAGTACCACCGCATGATTGAGGTCGGACTTCTGGAGCACCGACAGGTAGAGTTATTAAACGGAGAAATCGTTGAAATGTCGATTATCAGTCGGAACGTGTGTTAACGGCTGGAACAATTAACCCGTTAGCGTTTCTAGAAGTTGAAATTTCAGTCCAGCAGTTGTTAGAGGGATGACCTTTTTGGTATCAGGATCCCTTTTGGTTTTGCGATCGCAACCGTCCCACCAGAAAGTCCCGTTCCTTCAAATGTTTGGTTTTGCGACCACTCACTCGCTTACGCCACATCCTGAAACTTGACGCTTTCATCTTTTGCCGCATCAGTGCAATCACTTCTTTTTCTGATAGCCCAAACTGGTATTCGATCGCCTCAAATGGGGTACGGTCTTCCCATGCCATCTCAATAATGCGATCAATCGTTTCAGAATCAAGACTGGGAAAATCCATATCAGTATCAACAGATGTTTGTATCTCTAGATTTAGCCTAACGCGGTTTAGATGGCGATCGCATTTACACTTTGTCTACTAAACAATCAAAAACCACCCCAATTCTTACAAAGCAATTTTTTGATTTTAGGTATAGAATTTTACTTCACGCTGAAAAATCCGTAATTCCTCGCATAGCAAACCGGATCCATTAAAAGTAGAACTGAACAAGGTTTAGAAGGACATTTTCATGAAAAAGCTACTTTTAATTGGCGGCATTGCTCTGTATAGTTTAACTCTCAGTCTACCTGTAATGGCTCAAGATGTAGAAGTGTATGAGCATGAAGACGGAAGCGTAACAGCTGTAGATAGTGACGGTAACGCAGCTCATGTTGATGCAGAGGGTAGCACCACTGCTGTAGATGGCGAGGGGAATGTGGTTCACGAAGACGTAGACGGTAGCACCACTGTAATTGACAGCGAAGGTAACGCTGTCTATGTAGATGAAGAAGGCAACGCCGTTTACATGGACGAAGAAGGCAACTCGACAGTCTTTGTAGAAGAGTAATACCGTTTCTGCAAAAACAAGTTAAAGAAGGAAGGGCACCCCGCTTCATGGAGTGCCCTTCCTTCTTTAGCTCTAATTTTTCTTTAGCTCTAATTCTTAGAAGTGGTGTGAGACAAAATCTCTAAATAGGCTTTCACGGTATCCGATAACCCCATCTCTAAAGCCTCTGCCATCAGCGCATGACCAATTGATACTTCTAACACATTGGGCACAAGTTCACAGAACTTGCCCAGATTCTCTAGGTTCAAATCATGCCCTGCATTAATGCCCAACCCAGCTTCTAGAGCGGCTTTGGCTGCATCGATGTATTTGGGCAGGATTGCATCTGCTTGCCCCTCTCGAAAAGCAGTGGCATACGGTTCGGTGTACAGTTCAACCCGATCAGCCCCAATTTTTTTAGCTTGCGCCATGGGTGCAGGGTCAGCATCCATAAACAAGCTGACGCGAATGTTATTGTCTTTCAATTGCTGAATGATAGGAATGAGGCGATCGCTATCTCGCGTTAGATCCCAACCATGATCCGACGTTGCCTGATCGGGTGAATCGGGCACGAGCGTACACTGAGCTGGCTTAACGCGACAGACAATATCCATGAAGGGCAGTTCCAGCGGATTCCCTTCAATGTTGTATTCCGCCTGCGGATAGTGCTGGCTTAACAGTTCCGACAAATCATCCACATCCGAAGGACGAATATGGCGCTGGTCAGGACGGGGGTGCACCGTAACGCCATAGGCACCTGCATCCAACACAATTCTCGCCGCTTTCACAACGCTGGGAATGCCAATGTTTCGTGAGTTTCGCAGTAGGGCAACTCGATTTAGGTTAACACTGAGATCGGTCATGGATATCTGCAAAAGTATCTTTTTTCATCATCATAGTTTTTAACCTTACTCCAGCGTTATACCAATTCTCTTGAAGGCTGTATATTTTGGAGCGTATCTTGCAGACGTAGGGCACGCTCCGAAATATACGGCTTCATATAGCAACGGTATTAAGACGGTGGCTGAGGTTTTAGCAAGCTGATGTAGAGATATAATCCGAGGCCAATCAGGGTGACGCTACCAAATAGAAAAACTTGAAATGCGGTCGCTGCGGCAATTCCCTGGGCGGGTTCATAACCAAACAGGTCTAGCGTGAACGCATAGGCATACTGATAGGTACCAACGTAACCCGGAGCCGAGGGAATTAGCGTACTCAGGCTGGTTACACCCAGGATGGTTAGAATTTGCTGCCATGCTAGCGAAACCTGAACAGACCTCAAGAT
Source organism: Oculatella sp. FACHB-28 (assembly GCF_014696015.1). Classification (NCBI taxonomy): domain Bacteria; kingdom Bacillati; phylum Cyanobacteriota; class Cyanophyceae; order Oculatellales; family Oculatellaceae; genus Oculatella; species Oculatella sp. FACHB-28. The sequence goes on along the minus strand of NZ_JACJPJ010000076.1, from coordinate 25,608 downwards.
TGACCACAGCGCCAGCCCTTCTAATAGCCAAATCACTAGGGAAAGGCTGATTGCTTTGCTAAAGCTAGAGGTACGGCGAACGCTTAAACCTTTGCGAAAACTTTGAACGCGACTGGTGATAGCAGGTGGAAATCGGGTTAGCCATTTCACTCCATAGCCTCTGCCCAACAGCCAAAGCAAAAGGAAAATACTGCAAAAGGTCAGCATACCTGTAATAGACAGGGTGTTAAGCAGAACAGGCTGGTTGGGAATGAAGGCTCGGCCTAAAATCAGGCAGGAGACAACGACTAACCCATCTAGCACGCGCTCCAGGAGAATGGAGGCAGCGATCGCCGATCGAGAAACCCGATGTCGCCTTCCAACAAAATCCGCCCGAAAAATTTCGCCTAATCGAGCAGGCAAAAGGTTGTTAGCGGCATAGCCAATCAGCAAGGCTGTTCCCACCTTGCGAAAGGAAAATGCCTTAACGTCTTGAAGAAGAGTTTGCCAGCGAACTATTCTCACAACCATGCTAATGCTGTAGCAGCCTAAAGCCACCATCAGCCACCCCTCGTGTGACTGGGAAAGAATCCTGCTAACTTCGGTTAAACTCGTCTGACGGAGGGCTAGCCACAAGAAGAGCGCTCCAAACAGCAGCCCCAAAGTGCCCCGCACCCAGGTGCGCCAGTGTTTTTTGGTTGAGAAGGATTGCATTCTCACGCGAACCACAAAAATCCATTCTCAAAACCCTACCTTGCTGGGATGCAGGAAGTCTACTAATCACTCAGTTGATCTGATCAAACGTGAATTTAGTATGGCGCTGTCAAACTGACTTGATCAAGCATCTGGCTACTTCAAATAAAGACAAATTTGAGTGTCACCACAAGGGCAAATGCCAGGAGAACTCCCCACAGTAAAAATAGAAAAATAGAGAGGGGGTATACCACATCGTCTTCTGCCTGCTGGCTGTAGGTAAACGGCAGAAATGCAAGGTGATTTAGATGTTCGAGATACTGTTCCTTATCTGGATGCTGGGTAGTGCAAGCTTTAGAGAAGGAGCCATCCACTAAACAGACCAAGTTGCTGATTCGCTGAGCCAGACGAAATTCTAGACGAGAACCGGGCATTCCCACGTTTGTCTGATAAATCTCCAGATTCATGGGCATGGCAACTGAAGCCAGTTGAACCATGATGGCGATCGCCACCACAGTTTTCAGCAACCAGGCTTTCCAGGCTTTAGCTTGTCTCAGCGTTTGGATCAGAACTGCCACCAGCGGGATCAATAGCAAATGTACCGACGTGACGTGATATCTCGCAGCCCAGGCTGAGTCGCCGTGCCAGAAGACAAATCGGCTATAGGCTACCAGGTGCAAACCCAGATTCACAGTCACCGTCACCAAATACCATTGAATATAAGGAGTCAGCTTTTTCCAAAACACCACTGCCAAAATCAAACAGGGCAGCAGCAATGGGTCGTAGATAAAGATACTTTTTGACAGCGAAATCAGGGGACCGAGAATGCCGACATGCGGGTCGTTGATCAGCGGGTATCCATCAGGTAAATCGGGTAGTCCATTCCAGGCAGGGTCGGTTGTCAGTTGCTGTTGCTCAGTGCTCTTGCCCGTGGCAAACAGACTGCCATAGCGAAAGTAGTCCATGATTCGACCGAGCAGCACAAAGGGAATAAAGCCTGCAATCCATAGCCCTAAGCCCTGCACCACTTTGACCAAATCGCGCCTCCTGTACGCTAGTCCCCCCGCGAGGAATAAGGCGACCGTCAACCCGTGAATGATGCTGGTAATGCGGATGAGAACTGTGCCGCCCAGAGCCAAACCACTGAGAAAGGCAAGCAGAGGGCGATCGCGCAAAACATAAGACAGAGCCGCACCATACCCCAACGTCACCAGCAATAACACCTGATTGTTGTGCTGATGCACCTGAGCATAGTGCAACAGGGTAGTGCCTAGAAACCAGGCGATCGCAGCCAAACCTGCTGTGCGTTGCTTAAAGCCAAACAGTTTGATCAGCCAGTAGCAGGCAGCGACAGCAGCGACGTTCAAAGGTACAAAAATCAGGAAATTGACCGCCCAATCTCGCATCGTCTTCTGATCGGCGATGGGCAGCAAATGGTGTAACTGCGTTCCAACCCAGTCACCGGGCAACATCAGGATCGATTGCCCTTCCTCATAGGCGATATACCGCTTGCCATCAACTCCCATGACCCCAAACCGAATGTCACCCCGCACAATAGGCGTATCGTCTGGAGATACTTGAATTTCCTCCGTACCCGTCCACCAAGCATGAGCCATTTGAAGCCGCAGGTCGGTGTCCAAGGTGCCGAGGGTGCCGGAATTAATTACCGCTGTCCACAGCAAAGCGATCAAAAGAATGCTGCTAATTTTTTCTTTGAGAAATTTCATAAAAGAGTGCCCCACCTGAGAACTGTTCGTTCCTAATAGAGAAATGCCAAATAGGAATCTTGAAGCTCTAGCTAATTTCCATATCGTTTAACAGGCTTGTTCACTGACAGATAGGTGTAGATTCCCAGCCCCACTAATGTGACCAATCCAAACAAAAACACCTGAAAGGCGGTTGCCGCCGCAATTCCCTGAGCCGGATCGTAGCCAAACAGCCCCAGAGTAAAGGAATAGGAATATTGATAGGTGCCGACGAAACCAGGAGCCGAGGGAATCAGCGTGCTAAGACTCGTCACTCCAATCATCAAAAGCATCGCCTGCCATCCCAAGGAGACATTGACCGACTTCAGCACGCACCACAGCGTGATTCCTTCTAGCAGCCACACCAGGAGCGATAGCCGGACTGCTCGCCCAAAACTAGAGCCAGGTCGAACGCTTAACCCCTGACGGAAACTTTGAAGCCGAGTGGCGATCGCCGACGGCAAGGGCAACCGCCCCACTCCTTCACCGCGTCCCACCACCCAAATCACGGCAAAGATGCCGCCAAAGAGCAATCCACCTGCGATCGTCAGCGTATCTAGCAAGACTACCGATTTGGCAAACAGGACTCTTCCCAGCAGCATACATAGCACTACGACCAGCCCATCTAGCACGCGCTCAACCAGAATTGAGCCAGCGATCGCCGTTCGCGACAGTTGATAGCGTCGCCCTACAAAGTTGGCTCGAAAGATTTCTCCCAGCCGAGCCGGAAAGATATTGTTTGCTGCATACCCAACTAGAAGGGCAATTCCCACAGCGCCAAACGGTAGGACTTTTACCTCACGTAGGAGCGATCGCCACCGCATAATTCTCACGACCATATTCATCGCGTAGAAGGTCACGGCAGCGATTAGCCAGTTCCCATGCGACTGAGCAAAGACGGTTGCCACTTTTTCCAGGCTGGTTTGGCGAAATGCTAACCACAGAAAAACAGCTCCAAACAAGAGTCCTACGCCCCCCCGAATCCAGCTACGCCACTGTTGGACTTGTTGCTTAGCCATGATGAAACTGTTCCAAAATCTGTCTCGCCTGAATCAGCGGGTAAGCGAGATAAACCATCCGCTTAGCTTCGCGACGACCCCGTGCTACCGAGTCAAGAATTAACCCACAGGTCAGGCTCAGAAACGCCAGCAGCATAATCGAAGCCGCCAAAATCGCGGTCGGGAAGCGAGGCACCAGCCCGGTTTCCAGGAATGTTTTGACAATGGGAATAGCCAGGATTAAAGACAGGACTGCTAGTCCCAGAAAGATCAGCGTAAAAAATAGAAAGGGGCGGACCTCTTTAAACAACAGCAACGCCGTGCCCAAAATTCGCCACCCGTCTGTAAAGGTCTTAAGTTTGCTAGTCGAACCTGGAGGACGAGAGCCATAGCGAGTCGGCACTTCAGCAAACGGCATTTTCAGTTCCAGGGCATGAATTGTAAATTCTGTTTCAATCTCAAACCCATTCGACAGAGCCGGAAACGACTTAACGTAGCGTCTGGAAAAGACTCGATAGCCAGACAACATATCGGTAAACTTTGCCCCAAATAGCATTCGCACGAAAGAGGTCAAAAACAGATTGCCACCCCGGTGTCCGCGCCGGTAAGCCGCTACATCTTCAGGCGCAATCCGACGCGCCCCAACAACCATATCCAGGTTCTCGGTGAGCAATCGATCCACCAAATGCCTTATCGCTGCCGCCTCATAGGTATTGTCTCCGTCAGCAATCACGTAAATATCGGCATCAATATCCGCAAACATGCGGCGAACCACATTGCCCTTACCCGGCTGTGGCTCATAGCGGACAAAGGCTCCTGCTTTTGAGGCTTGCTCTGCCGTATCGTCGGTTGAACGATTGTCGTACACATAAACCTCAGATTCGGGCAGGGCTGCCTGAAATTCTGAAACGACGCGAGCAATGGTCAGGGTTTCGTTTCGACAGGGTAATAAAACAGCGATTCTGTAGCCTTTTAGCGAAGACGTTTGGGCTTCAGCAATTTGGTCTAGCATGGCTTTGAATTCCTTCAGGTGAAAGTCATTTAGAACAGGTCTGTTGCCAACCCAATTCCTGCTCTACGGTTTGGGTTTCCCCTGGAGGAACAGTGCGTTCATTCATGAAGTAGACTTCCAGGGTTTGAATTTGTTGGGAAGCGCTGTGATTGACGTTCCAGCGTTGGCAGAGATACTGACCGTAACCGGGATAAAGCTTTTCACCGATCGCCCGATTGAGATTAATGAAATAGGTACGCCACTGCATGTTTTGGTAAATCTCACTGCGGGTAGCAAGGCTCGGCTTCTCCCAATTCACGGGTGCGTTTCTAAAAATATCGACCTCGCTACCGTCGGCTAATTGGGCTGGAATCACATGCCAGCCGTCATCTCTGGGCGGACTGGGCGCAAAGATACTCCACGACTGGTCAAGGCGAGTGATGCGTCCTACGATTTCGGTTCTGTGCCAGGTTCTCCGTTTGAAAGCTTCGGGCGCGTAGCTGCTGAGGTTCCATAAGAAGGTGTAAAACAGCAGCACCAGCACAATCGCACTGATCGCTCGTGAGGGACGCAGCGTCAGCGGGCGAAACTTGAAGGGTTTGGTGAAATTGCCTGCAAATTTGCGGTTGGTGGCGATCGCCTCATAAAACCTATTTCCCGCAACCTTTAATGGACTTAGAGAAAGAACAGGCGCAAGCCAACCCAACACCGGAGACAGGCTAACCACATAGATAATGCCTTCAAACTTAAAGCGGCGATTGCCCATCCAGTCCACAATTACCCAGGAGTTTTGCGCCTGCATATCGGCGTGAATGCTAGGGTCATCTTGTGCCATTAGCAGAGGCGTGCCTGGCAGCACCAAAAAGGTGCGAAGCAGATAAACTACTTTTTTGCAGAAACCACAATCTGCGTCGTAATAGATCTGTAGCCCCTGGCGTTCTGAAGTAGAAATGCGTTTCTGCCAGCGGTTCCAGGTTTCACTAGGAATGAATGCTAACCAACTAAAGCAGCTCAGGAAGGGAAAAATTCCCAAATTTAGGGTTAGCCCAAAGCCTATGTGCAGTGAGATGAAGGTGATGATGGCAAGGTTGCGAAAGAAACTGGTGCGAAAGGGAAAGACAATCAGCAGTGGCCCGAACCATTCCAAAATCACCGTGGAATGGGTAAACAGGCTCAGCAGCGGACGAAAGTTGAGCAGAAATGCGCCAAACGGGGTGACGTATTGGTCATAGCTGAGCGCATAGTAAACCGCGCTGCCATCCAGCCAAACGGGACTTTTTGCCTTAATCAGCGCCGAGAAGATGTAAATGAAACATTGCTGCACAATCAGGGCAACGGTTGCTCCTGTGAGAATGCGTTCTGGTAGTCGTTCTTTTGAAGTATTGAGGGCGCTGTCAATGGAGTAGCAAGCACCGAGCGGCAAAAACATTGCCCAAAACATCAGGGCCCGGAGGACATCATCGGCGGCAAAAATCAGAGCAGGGTTGCGGTTGTGCAGCGAGATCAACAGCACCCAGGAGGCGATTACGGCGATGCGAGTGCGGTAGCCGACCAGCATCAGCAGGGCAAAGAAACCCGCTAGCAAAAACAGAAATCCTTGAAACAGAGGCGCGCCGCTAAGTGCATGAATTGACCAGTAGCCAGTTCGGGCAACTTCCTGAAGGAGCGATCGCGGCAGCACACCCGCGTCTGAGTAGTGAGCTGCCAGATCATCCGCTCGAATCGCCAAATCTGCCAGCAGAATTACCGCTAAACCCATGCGAAACAGGGCAAGCGATCGCAAATCCAGCCCAAACATTTCCTCAAGCTTTTTATAAAAAACAGGTTTAGATTTAGGTGAGCTAAAGGTCATAAACATTGCACCTCAATCAAGGATGTTTTAGGGGTTTGCGAAAGGAAGCGAAATTAACGATTAATCTGTTTTTTGTCTGGCGATCGCCAAGCTGACTTTTCTAAATCAATCGGCTCTGAGCGGACGGATGCCGTGCCCCTTTGAGTCGAATGGGTCTGTCCCACACCCGTTGGAGCAGAAGAATTCGCAGGTTTTTGCAAGCTCTTAGAATTTTTTCCTGGCAGCCATCGGGTCAACTGATGCTTAATTACTCGCAGGCGATGACGTAGCGTCGGCAACCGTTGCAGATACACCAGGCGACGCACCACACACGCCAGTCGCCCTCTCAAACTCATGCCAAAACTGAAAACCGCCGCCGAATCTGTACCGAGCGTGATCATTTCACCTAAATGCAGATAGCGGAACGGCTTAGGGCGGCGATTTTGTAGGATTGCCCAGAGGTTTTTAGCAGCGCGGTCTGCCTGCTGGTATGCCACCTGTGCGGTCGCGGGTACCTGCTGTCCTCGTGGATTTCGCACATCTGCCAGGTCGCCCAGGACAAACACTTCGAGATAGCCCTGAAGCTGTAGGGTGGGATGCGCAATTAACTGATCTTGTAAGTTGCGATCGCACTGCAGATTACGAACCCATTCAATCGGCTGATTTCCCGTTGTCCAAAGCACTAGATCCACCGCAGTCTGGCTCACTTCACCCTGCGTCTTGACCGCAATCCAATCTGCGCCAATTTCAGCAATGGAGGTGTGCAAATCGACCTGAACTCCCTTTGCACCAAGAGTCCGATAGGCGGTGATTCGGCTGGCGCGTGAAAAAGATTTAAGAATGTCATCGCCACGATCGATTAGGCGAATTTGTCCCCGTTCTTGCAGGCGATCGGCTAGCTTACCTGCTAACTCCACGCCGCTAGGACCACCACCCACGATCGCAATCCGAATTTGCTGTCGCTCAGAGGCTTCCAAAAATCGAAGCTGTTCTCGCAAATGTTGAGCATCGGCTAACGTGCGAAATGGATAGGCATGTTCTGCTGCACCCGGAATGGCTCCCAGTCCAGTCTCTTTGCCGACTGCCAGCACCAGATAGTCGTAAGTCAGTGATTTCCCCGATTGAAGCTTAACTCGTCGTTCCCCTAAATCAACCGTTTCCACCGTGTCTCGGCGATGTTTCACATGGGTTCCCTGCAACAGGCTGTGAAATGAGGGTGCAATTTCCCACTGTTGAAGTTCACCTGTAACTAGCTCATACATCAGCGGCGTAAACAGAAAGTGCTGTTTGGGGTCAACCAGCGTCACCCGACATTTCTTCAAACCTGAGAACCGTTGCAAATACAAAGCGGTATAAAGACCTCCAAAACCGCCTCCAAGGATGCAAATATGCGTATTTGGGTTGAGCATGGAGATCTCCTCGATTTCAAGTTTTAGAGATGTCTTTCAGCGATCGCATCCAGGACGGGTTCAAGCTGTTGCGCTAGCTCTTGCGATCGCAAGTTACGCGCATCCTGATTCAGGTGATAGTGCGTATCGGCAAACAGGCTAGAGTCAGTTTGCAGGTTCAAAGAGTCCGAGTTGTAAAGCACAGGAGCAATTTCAGCTAGCGCTGCGGCAGTTTCCTGCACGTTTTCGAGCGTTTCGGCATCCTGGCTGGCGTAGATCCAGGGCAATCCCAACACTAGAGTTGCGTCCTTGCTTTCAACCTGCTGGCGAAATTGGGAAATCTGCTCCAGAGCATGATCGGAAACGGTATCTTTAATCCGCATTTGCCACCAGGAGGAATTGGTGCGCTGCTTTAGCGCGGTGGGGTCACCATTCGCAGAAATTGGATCGGAGTAGTAGCCTCGCATTTCACCGTACTGCGCTACATCCCAGGTTGATTTAGTCACGGCTCGCAGGGTGGGAACTCCCAACAGCAGGGCATCATGAGTCAGTTGTTTGAGCGGAATGTCTCCTAAACCGGGCTGTCCGATCGCCATGCCGAATGCACCAGAGCGATCGCCTAAACCATCCTCATCTAGCAAAATCAGGTATTCAGGAATCAGCAGCACCACATCTCCAGGTTGAATTGCATCCATCACACTGGGCAGCAGCACATTCAAACCAATTGGACCGTCTAAGCCAAGATTGATTACCGGAATCCCCAATTCCTGCTGCATTAGTTCTGCATCGACGGTGTAGTGAGCGCCAGAGCCGCCCAGAATGATTACTCGTTGGGGAGCTTCGACTTCAGCAGCGATCGCCATTTTGCGCTCATACATCATCCGCAGCCAACTCAACTCGCCGCCATAGCGAACGTTGTAGAGATAGCCAATTGACCAGGCTAAACCCGCTGCTAAAATCCAGGTTGCAAAGCTAAGCTGCTTTCTCATGGGTTTAAAGGTCACTGTCTAAAAGTCAAAGTAGATGAATTCAGACGGAGCATTCGCTGCCAGCAAAATCGTCAAAGCCAGCAAAATTCTCGACATCCAAGGCGACAGCAGCAGGTCATATTCCCCTCGTTTTTGCCAGACGGCAACATGTTCAAACAGCAATACCCCAGTTGCCAAAGCCAGAGTCAGGAGTAACGCGCTGCCTTCGTTGAAACTGAAAGAGGCGATCGCCCCACCTAAATTGGAGAACGAATAAGTGAATGGATTAACCAGCGTTTGCAGCTTTTGCCCCAGTCGCCCGATATCAGTTTCCATGAAAAACAGACAGCCGAGAATCACAGAGCCGAAGGTCAGTGCCCAAGAGATAAACTGCGGCGTAGGAAAGTACTGTCCAACAAAGCGGTAGAAAGGACGACCGGCATACCTCAAAACCAGCAATAATAGCCCGTGATAAGCGCCCCAAATGATAAAGTTCCACGCTGCACCGTGCCAGAAGCCCGAAAGGGTAAAAGTGATAAACAGGAAAAATGCCGCCCAGTGTTTTTTAGAACCCATCAGCGGCAAAAACACATAGTCCCGAAACCAGGTACTCAAGGTAACGTGCCAGCGTCGCCAAAACTCATTAATGCTCTGTGAGGTATAGGGTGCAAGAAAGTTAATCGCCAGCCGCACGCCCACAATTCGAGCCAACCCCAGCGCAATAAAGCTATATCCAGCAAAGTCAAAGTAGATTCTGAGGGTAAATAAATAGGCAGAAAACCAGACGAGCCATGCGTTAGCGGTTTCTTCTAAGTTAATGAATGGGGAAATGTTATCTGCCAAAACAAACTTCATAAACAGACCTAACGCCAACCAGCGGAAGCCTGCCTCAAAATTGTCGGCGGTGAACTTAAACCGAAAAGACTCAATCTGAGGAAGCAGGTCTGACCGTCGCTCAATCGGACCAGCAACCACTTGTGGAAAGAATGAGACAAAGTTGACGTAGTCGATAAACCCTAATGACTGCTTGCGTTTGCTGGTGTAGGAATCGACGACAAACGCCACCATTTGAAAGGTGTAAAACGACAGCCCAGGCGGAATTGACCCTAATCCAGGAATGCTTTTGTCTTGCCAGGAAGACGCGATCGCCGGAGCCACCAGCCCAACCACATCTTCAACAAAGAAGTTGAGGTATTTGAAATACGCCAGAATGGCTATGTCAAACCAAATTACAGCAGTGGCGATCGCCTTTGCCTGCCATCCCTGACGGCTAAACATCAGCCGCACCATCAGATAGTTAAAGACAATCTCAAACGAAAAGATAACAAAGCTAGAGGTGCTGGCATTCACAAAAAGCGTAAGCGACAGCGCCATCAATCCAATGCTGTCAAACACCCCTCGCCAGAGGTTAAGCTGCTTGCCGACATAGCGCACTGCAAAGAATGCTGACCCAACCAGCAACAAAACCCACCAAAAGGAGAATTCAGAGAAGTTCAATCGACTTCCTCCCCAATCTCAAAAATTATCGGCTTACACTCACTTCAATCCAAATCTCTTCTGTAACTTGCGCTTAGAAACCACCGTGTAAACGCAAGTTATTCTGGTCCTCACGGACCTGCGCGTAACACAGCTACAGCTATTTCCCGCGTCCCCACAGACTCCATTTCCCAACAGTTTCTTTAGTGGGCTGAACGGGTGTTTCTGGTTCAGATGCGATCGCTCCTGGAGCAATGTTCATTTCCTGCACCAGATAGGTAGCGGCTTTCTGAATTGTGGGATAGTCCCAAAGCAGGGTTGAAGGCAGGTCTACACCGAGCCAATCTTCCATATCACCCACAATCGTCACGGAGTCGATTGAGTCCAACCCATAACGGGTTAAAGGTTCCTCAACTTTGATCGATGGGGCAGAAAGTGAAAGCTGCTTTGCCAACTGATTGACGATCCAGGTTTGAATCGTCTCAATGGCGATCGCCTCACTATTCTCCTGAGCTAGATCCGCTTGAACCAATACATCACTGGGCTTGGAGCTGGAGTTCTGTAATTGCATGAATAGGATTCTCCTGAACTTCTGATTTAGCTAATTGAAAAGGAACAATCGAAAACATCCGATCTTGGCCATAAAGCCTGAGCAATTCCTGGGCGAGCGGCTCATCGTCCAAGCGGGGCGGCAAGTCTAGAGCGGGGTTAACCGCTACCAACAGCCTTCGCAAGCTCAGCGCCAACCATCTGCCATTGGCAAAAAACTCACCTAACGTTTTGCGGTTATGCAACCACATGTGAACGCAGGCAGCAGCAGCATGGAGGGTGCAATACTTTTTCGCCAGTTCAAACGACTCCGGCGACTGGTCGTGACCATGTTCAAAGGCAGCAGTTGCCAGGAAATCATCCTGTGCGTTTAACTCTGCTAAAACAGCGTGAGTTAACGCTTCTATCTGCTCTAAAACTTCTGGTTCTAAGTCGGGCGGTTCGAGTGCCTGAAGCTGCTCCAAAGCAATTTCCAGTCCTTGAAGCACATCATCTGCACCTCGACTAAATAGCTCCAGCCGCTCTGGAGCAAATTGGGGAACAGGCTGATCGAGCGTGAATGTGGTTTGTAGGCGGGTGGCGATCGCCTCCATACTCTGAGCATCCCGCCGCGCACGGAATTTGGCTAAATGCCGTCGTTGCAGGATCAGAGAATGCAAATTCACAATGCTGCTGCCGTCAAATACGCTGATAATCGCGTTGTCCCGCATCACCTTTTGGAAAATGCCAAAGTCATGTTCCTCACGCATGTAATAGCGTGCGCCCAACACCACCGAGACATCCTGCACCATCTTCTCTAGCGTCACGGTGACAAAATACTTCACCACTGCCGACCAAACGCTGAACTGTTCTGGAACAACGTGAAACCCTCTGCCTGCGCCGATATTGGCACAGTCGCAAATCAAAATATCTAGAAAAGCGTCTACTAGAGTGCGGCGAGGATGGGGAATATCAAATACGGTTTTACCATACAGTTGCCGCCCTAATGTGAACTTCAGGGTTGTTCTGAGCGCAGTATCGGCTGCTCCTTGAGAGAATGCGGCACACAGAGCGCGAGTAATCTGAAACCCTTTAAGCGCCAGCTCTAGCCCGACTCCTTCTTTACCCAATCGCATCTTTTCGGGAATAAAGCAGTCATCAAAACGGATACCGCTCATGTCAGAGCCGCGAATTCCGTGAGTTTTAATCTTGGGTAAATTGCTATAGGTTGCTGGATCAAGCTCTGCTTTCTTCACCATGAACAAAGACAGGCTGCGGCTTCCTGCTTCTGCATCCGTTTTCGCCAATACGAAAGTGACTCCAGAAATAGTGGCGCGATTGATTGGCCACTTCTCACCATTCAACAAATAACCACCGGGAACTTTAGTTGCGGTTACATCGCCAGCGAGGAGATCACTCCCGTGTGCCCGCTCAGAATAGGAAAGACACATTGCCCCACTCATGTCTTTCATAAACTGGGCTAGCTCTTGCTTTTGCTCATCCGTCCCTGCCATCCAGGTGAGAAATGACCAAAACAGAGTGGTGAAAGAAATGGAAGTGGTCAAGTCACGCCGCGACATGACTCGCACAAAGGCGATGAATTCCTCAAAGGAGGTAAATTCTCCGCCACAGTTCGTTGGGATGTAGTAGTGATGCAGTTTCCAGTTATAAAGCCAGGTCAACTCGGCTTCAGGAAAGGCTTCGAGTTCGTCCAGCTCAATCACCTGCTTAAACGACATCACGCTTTCTGGATTACAGGGATCGCCCAGATCGCGCTCCAGTTCTTCAGCGAGCCAATATTGTTTGAGTGGATGCATTGATCTTTCCGGTGGATGCATTGATCTCTCCAACCCAGGATGAGGAGCAAAGGATGAGGAACAAAACTTCGAGAACTTGAGAACTTGAGATTTCAGGTGAAACGTTGCCAGGGAGGTGACAGGATTTTGAAACTTTTAGGCCTTAGCGACTTGCACTTGCTCTAGCAGCGAACTGACATCGCCCTGCAAGTTTCTGAAGCTGGCTCGAATTTGCGGGTTTTCGCTCCAGTCTTCTAGCACGTCGAGCGTTCCGGCTAAGAAGCTAGTTCGGCAGGCACGACGCTGAATCTTGCCGCTGGAGGTTTTGAGAATATTTCCAGGCTTGGCTAGCACAACTGCATAAACCTGAAGCTCATGCTGTTCGGCGATCGCCTGTCGAATTTCGCCAATCACCTGATCAAAATCAATGTTTTGCTGCTGCCGTTCCACCTCTTGCACCACAACCAGCCGTTCTTCTCCGTCTATCTCAGTGGAGAATGCCGCACCGTAGTCAGGGCGCAAAGCCGGATGGAGTTGCTGAACCGTCCACTCAATATCCTGGGGATAGTGGTTTGTGCCCCGAATGATAATCAGGTCTTTGATCCGTCCCGTGACAAACAGTTCTCCGTCTTGAAGGAAGCCGAGGTCGCCCGTTCGTAAAAACGGACCTTCCTGGGAATCCGCAATCTGAGCGCGGAAGGTGCGATCGCTTTCCTCAGGACGCTGCCAGTAGCCCTTTGCCACACCAGCGTCAGCCACCCAAATTTCGCCCACCTCGTTTGGGGCACAGCGAGTCAGCGTATCGGGGTTCACAATCGCAATCTGAGTTTCACAGACCTGACGACCGCAGCCTGCAACGATTCGCACCACGTCCTGTTCATCTGAGGCTTCAACAATCCGATTGCGTTCCAGTGCGGCTGGGTCAAGCACACAAACCACAGGCTCCGAGGGGCGTGGACTGGTGGTCACAAGCAGGGTTGCCTCTGCCAATCCATAGGCAGGCGCAAACGCATCCCATCGGAAGCCACTGGGTTCAAAATATTCAAAGAACTGCCGTAAAACCCTTGGGTTAATCGGTTCGGCTGCATTTCCTGCCGCTCGCCAACTGCTTAAATCTAAGGCATCTCGCTGTTCGAGCTTGACCCGTCGAATGCACTGCTCATAGGCAAAGTTTGGAGCCTGACTGTGAGTCGCCTGATAGCACGAAATCGCCTGAAGCCAGCGAACCGGTTGCTTAATAAAGGCAAACGGAGACATCACATAGCAGGGAGCACCGTTGTAAAGCGGTTGGATCAACCCTTCGACCAAGCCATAGTCATGGAAGTAGGGCATCCAGGTGACTGTAACGCTGTCTGAGTCGTACCCACAGGCTCTCTGCAAATAAGCCGAATGATGCATCACATTCCTGTGCGTAATCATCACTCCTTTTGGCGTGGACGTTGAGCCAGAAGTGTATTGCAGGTAAGCAATATTGTCGCTGTTAATCACTGGCTCCTGCCAGGATTCGGCTAGCTGCAGATCAACCTGTTCAGTGTCGATCCAGCGTATTGTGGAAAATTCAGGAAACTCCAGCCCTGCTTCCTCGAAAATCGAAAGAATCCGGGCATTCGTCAGCACAACTGTCGCTTGAGCGTCTTGGACAATGGCTCGCAGTCGAGGCAAAGTTCGCTTCAGTCGACCCGCATCCGGCGGCGGCACCGGAATCGCAATTACGCCACCATAGAGGCATCCTAGAAATGCCGCCACTACTTCTAACCCTTGTGGGTAGAGCAATAGCGCCCTTTCTCCTGATGCATTTTGCTGTTGCAGGAGAGCGGCGGTCGCCCTTGCCTGACGATCGAGATCGGCATAGCTCAAGGTGGAACTTTCAGTTTTTCCGTCCGTCAGAAAGGTGTAGGCTAGCCGTTCCGGTTGTTCAACGGACCTCCATCTAAGCAGTTGAACTAATGTATCAAGCTTGACTAAATGGTGAGGTAAACACTGAGTCATGTTTTCAACTCCGGGTCAGGAGAGGTGTAATTCTGAAAAGCTCAAGGTTGAATCCGTACAGAAAATTACGAGTTCAGTCAGCAGCAGACCTGGAACTCGGCTATTGATGTAATGGGACTGAAAGAATTCTGAATCGCCTCTTAGCGAAGTGACGAACTTTATTTGAATGTCAGAATAATTACATAGGTAGAATTATCCTGAAAAGTGTCAATCAGTATTTTTACTAAAACAACAAATTCGCATCTACCTAAAAATCAAACTTTGCTGTATTGCATCCTATTCAGTGATTGACGTAGAAGGCATCACGCAATTTTGATAAAGCTTCAGCTTCTATAAAGCTTTTGTGTAGTAGAAGTTAGTAGCCTTCTTTTACTTAAAAGTTCGGCTACATTGGTTAACCCCTATTTTTGAGAAATTTGTAGCGGTAGCAGACTTTCCCTATCCCAGGGCAGGAAATTTTCCTCTCGGATCAGGATAAGATTGGCAATAATCGTGATCCCCGCTGATCACCAATCATTTCTTGGAACTGATTGCAATTGTCTTAAGCTTTTCCTGACTCTGAGGTTTTATGAAGAAGTTTTTGTCTCGCTTTCTGGCTCTGGCTCTGGTGCTGGTAATTGGTTTGATGGGCTGCACCTCCGCTCCCGCTGGGTTGACCGGAAATTACCGTGAAGATACGCTGGCTCTGGTCAACAGCTTAAGAACAGCGATCGAACTACCCGATGGTTCTCCTAACAAGGCGATCGCCCAGACAGAAGCAAGGCAAAGAATTAACGACTTCGCCTCCCGCTATCGCCGGGATAACTCCGTAACCAAGCTCAGTTCCTTTACAACCATGCGGACAGCGCTGAACTCCCTGGCTGGACACTATAGCTCCTACCCCAACCGTCCAGTTCCCGAAAAGTTAAGAAAGCGCTTGGAGCAAGAATTTGCTCAGGTAGAAGCTGCACTTCGCCGCGAATCATAGTGAAGCTATTTGATTGATTAAAAAATAGAGCCTGAAGGAATTCTTCAGGCTCTATTTTTTTGAGGTTGCTATCTGAACGTGTGAACTACGTAGGGGCGCACCGCAGTGCACCCCTACAGAAAGAATGGATATCTGGTGAACCATCCCCACTCAGCAAAATCAATTTTTTTAGATTGTTCAATGCCGTCTACTAAATCTTCAACGGCTTTGAAAGCAATGAATCTTCAATCGCGCTAGATTCTGACTTTGATTCAGGTTGTAAAATTCCAGTCAGGATTGAGGCGGGGCGCTGGCGATGAGGCCAGGCAAAAGCATGACGGAAAGCCGCTTCCTGGCAAGCCTGTAGCTGATCAAAGCCAATTACATCATGGGTCAGTAGGCTCTCATACTCAAACGGTAAACGCATATTGTGCAGTCCAGCGTTATCCGTACAGATAGCAATATCGACCCCGGCTTCAAAGCAGCGATCGAAAACCAACTTAAGTTGATGAATACTCTCTAAAGTTCCCGTTTTCAAGTAGGTCGTGGGGCAAACTTCTAAGCATTGTCCTCGCTCAGCAATTTCACCTAATAGCTCTGGATGCAGCAGCGGAATCTGAATACCGTGCCCAATACGCATTAGGTAGGGCAAAAGTTCAGGGTAACAACCTTCGCTGGTTTCGTAGAGATGTCCGGTGGTGTTTAGCCCAAGCGATCGCGCATAGTCATACAGTTCCACAAATTCATCGAGTCGATCGGCATAGTGGGCATCTCCACCCGCCAGGTCGATGCCGCAAACGTATTGCTTCATCTGGGCAGCGAGATCGGCGATCGCCCGATTTACTTCATAGGGCAAGCGGGAGTGCATACACAAAATCTGGCTGGTCACGATCGGGTAATCGCCCAACTGACTTGCCCGCCCCACAATTTCCACAATTTGAGTCATCTGATCAATTCGCTCAGACTGACTCAACTGATCCGAGGTGCGGAGATAAGGCGTGTAGCGCAACTCCAGGTAAGCCAAATTCTCAAAAATGTACGCTCCCCGCATTAACCGATAGACAAAGTAAGGCAGCGTTTCATCAGTTTGAACGCTCTCCACCAGCGTGTGCAGCTCCAGATATTCATCTAAAGTATTGCGAGGACGAGTGTAGAATTCCTCAAAAGCACCATATTCATCAAACTGTTGAGCCAGGTCAGGGCGGTTGCGCTGAAAATACCGCCACAACACGCGGGGCACAACAGAGCCACCTAAGTGGCGATGTAGCTCAGCATATAAAGCCACAGAAACCTCTCTTCGTGAAAGTTGACAGTAGTGACATCCACTGTTGATAATTGTAGTTTGTGTGAACTTTAGAAACTGATAGACCCTTGGCTAACGTCGTAGTAATCGGGGCCCAATGGGGCGATGAAGGAAAAGGCAAAATCACGGACTTGCTCAGTAAGTCCGCAGATGTCGTGGTTCGCTATCAAGGCGGTGTCAACGCTGGACACACCGTCGTGGTTAAAGATCAGACCTTTAAGCTGCACCTGATTCCCTCTGGCATCCTCTACCCCGACACGGAATGCATCATTGGTTCGGGTACGGTGATCGATCCGAGGGGGCTGATCGAAGAGCTAGATCAGCTAGAAGCGCTAAATATTTCTACAGAAAATCTACTAATTTCGGAAACGGCTCACGTCACGATGCCCTATCATCGACTGCTCGACCAGGCTTCTGAAGAGCGTCGCGGTAGCTACAAAATCGGCACCACGGGACGGGGAATTGGCCCTACCTATGCCGATAAGTCTGAGCGAACTGGCATCCGCGTGATTGACCTGATGGATTCAGAAGGGCTGAAAGAGCAGTTGCGCTGGACGATTAGCTACAAAAACGTCATTCTAGAAAAGCTCTATGAGCTGCCGCCGCTGGATGCTGACGCGGTGATTGCAGAATATTTGGGCTATGCTGAACGACTGCGCCCTCACGTAGTTGATAGCTCTCTCAAAATCTACGACGCGGTCCAAAAGCGGCGAAATATTTTGTTTGAAGGGGCACAGGGAACTTTGCTGGATCTCGATCACGGCACTTATCCCTATGTCACATCTTCAAACCCGGTAGCCGGTGGAGCCTGCGTTGGGTCTGGCGTTGGACCAACTATGATCGATCGCGTGATTGGCGTTGCCAAGGCCTACACAACACGAGTTGGAGAAGGGCCCTTTCCCACAGAGCTAAATGGCAGAATGGGAGAGTTACTGTGCGATCGCGGCGCAGAATTTGGCACTACCACCGGGCGCAAACGTCGCTGTGGCTGGTTTGATGCAGTTATTGGTCGCTACGCCGTCCGAATCAACGGTTTGGATTGTCTCGCAGTCACCAAATTGGATGTGCTGGACGAGCTAGAGGAAATTAATGTCTGCGTTGCCTACGAAATCGATGGGCAGCGCTGTCACGACTTTCCTAGCAATGCTCGCGACTTTGCCCGCTGCCAACCGATCTACAAAACGCTTCCAGGTTGGAAACAGTCAACCGACCACTGCCGATCGCTGGATGACTTGCCGCGTCAAGCGCTTGACTACCTCAAGTTTCTAGCGGAACTGATGGAAGTACCGATCGCCATTGTGTCTCTAGGAGCCAGTCGCGATCAGACGATCATCGTCGAGGATCCGATCCACGGACCCAAGCGGGCACTGCTTTACAGCAATGGTACTGCTCAAACAGCCCAAGTCTAAAGTTAGCGTCAGGCAGAAACTAGGCAAGAATTAGTCTTGTTTTGGCTGCTCAAGTTTCCAGTTCGGATTGCCCAGTGTTCGGATTGCTAGTGTTCGGATTGCCCAGTTTCAGATTGCCAGTGTTCGGATTGCTCAATTTACAGTCATAGACCCAGTTAGGTTACTCGTATGGAACTCACAATTGAATGTCAAAAGCGTGCCCCCGGTAGCAAAGCAGGGGCACTTCGGCGCGAGGGACGGATGCCAGCCGTGCTTTACGGTCATCAAGGGGCAGAATCCGTTTCGCTAACCCTCGATGCCAAAGATGCCGAAACGCTGGTCAGAAAAGCTTCTCTCAACAACACCTTGATTCAAGTAAAGATCCCTGACCTGCCCTGGAGCGGTAAGGCGCTGCTGCGGGAAGTACAAACTCACCCCTGGCGCAGATCGATCTATCATATTAGCTTCTTCTCCATTGCGGCTCAGTCCAGTGTTGAAGTTACCGTACCCATCAACTTTGTGGGCGAAGCCGTTGGCGTGAGAATGGGCGGTGGCGCTTTGGATACAGTTTTAACTGAATTGCAAGTGCAGTGTGACCCCGAGGCCATTCCAGAAACGATTGAAGTAGACGTAACTGACTTTCAGGTTGGTGATTCAATCCATGTGAATGAATTAAAGCTGCCCAAGGGAGTTGAGGCCGTGGGTGAGCCAGATCGAGTTGTTGTTTCCGTGTTAGCTGGGCGCACCTCGTCTGATGACGATGCCGATGAGACTGCTTCAGCTTCCGAATAGGATGACAAGCGATCGCCAATTGACCTAAATTAGTCACTTAGCCAGGGAATTGTCCCTGGCTTTTTAGTTGCAACCCATTTTTCAACTTCAACTTCTAAACTACCTGCCAACCCTATGTCCGATTCCAAGCTCCCGCCCGTGATTCAGCAGATGATGCAGCCCAGTTTTTATCCGCATTCGGTGCAGGAGCCAATTCAACTCATCCAAACGCACATTTCCTATGTGCTGCTGACGGGAGAATATGCCTATAAGCTCAAGAAGCCAATCAATTTTGGCTTTCTAGACTTTTCTACCCTCGAACAGCGCCACCACTTTTGCTTGGAGGAACAGCGGCTCAACCAGCGCGGCGCACCAGGGATCTACCTAGAAGTTCTACCTATTAGTCAGATTGGGGAAGAACTTTACTTAGGCGATGAGCAGCAGCCTGTAGAGTACACCTTGAAGATGCGGCAGTTTCCCCAGGAGACGCTACTGAACTCCATGTTTGACCAGGGCAAGCTGACCGAGGAATTGTTGGTGGAGTTGGCAAAGGCGATTGCCACCTTTCACGCCAACTCGCCCACCAGCGACTACGTCCGTAAATTTGGTGAAGTTTCTCAGGTGCGGCAGGCCTTTGACGAAAACTACGAGCAAACCGAACGCTACATCGGCGTTGCTCAAACTCAGAAGCAGTTTGACGAAACCAAAACCTACACCGATCGCTTCTTCCAGGAGCAGCAAGATCTGTTTGTCAAACGAATGCAGCAGGACAAAATTCGCGAATGTCACGGTGATTTGCACCTGGGCAACATCAGCTTCTGGCAAAACGAACTCTTCTTATTTGACTGCATCGAATTCAACGAGCCATTTCGCTTTGTTGATGTGATGTATGACGTTGCTTACATTGTTATGGACCTGGCGGTCAGGCAGCGTCCCGACCTGGGCGCGCTGTTCCTCAATACCTATGTCGAGCAAACAGGCGATTGGGAAGGACTGCGCGTGTTGCCCATCTACATCAGCCGTCAGACCTACGTGCGGGCAAAAATCACTTGCTTTTTGCTAGACGACCCCGCCGTTCCTGATGCAGCCAAGCAAAAAGCCAAAGAAACCGCAGCACTCTACTATCGTCTGGCTTGGGAGAATGCCCACTCTCAGCAGGGTAAATTAATTCTGATGTCAGGTCTGTCAGGCTCCGGGAAGAGTACTACAGCTCGACTTCTGGCGCGTAAACTCGGTGCGGTCCACCTTCGCTCTGATGCAGTACGAAAGCATTTAGGTGGCATTCCGCTGCACCAGAAGGGTAGCGATGACCTGTACACCGCAGAAATGACGCAACAAACCTACAGGCGATTGCTGGAGTTGGGAGTTCAGCTTGCAGCTCAAGGCTATTCTGTGATTTTAGATGCCAAGTATGACCGTCAGACACTGAGGGCAGAGGCGATCGCCCAATCCGAGGCGCATCAAATTCCCCTGCAAATTCTTCATTGTGACGCTCCCCTGGAAGTGCTGCGAACCCGCCTTCAGCAGCGCACCGGAGATATTGCCGATGCCACAGCCGATTTACTAGCTCAACAGCAGCTAGAGCCTTTTACCGAAGCTGAACACTCTTATGTGACGCGATTGGACACAACTCAGGATATTGAGAAACAGTTGGGGTTAGGGTCCGATACAAAATCCGTTTTGTAAAGAAGCACTATTTGGTGTGCGGGCGAAGCATTCGATAAAAGAATTGTGCTTCAATGGCAGGAATTGTGACCAAATGCTTCGCCCCTATCGCTACCGCTACTCTACAGACGGATTTGGTATGAGATCTAGAACTACTGGTAGAGGTTGGATTCCCTACTCTAACTTCTCCCCGCTCAAGACGAACATTGGATCAACCGCAGCAAAAACCTGGTGATTGCCCTTTGTTTCCAGGCGATTGACTGCAGACTGCACGACTTCGATATTTCGGACGTGCAGTTCTGCCAGGCTCTCGGAGATGGCGTAAAGAGTTTCAAAATTGGTTGCTGTTGCCACGATCCGACCCTGAGGGCGCAAATAATCCCAAGCAGCTTTCAAAATTTCTTTGACGGGGCGACCACCTTCTACGCAAACGCAATGCGGTGCATAAGCCAGATCTTTAAGGCATTCTGGGGCACTCCCTTCGATTACGTCTACGTTTTGGACGGCAAAGCGATCGCAATTACGACGAATTAAATTAGCAACCTCTTCATCGCGCTCGATCGCAAGAATGCGCCCTTTGGGACACAGCAGCCCAACCTCTATGGGAATTGTCCCGGTTCCTGCTCCGATGTCCCACAGCACCGCATTGGGACGCAGACGCAAATGAGAAATCATCAGCAGTCGAATTTCTCGCTTGCTCATCGGAATTCCTGGCAGACGTTCAAATAAATCATCTGGAATGCCAGGAGTGCAGTAGGGCCAGGGGGAAGGGGACATGCAAGTAAGGGGAGGTTGAAGAACTTTGAGACGCTTCAAGGATAGCTTGCTGTGCCTCAAGCGATAGCCATCACAACTTCACGACTTTTAGGGTATCAAGATTGGGGTCAGCGCATCCGGTGATCACTCCCCCCGCTGCTATCACTTGCTGAAGATAGGCGATCGCCCCTTCCGTAATCTCTTCACCAGGCAGCAAGACGGGAATGCCGGGAGGATAGGGGCAAACAATTTCAGCGCTGATGTAACCAATAGTGTGAGCGATCGCTAAGGTTTCAGTTGGGGCAAAGAAGGCTTGGCGGGGAGAGAACGGCGATTGGGGACTGGCGATTAAACTTTGCTTCAAAGGTTGATTTTTCGTTGGCGACGCGAACGAAAAATCAACCTTTTCAATTGGTTTTAAAGCACGCTCTAGAGGTTGAGCTGATGGGGAGGGGTGCTGAGAAGACAGGTGGTTGAAGGCGTTTGTCAACTGCTCAATGTCTGAAAGGGTGTTGCCCAGGCTAATGATGAAGGTGAGGTGCTGAAGGGAAGGTAGCTCTGCGGTAACGCCTAACTGCTGGTGCAAGATTTCGTCTGCTGCAAAACCGGTTAGCCCTAAGCCAGTAGTCGTCACCGTGAGGCGAGTTGGGTCAAGGGCGGCAAAGCCGGGAGTCAGTCCTGCTGATTCTGCGCCTAAAACAGATAATCCAGAAATTTGGCTCAGTTGCGTTCTAGCTTGGTGTGCCAGGGCTAGCGTCTGAGTCATCAGTTGCTTGCCCTGAGTCGCCATTTGCTGTCGAGCGGCATCGAGAGAGGCTAACAGGAGATAACTGGGGCTAGTAGATTGCACGAGCTGTAACGTTTGGCTGAGGCGATCGCCATCCACCCGCGTTCCCTGAACATGCAGCATTGCCGCCTGAGTCATCGCGCCCAATAGCTTGTGGGTAGACTGCACAACCAGGTCTGCTCCGACTGCCAGGGCTGAAATCGGCAAGTCTGGGTGAAAGCCAAAATGAGCACCATGCGCTTCATCAACTAATAGCGGAATGCCATGCTGATGGACCCGTTGAGCGATCGCCCAAATATCTCCACAAACACCGTAGTACGTTGGGTAAACCACCAATACTGCTTTTACGTCTGAATGTTGTTTGAGTGTATGAGCTACGGAATCGGGTGTGATGCTATGAGCGATCCCCAGTTGAGGATCATAATCTGGCTCAACAAAAATCGGGATTGCACCAGATAGAACCAGTGCGGCGATCGCTGAACGATGCACATTGCGAGGTAGCACAATCTTTTCGCCCGAGTTGCACACAGCTAGAATGGCTGCCTCAAGTCCGCAAGTAGAGCCATTTGCTAAAAACCAGGTACGGTCTGCCCCAAACGCTTCAGCAGCCAGTTCTTGGGCCTGCCTGATTACGCCTTCTGGTGCAAACAAGTTGTCTAAATCTGGCAGCTCAGGTAAGTCGGCTTGAAATACTGCTGTTCCCAATAAATCCGCAAGAGGCTGAGCGATGCCCTGTCCCCGTTTGTGTCCGGGTGTGTAAAAGGGAGCGTGAGCCCGGTGAGCCTGGACGCGCAGCGCTTCAAGCAAAGGCATTGCAGTTTGATCGAGCATTTTACAGTTCAACAAATTTGAAATATAGCTTCACCCTAGAGGAGTGTTTTTGGAGGAGATTTGGGCGTTTTCCGTGATTTTCCCGAGGGCGTGAAAGCTGATCTGTTACTACCATATTTGCGATTCCCATATCTATTGGGCTCAAACAAGCTCAGTAAATTTGACTTTTGCAGAGGGCGATCGCAGTGACGAGGGATGGATGTTCGCAAACTTTATAATCCCGCGCCGATTAGTCGCCGTTTTGAATCCTCGTCGTAGCGTTAGAGCAAGGTTCGGATTAACAATCGCCGCGATCGCCCTAATTTTTTCGATGTTGGCTAGCCTAACCATTGGGCAAACTGCTACCCAGCAGATCGAACAGGATGCTGGACAAGATTTGGCATATTTGGCTTACCAGATGGCAGACCGACTTGATAGTGGCATGTTTGAGCGCTATCGGGATATTCAAATCGTTGCCACGATTGACACGATTCGGGATTCTAATTCCCCAATCACGGCAAAACGGTTACTCCTAGAAAAACTGCAAAGCACCTATCCTGCTTACTCCTGGATTGGACTGACCAACCCTCAAGGCACGGTTCAGGTCAGCACAGGTGGACTTCTAGAGGGCGCAGATGTCTCAGAACGACCCTGGTTCATCAGTGGGAAACTTGATACTTTCGTCGGCGATGTGCATGAAGCCGTACTTTTAGCGAGCTTGCTGCCGAACCCGACTAAAGATACGTTGCGTTTTGTTGATTTCGCTGTACCGGTTGATGATCTCCAAGGAAAACCCCTTGGCGTTCTTGCAGCTCACCTAAATTGGGCATGGGCAGAAGATTTAAAGAATGCTCTATCCCGCAATTTGCGAAGCCAAGAGCAGGATTTACTCGTACTCCGAGAGGATGGGGTCGTTTTGCTTGGCCCCACCGAATTGGTTGACCAGAAATTGGATTATTTGAAAAGCTTTCAAGAGGCGACTCTGGCGAAAACAGGCTACCTGAGCGAGGTTTGGCCCGACCATCAGTCTTACATTACTGGCTTTACCGCCAGCACCGGCTATCGCGAATATGAAGGGTTGAATTGGGTTGTGCTGGTACGGCAAAAGACCGACTTAGCATTCGCTCCAGCTCATCGGCTACAGCGTCAGATTCTATTTTGGAATTTGGGACTAGGTAGTTTAGTCGCTGTTTTAGGTTGGTTTATAGCAGATTACATTACTAAACCGATGTGGGCGATCGCCCATGCTGCCAACCGGATTCGGCGGGGTGACGCAAGAGTGTTTATTCCCGTTGTGCGGGGGCAAGACGAGATCGCAAATTTCTCTCAGTCGCTCAACCGATTGGTCTATGAACTGACTCAAAAAGAACGCGAACTGAAACTGAGCAATGAGCGACTAAAGCAGGAACTCGTTGAACGGCGACAGGTTGAAAAATCGCTGAGACTGAGTGAGGAAAAGTTTTGCCAACTTGCAGAAAATATCGACGAAGCTTTCTGGATCTGCTCCGCTGACGGCAGCGAGGTTATTTATGTCAGTCCTGCCTATGAACAGATTTGTGGTTACTCCTGTGAAATGGCATACCGCAACCCCAGAATTTGGTACGACAGCAT
Source organism: Oculatella sp. FACHB-28 (assembly GCF_014696015.1). Taxonomy (NCBI): domain Bacteria; kingdom Bacillati; phylum Cyanobacteriota; class Cyanophyceae; order Oculatellales; family Oculatellaceae; genus Oculatella; species Oculatella sp. FACHB-28. Next base: position 1,189 of record NZ_JACJPJ010000076.1, on the reverse strand, counting down.
TCATCCAGAAGATCGTGAAAAGGTAACGCCTGACTTTAGCCGTGAATCGCTGGGTAACTACGATGAGGAATATCGACTGATCCACCCGGATGGTTCGGTTGTATGGATTCGAGATCAGGCTTTTCCGGTCTATGACGAGCAGGGTCAGGTCTACCGGGTTGTTGGAATTACCGAAAATATCACAGAGCGCAAGCGAGCCGCAGAAACTTGCCAACAGCTAGAGCAGGAACGGGAACTGAGCGAACTGAAATCTCACTTTATTGCGATCGCCTCCCATGAGCTGCGTACGCCTCTATCCGTCATATCCATGTCGTTAGACCTGTTGCAGCAACCCAGCCAAAACATGACCGAAGAGAAAAAACAGCGATATTGCGATCGCATAGATAACGCTGTCAAGCGGCTTACCCAAATTCTGGATGACGTTTTGTTAGTTGCTAGAGCCGAGGCAGGAAAGTTAGGATTTGCTCCGGCTCCCCTAAATCTGGTTCAGTTTTGTCACGACTTGAATGAGGAAATTCAACTGAATGCAGGCAACCAACACGACCTGGTATTTGTCTGTCAGGAGCAGATGGATCAGGTCTATATGGATCAAAACTTGCTGAATCACTTGTTGACTAACTTGCTGCTGAATGCAGTGAAGTACTCCCCCGAGGGAGGCAAGATTTACTTTGAACTGAGCCATCAGCAGGGAAATGCCGTCTTTCAAATTCGAGATCAGGGCATTGGCATTCCTGAGGCAGATCAGGCAAGGCTATTCACAGCTTTCTACCGATGCAGCAATACGGGCAAGCTTCCCGGTACAGGGCTTGGACTGGCGATCGTCAAGGAAGCCGTTGAGCTACACGGAGGAAAGATTTCCGTCTCCAGTATCCTTGGCAAAGGAACAACCTTCACCGTTTCGCTCCCCATCTTGCCGAGTGCAAGTTAGGAATGACTAAATCTCTTGCATGAATGGTGGTGTGGCGAAGCCACACCACCATTCATGCTTCAAAGAGTGATTCATGCAGGAAGTCTAATAGACTTCCTGCACGAATATAAAGTGAGTGTGACAGTTGAGGATCGCAGCGAAGCAAGATAGCTTCTGAATAGAAGCTAATGTCAGAAGCAGATATGCGATATAACGAGTTGGAGCATCTATCGAAGCGCCACTTTAAGCGCTTGTGTGGGGTCAACCGTGAAACGTTTAGCG
>NZ_JACJPJ010000075.1:0-6134 GCF_014696015.1 Oculatella sp. FACHB-28 | reverse complement strand
AAAGACTCATCTCTCATCTGCGTAAATTGCAGAAGTTGCCATCGCGCATTCAGAAGTATTTTGAGCATCCATTTATTGCTTATGCTTCGAACAAGATGCAATCTCAATGATTGTCGGGTTAATAAGTAGAGGAGGTAGGCAGCACCCGACAAGCGAACAATGTTGTAATAGAACTTCCGACGCTTGAAGAATCGCCGACAGACCCATCATAGCGAAACAGGTATGGACAAGGTATCCAGCACAAATACCGAGCATTGATACGAGTCCAATTGCTTTGCCCTGGGTCAGGCTCCGGGTGGCAACGTAGAGCATATCTGGACCCGGAGTGGCTATCAAAGCTAATGCAGTGGTACAAAACAGCAAAAAGTTTATTTGTTCCATTTTGTTCACTTCCTCCATCGAAAGTCTTGAATCATCTCGTCAGCTTACGGTTCGTACAACCCAACCGTCTTGGACAAAACTGACTCACGATATTGCCCTGGAGTAACTCCAAAAACGCGTTTGAAGTGGTGATTCAAGTGACTTTGATCGTAAAAACCGTGGTCGGTCGCGATCTCACAAAGAGGTGTCGCCGTGCGGAGTGATTGTTTCGCCTGCCGGAGTTGGCAGTACTGCTGATAGCGATGAGGCGGTAATCCAACCTGCTGATGAAAACTGCGAATTAAGTAATCAGGATTGAGCCCAACCAATGTTGCAAGCCTTTCAATCGTAATCGCTTGGCTATAGTGCGCTTCCAGGTAAGTACGAACCTGAGCGATCGCTTGCGTTTCTGATTTAGGCAATCGTGGCGAGTAGTGAGGCTCTGCATGTTTAGCAAAGAGTTGTGTGAAAAACTCAAGCAGGAGGGATTGCTGCTCTAGCAGAGAAGTCGGGGTTTCCAGCACATCAAAAAGTTGCCGAAAAGTAGATTGTAGGGATTGATCCCCAACAACAGGCGCTACGAAATAAGGCAGTCCCTGCCCTTGCCATTCAATCTGCTCCAGCACTTGCTCAATCAAGGGCACAGTAATGTAGAGATTCCGATAGATCCACCCCTCACTGGATGAAGCTTGACCCGTATGAGCTTCATCTGGATTGATCAAGTTAAAACTTCCAGGGTACGCACAACGCGCTTCACCTTGATAGCTAAAGCATCCTTGCCCACCATCGTTAATACCCACAGTGTAGGTTTCGTGAACGTGCTTGGTAAAGCTATGACGAAACAATCGGGCAGAGAAGAACTCAATCCCAGGCACGCTCGAATCCCAAAACTGAGCAACATCTGAGCAGCTCTTATCCAGTCGATTCATAATTGAACAATTTTAGCAGGTCCTACTTTCAGCATCGCGCAACTTTTGGAGTTTTTCCTCTACCCAAATGCCTCAAAGCTGTCTCGGTGCTGGAATGCTCTAGTAGGCAACATACTTTGACCAGCAAAATGAGTGCAGATCCTGGCATCTACTCTGCTGACGGCGATCGCACCTCGTCAATCTGCAACCACTCAAACGGTGTATCAACTAAAGATTTGCCCAAAGACGCTAAACCGTGGGCGAGTAAATACTTTGACCCAATCGTGAGACATCCCTCTCCTCGTTGTGTTGTGCCTATTGTAGAGAATTCTTTTGAGCACCATCCTCCTGCTTGAGAAAATTAGGCAAGAACCTGCAAAATTTAGGTATTTAGAACCTTTTCTCTAAACCCTATGATAAATCCATACCAAAAAGGTAGTGAAAGAATAAGGCAATAAAGGAGATAGACCAATGACTCAGAAAACATGGTTCGTTACAGGGGCTTCTCGCGGAATTGGAGCCGAAATCGCGAAAGCCGTTTTAGCAGCAGGAGACCAATTAATTGCGACCGCTCGTAAAAAGACTGATCTGGATCAATTTGAGTCGAACCCAAATGTGTTGGCGCTCAGCCTAGATATTACCGATGAGACTCAGGTGCAAGCGGCAGTTGCAGCAGCACTGGAACGCTTTGGGCAGATTGATGTGTTAGTCAACAATGCAGGATTCGGTCTACTCGGCGGTATCGAAGAAACCAGTGCAGACGAGGTTGAGCGGGTCTATCGCACAAATGTCTTTGGACTGTTGAATATGACCCGTGCCGTATTGCCCAGTATGCGTCAGCGCCGCTCTGGACACATTATCAACCTATCGTCGATCGGCGGCTATCGTGCCACACCAGGCTGGGGTGTCTACTCCTCAACGAAGTTTGCGGTCGAAGGTATTACCGAAGCCATGCATGATGAGTTAGCGCCTCTGGGTATCCATGCGACGGTTGTCGAGCCGGGATACTTTCGGACCAATTTTCTCGATGGTAGCTCGCTCCAGAAAACCGCGACAGAAATTCCAGATTACGCGGAGACGGTTGGTAAAGTTCGTAAACTTGCCTCTGAACTGAGCTATCAACAACCGGGAGACCCCACCAAGCTTGCCCAAGCGATGCTTCAGCTTGCAAATGCAGATACTCCACCATTACGGTTGCCGCTCGGTACAGACACCCTTCGAGCCATTGCCCAGAAGAACGCTTACGTCGAGCAAGAAACGGCACAATGGCGTGCTCTGGCTGAATCGACTGATTACAGATAGTGAGCGCAGCAGGGTGAAGGAAGGATAGCGAACGAATGCTTTCAAGTCCTCGGTGGCGACATTACATCCTACCGAGGACTTGAGGCACATAACGGCTGCGTTCAGCGGTTGCAGTAACATCGAACTAAGCACCAAAAGCTTGCTGTGTCGCAAAAAATTCTGAAAGCGCTATAAGTAGCGTTGAAGCACATATACTGCTGCTCTATGGGTAGCAGTTCTTTTTTTCCCGACACAGCCGTAGCACCGGGCTCTCACCAGGTTTCAGGTAGGGAAAGTAGAGTTAGCATTCGTCCTGCCGTCAGGAACTCAGCAGATTTCCGGCTCTGCTACAGACTTGCCCTTTCGTTTTGGGACGAGCGCTCGGCTCCTGAAACCATCGCGAGAGTCACTCCGATTCGAGTCTCGCGTCCTCAGCGCATCAATTTTTTCTGCTTCTGTAGCGACAATCATAAACACTTGCCGCCCATCAACCGCGTTGTAAAGATTTTCAAGGACACAAACAAAGCCTTGAGCCTGCAGTTCTTCAGCCCTTGTATCTCTCGCTTGGCGGGCCTCATCGGCATCTTCCCAGTCCAGCTCTAAAAACGTTTCTTGAATCGGTTTCATCGGATCTATCTGGCGTAACTTTTTTAAGTGCCTTTGACGCACCAGTCACCATTATCCCCTAACGCAATCGTATCTGCTGCATTCTGATGTTGCCCCGTCTTAAACTTGTGAGCTAAGCAAGTTGCTAGCGTTCTAGACCTATGACTGCTGAAAGCGCAATGTCAGCAACAATGAGTACTTTGAAACTACTATCCACCGATCCTAGACCACCACCAAACAGGTTAACAAAGGCAGTCAGTGAATTCTGGTGGAGCTTGTACAGTTGTTTACTACCAGTTTATTATTTGGGATAGAATCAGCTCTCTTCCTGCTGCTGCTTGCAACTGCTCCGTTTTGCCTTTAGCTTTTTTCTAACCCATTTCAGTGAATCAGATGAACTCCCCTTCTCCAAACGATGAACAACAGTTGCAGCGATCGATTGAGCAGAGCTTACAAGAGATTGCTCTGCAAATGGGACAACCCCTTGATCAGCAAGCCGCCCAGCAGGTTTATCAGGCTGCCGTTGATTTGTTGAGTCATATTGTTTATGCACCCATTACCCTAGCTCGTTTAGCTGGGACATTGCTAGTTTATCAACTGCAAGATGTGGAGTCTGAAGAGGTGGAATGGTTCAAGTCGCAGGTTAAGCAGTGTCCCAATGATGATGAGGTTGAGGAATTGATTGAATCGCTCCACCGGATAGATTCACTCTGATTAACTCCAATGTGAGCAAGCTAATGCATAAGTTAATTGAGTGGTAGATTACTCACCCAATTCTTCCGGTTGTGTCGCAAAAATGGTTGTGTCGTAGGATCCCTGAGTGACGAACAATTTGCATCATTCGTGTTTCTCTAAGCAGCAATTTCAAGGACTACTTCGACAAACTTTGCTTGAGACACACGACTAAGGCCTTGTTAACATTCCTTTACGGAAGTACGGAAAATGTTACGACTCGCGTGTAGTAAGGGAAGGATAGAACTACATCCGCTTCTGAGGATGCAGTGCGAGTACACTCACTAGCTTTATCAACAGTAGGAATCAATTTATGTCAGTGACCGGTCTGATCCAAGGACTCAATGCGTTTCACAGCGACTACTTCACCGAAAATCGAGAACTGTTTGAACGACTGTCGAACGGGCAGACCCCCGAAGTTCTATTCATTACTTGTTCCGATTCACGGATTGATCCCTGCTTGATCACACAGTCTCAGCCCGGTGAACTATTCGTGATGCGGAATGTGGGTAATATCATTCCGTCCTATGGAGCCGCTAGTGGTGCTGAAGCCGCCGGGGTAGAGTATGCGGTAGCTGGAGTCGGAGTGCGAGACATCATTGTTTGTGGCCATTCCCACTGTGGAGCCATGAAGGGGTTGCTGCAAATTGGCAATCTGAGTGAGCAGATGCCGCTGGTCTACGACTGGTTGAAGCGCCATGGAGAAGCGACCCGGCGGTTAGTGTTAGATAATTATGCGAACGTGGAGCCCGAGCGATTGCTCAAGATCGCGATCGAGCAGAATGTGTTGACGCAAATAGAGAATTTAGAAACGTATCCTGTTATTCGGTCCACGCTGCATAGCGGGCAGATGAATCTACATGCTTGGATGTACGAAATAGAGACCGGCAAGGTATTCGCTTATGATGCCGGATTACGACAGTTTACGCTGCTGAAGCAGCGCTCCTTCCCGGTGCCCGACCCATTGATCACAACTATTTCAGAGTAAACGGTGAACTCTCCTTCTAGCACGTATAGCTGTTTGGAATAGCGCGTGTGGCGATGGAGAGGAGTTTGAGAACCAGATGGAAAATAACCTTCGATCAGATCGTACTGTCCTCCAGTTGTGGTGTGATCGGCAAGAAATTATTCGAGTTAAATCGATCGTAATTGATTTCATAAATTTTCTGCATTGTCGATCCCTGAATGAACTGTTGTGGCGATCGCTCGAACGAGCGAATGAATCGTATTGAGAACAGATTAAACATCGATCGCTGAGTACTCTGAAAGGTCTGCTGATATTTTGCACTCACTTGCTCTAAATCTACGTGGGAGTCATTGTTGAAACTCTGAGCGCCTTTTGCCCAACACATTCACTTGCCTCTTTGGTATTGATGTGAGAGCAGTTCCAGAAACTGGTACATGACCTTATGAATTTCTGCAAAGTTCTTATTCTCAGAAAGCATTTCCTCGAAAGTCTGAATATACTTCCCTGGAATTAATTCGGAGGCACAGTTTTCAATGAGCTGCTGTACACCTGGTCGATTCATTTCTAGGTGAAATTGCAAGCCAAGCACCTTTTCGCCGTAGAGAAATGCTTGATTGAGGCAACCCTCACTGTAGGCTAGGCGGGTTGCTTTTTCTGGTAACTCAAACGTATCTCCGTGCCAATGAAAAACTGTTAGTTGAGCGGGTAGAAACTCAAGGGCACCGGATTGCTGAACTGCTTCGGTTATTTTGATCGGAAACCACCCGATTTCTTTATGTTGCCCCGCATACACTTTTGAACCCAGAGCATCCGCGATCAGTTGCGCTCCCAGACAAATGCCAAGCACTATCTTGTCTTCCTCGATCGCCTGTTTGATTAGTTGTTTCTCTGCGATTAGCCAGGGGTACTGTTCTTCTTCATAGATATTCATTGAGCCACCCAAAACGATCAGCCAATCAAAATCACTCACCGTTGGTAACGGGTCGTTGGCATAGAGTCTGGTGGATGATAACGAATGGTTTTGTTCGTCCATCCAGGTCGAAATACTGCCCAGTCCCTCGAAGGGGACATGCTGTAGATAATGAACTCTCATTTTTTCACCCTCGCGACAGTTTAAGTTTGATTAGACGATATGAGCTTCAGGTAGCACCATCAGTTTAGGAATTCATACGGAATCCGGATCGTAAAGTGACACTATTTTATTTCTCCTTCCACCAATGGAAAAGTGTGTGTCCACGAATGGTGTCTGGCATTGCTGAAAGAGTAAGACAACGAGATGC
>NZ_JACJPJ010000074.1:0-294434 GCF_014696015.1 Oculatella sp. FACHB-28 | reverse complement strand
ATGATGAAGCAGATGGTGGCAGAGAGCAGGGTGGGGATCATCAGAACGCCGAACCAGCCTACGTACAGGCGGTTGTCGGTGCTGGTCACCCAGTTGCAGAACTGCTCCCACAGTGATGCGCTCTCGCGCCGCTGTAGAGTCGTTGTCATGATTAATGAGTGCTTGGTTTACAAGATGTATTGGGTCGGTTTTCTCGACCTGTACATAACTTAAGGCTTTTGTTGAAATTTGTAAAGCTTTTCATGATTAGTTACTCATTTCTCAACAATTGCCTAAGGTAACGCTCTGCAAAGAGCCCAATTTCAGCAGTTCTCAGCCGGGAGGCCAAGTCATCTGCCGTCCTCCCAAAATGTGCAGATGCAGGTGATCGACGGTCTGCCCTCCGTCTTCACCGTTATTGATCACCACTCGATAACCGTTGGTTAATCCAGCTTGCTCTGCAACTCGCTTTACAGTTAGCAACAAGTGCCCCATCAGTGCGTGGTCTGAAGATTCTGCATCCGACAAGTGTGGAATCGGCTGTTTGGGAATCACCAGAATGTGAACCGGAGCTTGCGAGTTGATATCTCGAAAGGCGATCGCCAACTCGTCCTCATAGAGAATGTCGGCTGGAATTTCCCGCTTGATGATCTTGCTGAAAATAGTTTCTTGAATTTCGCTCATTTTGGTTACAAAAACTACTTGCTGAAATTCTAAAGGCTTATGCCGACATGAAAAATTGTTCTACCAACAAAAATTAAGGGCACTCTACCGGGTAGCCGCAGTGGATGAAATTTGTATGCTTGCTAGAATTTGGAGTGCCTCCTTGATTGGCATTGATGCTGTCAAAGTTGGCGTTGAAGTTGACATCGCAGGTGGACTGCCAGGAATCGTCGTTGTTGGCTTACCCGATATTGCTGTGCAGGAATCGAAGGAAAGGGTAAAAGCCGCCCTTAAAAACGCAGGCTATGCCTTCCCAATGCGAAGAATTGTAATCAACCTGACTCCTGCTGACTTACGCAAAGAAGGGCCCAGCTTTGACTTGCCTGTTAGCATTGGCATCCTAGCGGCTTCTGAGCAGGTTAACGCTCAGTTACTAGAAGACTATTTATTTTTAGGCGAGGTTTCCTTAGATAACCGCACAATGCTCGGTCATTTCAGCATACTATGTTCTGGGTAGGTCTAGAACTAGTTTGAGCCTGAATGACCAGAATTATCGGCTACGCAAGGGTTTCAAAGCGTGAGCAGGCAGAAGACTCCCATGCTCTAGAGCAACAGCAGAATAGGCTCAGAGTGGCTGGTGCCGAAGAAATACTGACTGATGTTGAGAGCGGCAGGAAGGATGACCGTCCTCAGTTTCAGCAATTGATGGAACTGGTAAGACAGCAGCGAGTTGAGAGAGTTGTTGTTACAAGAATCGACAGGCTTGGACGATCGTTGCCTTCTTGCGCCAAGACGCTAGAGGACTTTCAGAAGTCTGGGGTTCTTCTTCAAGTTCTAGATGGCTCAGTAGACTTAACCACTGTCGGCGGACGCACACAGGCAGGCATTATGGCTGTGCTGGCGCAGATGGAGAGCGAGATGATTAGTGATCGCTCAAGACATGGTTGGGAATACCTGCGGCAGCGACGGGTTGCGATGAATGCTCCCTTTGGCTATCGCAAAGTAGAGGATCGTCACCAGCTAGACCATGAGACGTTTTTGTGTCTTTTAGAAACTGGGGAAGAAATGAGCCGAGCTAAGGTCGCTAGAGACTTAGTTGACCTGTTTATGAAGACTCGAAGCTTGCGCCAGACAATTCGGGCACTCAACGAAAAGTACGGAATTCAGCAGTTTCAGCACACACGATCGACGCGATCGGGGTTTGAGCATAAAGGGCTGTTTGGTCGATCACCAAGTGGGCTAAGAAGATGGCTGACATCCCCAGTGTTGAGAGGGCACTTGGTTTATTTCGCTGATGATCCTGAAAGAACTCAAATTATTCATGACACTCACGCTGATCAAAGACTCATCAGTGACGAGGAGTATCGATCCATTGAAGAAATTTTAGGAGTCAACCGAGAACGCAGAGGTTGGGGAGCCATAGCACCCGTCTACCCCTTGTCAGGTCTTGTGAAATGTAGTGTTTGTGGCAGTACTTGCTACAGCAGCAAGGCTGGAGCCGATTTGAAGCACAACCGAAGGCAAGATTATGGATACTATTTTTGTCGTGCTGGTGCTGTTGGAGCCTGCACTAACAAGAATTACGTTCGCATGGACGTAGTTGAAGACAAGGTTATTACAGCGTTAATTGACAGAGCCAATGGAATTGCTGATCTAGCAGAAGAACCTCTAGAAACGCAGGAAGATCCCAAAATTGTTGAGCTTCGAGCGCAAATAGAGGGTCTAGAGAAGCTAGCAAGCAATTTTGGCAGCAATCCTGCTTTGGAAATTGCCAAACAAGACATTTCAGCCCAAATTGAAGGATTACGCAACAAATCAAAAGCAAGAGCGGAAGAGCAAACAGACCTGATTGAGACCCTGCTTACTCTTCGTGACCGTCGCTACTGGGACGTTCTAGAGACAACTGAGAAACGCTCAGTCTTCCGCCTGCTCGTAGAGAGAATAGACGTAAAACCCAGTGACGACCAGCCGCTTGCTATAACGAACAACAAGAAGAAGACTAGGCAGCGCTTTCTGAATTGGGAGATTCAGGTGTTTCTGAAGCTTTAACTTCATCTAAGCAACGATAAAGGCACTCGTTGCAGGCTAGCTCACAGTTTTGCTGGCACTCGGAGAGAGCTTTCTGTCTAGCTTGAGTGAATTGCTTCACCGTCTGTTTGAGTATCTTTAATCCGCTCATTTCTCTCCTAGCCCACCGGATTCTGAACTTCAAAATTTCCTCTGAACAAAGCCGCAACCAGGTCTAACCTAAGCTCATAGGGTGTGTGAGCTAAGACCTGTGTCCATCGCTGCCAACTAAACATCTCAATCAGGGTATTTAGCTCTGTTGCAAGTGCTGTTCCCTTGCATTCAGTAGCTACGACTGGTAGGTACTGCTCAGCAACCCAAGCTTCATCCTCAGACAAGGGAGTTTCATCCTTCGGTGGTGGCTTAACCAAGGCACAGACCAACCGCTTCAGCCCTTGCCAGCCATCTGCAAACGTTGCTGCAAGCTTGCTAATGTAACTCTGCTTGAGTCCTGTTCTGCTTGAAACTTCTACTTGAGTTGGCAGTTCACCCGTCTGCGTAAACCAACCCTGAACGCAACTTAGAATGCTTTGCCAAGCAATCTCAGGTTTTGAGGCAGCTTCTAGAGTGATTTCTTTGGCTGCTACCTGCTCAACATGCATGTCTAATGCACTCAGATCAAAGTCTGAGCAAATAACCACCTGCAACTGCTCATCCGGTCTACGGTGCGCTCTGAGTCGTCCGATCGCTTGACGGATATCTGCAAGAATTGTCCGATTAACGAATGACTCAAACTCTGAGTCATCTTGATTAGGGTAGCTACCTGTCAGTACCGCATATTCAGCCTGCAAAGCTGACAAATTACGACATGGGGTTCCGACGAGAATTAGGGTGCTGACCTGCTCAAAATCGTTCACCCCTCGACTATCACGCCACCATGCCCCCATGCTGTCTTGAGCAAACCGTTTGAAATCGATCGCTTTAGCCGTTGGGTCAAGCTGCTGATAGTGAGCAGTGATTGCAGTAGACCGTCGCTGCTGTTCTTTGCCTCGCTGCATCCCCATTCGCCCCAAGTCCGTCACCTGAATGATTTTGAGGTTGCTGTGACTAGAAATATCTTGCTGACAAACAAAAATATCGTCAGGTGAGCATCCGAGCTTTAGAGCCAAGTCTTCACGACTAATAGTTGCATCTAGAAAAACCACAGCCCTAGCTGACTTAGCGAGCATTCGATGACGCTCATCAGGAAGAGTGATTGTTAACCCTTCATGGCCTAGATGTAAGGAGGCTCCTGGAATCTCATCTCTTGAGGTTCGCAGCATTGGTGTGAGCCACTGTTTGACTACCAGTTGATCTATCTGCTCAGCCTTAGCCGAATCTTGATTGGTGAATCGTCTCCGTACTGCCGCAGGTAAATCTGCTAGATCCACTCCGTGTTCTGCGGTTGTGTTGAGCAAGCTTAAGTCTGGAGCCTGCACTTGCTCTAAGGTACTGATATCAATATTCTGAAGCGCTGGCAGCAGTTCAACTAGATCAGGGTGATTGATTCCAAATCGAGGTAATTTGACCGAACCATCCAGGTAAGGCGGTAATGCTTTTAGTAGAGGTCGAACCTCCTCAAATCGATCAGGCGAGTTAACCAACAGAGCGCTGCTTACCTTCTCTACATCCTGCAAACAAACTCTTATTTCTGTAGAAGTGCTAAAGCTTTCGCCTGGTTCTTCCCATAAAAGCACTGCTTCTGAGTAGTCGTATTCTTCGGGATTCGGTTGACTGTCAGGATGCGCTCTCAATTTGGGGCTGCTCAGAGCATGACGCCGCTGATGAAGAAATCCATATCCTGTCCCTTCAGAATGGGAACAAGCTTCCCTCAAGGGGCAAGTTCCGCAGATTAGAGACGCTGTATCTGCACCAGTCACGTTTTTGTTTCTTAAAGCGCTGATTACTCCATTTCTGACGCAGTTGGGTGGCACTACATAAGACTCTCCTTTTGTAGCCCTTCTAAGTCGAGAGTTCCCGTTTGGAGTTGTTTCCTTGGATATCCCTCCGTGTCTTGCTTCTAGGTCAATCCATCTATTACTCACATCCAGCGTGTCTACCGTTGGGTTTCGGTGTTGAGTACTGACGTAAGCAATTTGCCTTACCCCAAACATCTCAGGTTCAGCCCTACCAGAGTCATAGCTCTTGCCTGTACCCGTACTAGACTGGTCAAGAATGAATTGGCAACCACTCTCAATCGCCTGCTGCCAGGTTTGCAAGCGTTCACCAGCTTGGTAGGTAACAACAGTCTGATCAACAGGTTGTCTTTGACCTGGAATAGAAGCAAAACCGTTAGCAGGTCGTTTTCTTGCCTTTTGCAGTTGTCGCTTGATGCCACCAAGCCAGTCAAATTTGGGATTGATGAATTCATGAATGATCGCCTCAAGCTTGGCGGTCGTAATGATTTGAATCTGGCTCAGGTTGCTTAACTCGTCAATGTCTGGTTGGCTTTTGTCAAATTGTCCCCACCAGCCGACCCGCACGGTAAAGCCCCACTGCTGCAAAAGCTTCCAAATCTCGCGCCGTCGTCGCATTACGTGTGAATTGACGATATCGCCAGCGTCCAGGTAATCAACGATATCCCTGCTGTCCTGCTCACGAGCAAGCCGCTCTAAAATTGCCTTAAATGTTTGAGGGCTACTTGCAAGCAAACCACCACCAGCACCAACAACTGTTTGCTTCAGTCTCAGAGACGCGATGTAGGGCTTTGCCCCCACACCCTCAACTAGCGCGATCGCATTGCTGGTAACTAAACCTGGACGAAAGACAGCCAAGGGCAATTCGCCATTTGACAAGTGTGGTCTTGCTCCGTTTGGGCGCTTCTTGGTGACACTTGTGAGCCAGCGATAACGCCCATCTTCAGCCACACCTCTCAGGCGAATCTGGAAACCAACAATCAGCCCGTTGATATCTCTGATCGGACAGAGACACCCTGGCTGAGTATTAAGGCTTAGCCCGTCCAGGTTTACCCCTGGTAGCGAGGTAGGAAACTCTCGTTCAAGCCTTTGCCACTGCTCCACCGACCGGAAACCACCTACATGAATCTGTTCATCAGATAGTCCACGACGAAGCAGGTCTTGCCGATCTGCTGGGTGCAGAGTGAGTTGGCTGAGCAATTCTCGATAGTATCGGTCACGATCCGCTGCTGGCATCGCTTCAGCACGTCGCTGAGCTTCTTGCAAGGCTTTAGCCTCAATCCGCTGCTGTCGATCGCGTCGCCATTCCTCACGCTGCTGGTCACTCCAAATTTGCCTGTCGCTTGGAAGCCATTTGCCCCAAAGCCCATCCTTTGTTTGACCAATAAGTCTGAAGTCCGCAACAGCATCGCTGCTGTCAGAGAGATTCATGCAGAGATGAATACTGTCAGTCTCACGACACTTACCCGATACATCGCTGCAAATTCGACAGGGATTCTGTTGTTTAGTAGGCACAAAAATCATTTCTGTGCCTCCCTAATTCCAAACTCAACTTCGTGATGCCACAGCCTGCGATCGAGAGCTAAACTGGCTTCTGGCGACCATTCCTTATCTAGCTCAGCCTCTAATTCAAAGCTGAGAACGATTATCGTTATAGTAGAATTGGGGTACGCGCTACAGCCTGAAGAAACTGAACCAGGTGTTGCCTTTTCAGAGCCGAAGTCATTAAAATAGGGAAGTTCCATCGGCAGAACAGATTTGTTTTGCGAATCCAACACCCCGTGATGCTTGAAATCGATAGCAGTCGATTTCAAAGCTAGGGTTTGGTTGTACTAGTAAAGAGAGTGAAAAACGGTTGCAAGCTTTCTCAGGGCGTGGCAACCGTTTTTTGCGTTTAAATTAAACGACTTTTGAACCCAAACTCTCCTCTGAAAACCTTCTGAAAATCTCACGGATCAACTCGGAGCGAGTTGTATTTGACTCTTCAGCTAATAGTCCAGAGTGTTGAAAATCTTGTTCCGTAAATCGAACATGGACGACACGATCAAGGACTTGACTTTTACTGTTTTTCTGAGTGTTTCGTTCGGTCGAAATATTCATGATTCGCCTCCGTGACACATTCATTTTACGTGCTGCTTCTCTCGCTTGCAACTCTTACAGATAGCGGCATCCCTGCTAGAGAATTGATGGTTTGCCACTTCTGTAGAAGTAGCTAGAAGATTTTGACTTTTTACCGCTTTTACTTCTGTAGAAGTAACTAAGATGCCAGCTTTGCTATTAGTAAACTGATGATTTTTACTAATTTGCTGACACTTTTGTGTAAATCTTCCTTTAGCTTCAGTAACTCAGAGCTGCATTTCAATTGCTTCAGGAATCAGCTTGTTCAAGCTGCTTTAGCTCTGCAAATTCTTCAGGAGTCAGCTTCTCAAACTTCCCGGTGAGGATATCGTTCCACATTTCCTCGAAGGTAATGCCCCTCTTGTCTGCCAGGTATTTGACCCGCTCTCTAATGCGTGGCTCTCTCTCCTGAAGCTTGGAGCATAACAAGCTACTAGCTTGCTGCGGTTCGCTGCGCTCGTTAATCGTCGCATCGATACGCAGCAAATCTGCATACCACTCTCCAATGCCAGGAATTTGAAGCCGATCAGTCTTTTTGGGCATCTCTTGCCGGATCAAAGTTTGACTCATATTTCACTCACAGAATAACGCTTAAGCATTGCAGATTTGGTTTTAGCTCACTTATTTAAGAATAGTACTCGTATTTGAGTCAAATATGACTCGAATTTGAGTAATATTATGTTAGCATCTGTTCAAGCAACGGACAGCAAGAGAACACGCTGCGAACAGGGAAAACCAAGCGATTGTCTCTTATCTGTCGCTTCCGAGGGGTCTTAACCCCAGTAATTGCAAGGCTTCTACCAAATTTAGACAGGAGAATAATCAGAATGGCTTCAGTTTTGTCCAAGACCACTAAGGGGACATCTAGCGAACACCTAGGGAACACAGGGCTAATTCGCTCTTTAGTTTGCTTCGACGGCGGCAATAGAACGTTGCAATGGCTTGATCCTTGCGGTCGAGTTCGCAGCATCCCGGCATTCATCAAGCACTTTGACCCAAGCTGGCAGGATATGCAGCCGGACGATCAGAGCGTCGTGATTGAGTTTGAGAGTGAGCATTTCGTTTTGGGTGCTGTAGCCCGTGACAATCAGGGCACACCAGTCGTTCAGGATGACAAGTGCGAACTGGCGAGAAAGCTTGTCTTGGCTGCATTGGAGCCAAATCCAGGGCAGAACGCAGTAAGAGTAGAGCGGCTAGCAATCGCCCTTCCTACCAGCCGTTCAGAGCTAGCCGTTAAGCAGGTTAGAGCGATCGAAGGCACCCACGAATTTACCCGCAATGGTGAATCCATCATTGCCACAGTTCGCAAGGTTGAGCCGATTGATGAAACCCTTGCTGCTTATAGATGGGCATCACTCCATCGTCTCTACAGCAGCAAACAGAACATCAATGGTGTTCTGGATTTAGGCGGTGGAACAGGCATCGGTCGGCTGTACAGTGTCTCCGGTTCATTGATGCGGGATGCAGACTTGATTCTGCCAGGGACTAAGGAACTAGCAATCAAAATCAGCGTTCGCCTCAATGCTCAAATTGGTGCATCAGCCCCACTTGCCGCAATCATGGACGGCGTTGAGCGCGGGGATTATGAACTGGGCACCTCTGGTGTTAACTTCCGAGGTGCTTTTGAGAATGCTCGTGCTGAGTGGCTTGATGAGATTCGAGGCGAGGTAAAGACTCGCTGGGGACGCTGGCTGAGTTCTGGTGAGTTAGGCGAAGTGATCGTTGTCGGTGGCTCTGCTCCACTTGCAGAACCATTGCAGGCGGCTACTAAAGGACGCTTCAGAATTGCTCCTGATCCGCAGTTCATAAGCATTTCGGGCATGGCGAGACTGTGAGGGGAAAACAATGGCAAATTCACGCATCGTTCTCGACCCAGACATCAGAGCAGTCGTTGATCAGATTCAATCCACAACTAAGACTACAAGCCCCTCTCAGGCAATTGCCCTCATCGTTTCCCGATACGGCAAACACCTGATTGAAACCTGGGAACTTGACCCAAACCGATACCCAGATCCAAGCCCTGCAAAGTATTACACGCAGCCAGTTGGTTCGATCGCCACTGCTGCAAAGTCTGAGCCTGCATCTACTGATTTCAAGTTCACGGAGCCGATCGAGCTATGACCCCTGAACAGTTTGAAGCACAGCACCAACTCATCACTCAGATGAGGGAACGACTGCATACACTTCAACTTGCGCTGGAAGCTGCAACTGTTTGCCTGGAAAGGTTAGAGCAGATTAGCCAGCATTCCCAAAACAATTAGCCAGCCCCTCTCCGACCAAAGATCCGGGCTGGCATCACTCACATTCACTTCTACAGAAGTAACAAGGAGCTAATTCTCATCATGACAAAACCCACGACTTATTACGCTTCAGACCGCGACGGTTTCTTTGATGGATTGGTAGAGCAGTATGGCAACCAACTTCAGAAGATTGACATCAATGAAAAGCTGTTCATGATTAGCGCGATCGCAGCAATGCACTTCATGGATGGCTGCATGGGCGATGCATTAAGCATCCTGGACGATGGCGAAGATGCACCGCAGGAGATTAGAGACATCCTGTACTCGCTTGAGCAGATGGACTACAGCGCTCAGTTTGGCTTTATGGAAGCGCTGTTAGCTCAGTCGAAAGAGCAGTATCGGTTGCAAGTTGAATTCCTCCGTCAGATTTCCAATGCAGGTGTCAGTGCTGACTTGGCTGAAGAGGTGTCCTGCATTATTGCGGCTGGTGGCGAACGCACTGATGAGCAAATCGCGGTTGTCAGCCAAGCATGGGGTCAAATTGTTGGGGCAGATCCCATGCTTGCCGAACGAATTGAATTACTCATGACGGCTGAATAGCACTCGCATCAAAGCCCCTAACCATTGTTGGGGGCTGCTTTCACCTATCTGGAGATGTCAAAAGATGGACTTCAAAGACTATCAAGCCCAAACCAAACCGAACTGGATAAAGCGCAATCCCGTTGCAGCAGGGGCGATTGCTCTCATGACTCTAGCCGCTGCCGTCAACTTCCCCACCATTGCCCAAAATATGCAGGCAACAGGACGGGTGAGGGAAAAGGCGATGGAGAACAGCGAAGTAAACCAGCAGCTTCAGGCAACCTCACTTTTTACTGAGCAGCAGGCAGAGATCGCAGAAAAGCGCTACAGCGAAGGTTGTGTCTTGGTCGTGGCATCTAACGACCCTGGCAAATTTACTTCTCTCACTGAAGGTCAACCAGTTCTGGATGCAGTTCGAGGTGTCCCGCTACCTGCTGGCACTGTCGTTTGTGATGCCTTTGGGAACACGGCTCGAATCATTGCTCAGAACGGTGAACCCGTAGCAGGTGAGTTTGCATTCACAGGCAACAAACAGGTTGTAGAGGATGCGATCGCAGCTTCCAACGCAGATGCAGAAATCAATCAGCCCAACATTGAATAGGAATCAAAAGCTATGGCTTTCAATCGCAAGGCAAAGACTACTAGCGGCAATACCACCAGCGCTGCTGGAACTCATCAGACCCCTTTCAACCGCAACAAATCTAACTCCTTCGGCTCTAACTCTGAGAACCTTTGGTTTCTTCGTTTGATCTACTGGCTAGCCTTCTCTGTCGGGGTTGTAATTGCGCTGTTCAATATCATTCCCTATGTGAAGTCAGTTAAGTTCCTGTTTGGAACTGCGATAGATGGGTCAGGCATTCTCGAACTTATCAGCCAGTTGCCTCTGATCAATGCGGTAGCAGGGGTGAGCATCATGACTGCCCTCTGGGTCATTGGCATCATTTTCTGGGCATTCCTTCAGGCTGCGGAACTGTTCGAGACATTTCTGAAGCGTAATCGCGCCTTTGTCGGACACACCATTGATGATGCAGTTCATCATCAAAAATATGCCATTTCTGAGCAGGATGATCCGCTGCTGGCAGGTCTGAAGCGGCTTTACAACCGGATGCCGCTGCTCACGATGCACAATGCTCGGCAGACGAAACTGGTAGCTTACACCATTGATTTGTGCGTTTGTCTCACCATCTACCCTCCTGTTGACGGGGGCTTTGGCAGGTTGATGATCGTGCTGCTAACTGGGCAATGGAGCCTGATCGACTGGGCTAATGTCGCCGCACTGGTTGCAACCTTGTTTGTAGTCGAGTGGATCGTGAACTTCCTGTTTTGGGTTAGCGACATCATTCGCTTCGTGAAAGTTGGCGTAAAGCTTCAGTAATCGATTTTGGGCGTTATGGAAATTCCTGTAACGCCCCTTACATATAGCTTTAAGGTGTTCTCCAATGACAAACTTTAACCGCTCCAAAATTCAACGAACTGCTCACGATTGGCTTGCGATCGCAGATGAGGCAAACGACAAATCAGGCAGTCCTACCCTGGTTGCATCTGCTGGTGTGATTGGTGGTCTAGCTTTTGCCTCACTTACTGCTTCGCCCTTGGTCGCTGCTGTCCCGATTTGCTGGGGTGTGTGGGAGGCATGGAAAATCAATGGACGTAAGGCTAAGAACGATGAAGCAATTGCTGCTGGCTGTATCGCTAGCATCCTGAGCAACGAAGCATTTCACCAGTTCAGACAGCAGGCAGGGGATGAAGCGGTCTATGACCAGGTGAGCTGGGCAGAAGACGAGGGCTTACCCCTTAGCCGCGATGCTCAAGACTTCCTCAACTGGTATCGACAGTTCAAACAGCAGCCACAGCTACCTGCTGCTGAGACTGCCGGAGAGTTACCCGCTGCTGTAGGTGCTAACACTCGATTGAATGCCGTCGAAACAACTGCAACGCCTGTGGACGAAACAATGCAGGCAGTAGAAAAGATTTTTGACCTACCAGATGAATCGGTGGAGCAGCAGCCACAGACCAGTGCGACCCTTACGGTAACGGCAGAGCCGCCCGCAACAGTTCGCCCTGCTGCCGTCGTCACTGCTGACCTGGTAGAGATGATGTGCCGTCAACTGAAATCGACCATCGTTGCGGCTCCACCCCGCACAGGTAAGGGCATTTTGGTAGCCAATGCAGGTAGACGGCTGCTGAAGTATCGCCCTGATGTAGAGGTCTGGTTGGTTGATCCAAAAGATGAACCCTCCGAAGCTCACTACTGGTCATTTGTCGATTTAGATAAGCGGCTGCACTTCGACCTAAGAGACTTCAGCATAGATGTGTCCCGCGTCGAAGGATTGCTTGAGGAATTTCAGCAGCGGTTCAACGCTTCCAGCGCTGCAACCAAGCTGCTGATCGTGGATGAGTTTGTGTCTCTCAACAAAATGCTAGATAGCAAGATCATGGGGCTGCTGAAGTCGCGCTTGGTCGCTATCAGCAGCAGCGGTGAAACTGGTAGCGATGGAAAGGGGCGTTTTACCTGGATTGTGACGCAATCACCCAATGCAACCGACATTGGCTTTGGAACCAAGTCTCTACGCTCCAGCTTCAGCAGTGTGCTGCTATTCAGCACTCAGACCGCATCAATCATTGATAGCGCTGTTGGTACTGGCTTCTGCCCCAAACTGGAGACAGCAGCACGACACAAGCTACTTGCTCCTACAGGTCGAGGATTCTATTACAGCAGGGGTGATAGATGGGCTGCACTGCCAAAGTATGAAACCGAATTTCCAGGGGGTGAAACGTCAAGATTGAGCCATCCTTTCAGCTATCAGCAGAGCGATGAATATCAAAAGGATCAGTTTGATTTCAATGCTGAAGCAATCGATTTAGAAGCACTGCTGAGTGCATTTGATGATGTGATCGATGAGCCTGAGTCAAATGCTCAACCCGCATCTCAAACCGATGAACAAATCCTCATTGCATGGTTTGAGAAACATCCTGACCAGTTCTACACGAAGCGGCAAATTGTTCAGATGAAAGTCAAAGTCTCGCAACCCGAACGATTAGAGGAACAGCTAACCAAGCTTGTAAAAGATGGCTGGCTAGAGGTCGAGGAAACAGCACAGACAACAAAATTCAAGTGGCTTCCCGACTGATTCAACTAGTAGAAACTGAAGGGGTGTAGACAGGTGTAGAAGGTGTAGACGACATCCTGATAAGTGCCAAAAAGGGGTGTAGACAGCCCCTTTTCTACGTCTACACCTTTTTCGTCTACACCTTCTACACCTTGCCTTAAGTCCTTATGCAGCAAGGTTTCTACACCTGTCTACACCTTTTTCTACGCCCGTCTACGCTGTAGAAGATGTAGACAGCCCACTTCTACACCTTTTCTACACCCTTAAGAAACAAACCCCTTGCTACAAAAGTAGGGAGTTTCTATTAAATAGAGCGGCTTTAGTGCAATCACAATTTTTCACAGAATCAATGAAGCTTTATACAAACTTCATTGATTCTGTTCAAAGGAAGACACTATATAGACCACTCTCTAGAGTTGAATTGAAATTGAACTATTTAGGGTAACTGTAGTGAACAGGATATCTGTTGAAATTGTTGATACAGAACTGTTTAAGTTCTCAAAACCTATATTTAACATCGGGCAGAAGGTCAAAACATCTAAAGGTTCAACTGGTTATGTTGTAGGTCTTGATTTCTACCCAGAGTCTAAAACTTGGGCATACGGAATTTATTTTGCAGACGAGAAGGACTGCTTCGCTGAGGAAGACTGGTGCAGTGCTGAGCAGATTGTTGCATTCAACTAGAAGCCATCAGTTTTTGTTCATCAGGAACATGTTTTGTCCTTGTGTTGCATCGTGTTATCTTGGGTGCAAGGTATTTTTACCTATTTATAGTGCTCTACTTACGACCCGTGGGATTTGAGTCTTTGCACCTCTATAAACATGAAAGATACCTTCTTCAAATTAGCTTGCCGAATCAAGTCTACGGATATCGTAGCCAAAAGCGCTGATTTTCATGATCTAGCAACCGTTGAACAGCAGGTTATAGCGCTTAATGCAGAACGGGGGCAGACTCATGAATATTTTGTTGAGAGCGTAAAACTAGACGCTCTACTGCCTTGGGAAGTAACTGCATTAGCAGAACGAGGAATGATTAGCTTAGAGCAGCTAGAGCGGTATTCAAAAACAGATGCTTACCGCGAGCACACTCCCTGCCTCAGAGAATTGATTCAAAGAGTACAAGTCAAAGGACGCTAAGCCTACACCGATGCTGCTGATCCAGCACTGCTGCTGGGTCTTTCTGTTGGTATTGCTATCAAACCTTACTAGAAGTCAACTCCAACACAGCTTGCAATAATTCATCTTGCTCAACAGGCTTAGCCAAATGCTGCTGGTAACCTGCTGCAAGCGCTTGTAGCCGATCTGATTCTTTGGCGTTAGCTGTTAGTGCGATCGCAGGCACCTGCCCTCCTTGCTCAACCGTCAAAGCTCTAATTTGGCGAATTAGCATGTAACCATCTACGACAGGCATACTCACATCACTGACTAAAATGTCTGGTCGCCACTCCAGAACCGCTTGGAATGCGTCACTCGCTGAGCTAACTGCTGCTACCTCTGCACCGTAAACCTCGAATAGAAAAGCGAGGAATTGGAGATTGTCAACATCATCATCTACGAGCAGCACCTTTAGACCATCTAGCCTGAAATCAGCATCGAGGGACATGGCTCGGGAACCTTGACGAATTTGCAGGATAGATTTGATATTCCCACAAAAGATTTGCCCTTTGTTAATCCCGCTTAACAAGCTTGAGAATTTCTTGGACTAACTCATCTGGGTCTAATGGCTTGGACATAAAATGCTGAAAACCTGATTGCATTGCTCCTTCAGCATCAACCTCCCTCGTGTAGGACGTTACGGCGATGGCTGGTAGTTCGTTCCACACTCCTTCCAGATGTCTAATCTGTTCTATCAACCAACGTCCATCCTCCTCAGGGAGCCTAACGTTACTGACCAAGATGTCTGGTTTCCGTTGTCCTAATTCGCCCAGCGCTTCAACAGCCGACCTGGCAAGGATAACCTCGGCTCCGTACTCTTGGAGAATGAACGTAAAAAGCTCAGCAATATCAGGCTCATCCTCAACGAGAAGCACTGTCAGCCCTGCCAACAGAGAACTCTGAGAATGATGCTCATTCTTTGCATTTCGCATGGTTGTAGCAGAAAACACAACTGCTTTATAAAGGCTAATCAAGCAGTTTTTTGTTTCTCCCATACGGCAGATATCGCAAAACGTTGGGGTAGAGATTGTACTCAGACGCAGGAGAGCAATTGCCTGTTACTTCTTCCTCTAGCAAGGGAACTCTGAATTACATGAAAACATCCGACCCAGCATTTCTGCTAGGTCTTTTATTTTGCTCCTACTTCGGTTGCGCTGCTTCTGAAGTGTTGCTCTTGAGAGCCGTACATTACGTTCAGATTACCTTAGGCAACCAGAACCAGACCCCTTAAGCAGGGTAACTTTCAGTTCTGCAAATACTTCAAACAACTTCACATTTGACTAGGCTTAATTAAGTCTGCTCGTACTGGCTCTAAAGAGGCTAATAAAGGTTCTAACCGATTGGCTGGAATAACCCCCTGTTGAACTTTCTTCTTCAGATAGGAGGGAAATTTGCCAGGCAAGTATTCTGTCTGAAGCCACTGTCTAAATTCCCCCAAGGACTGCAAGGGATAGATGAAAGCCTCAATAACATCATTTGCTTTCGCTTGAGGAAAGTAGTCAGGATAAGCATGAGGATATTTTGCACGGTTTCCGTATTTCTGACTTAATGCACACTTACTCCAATACTTACTCCAAACTTGCCCAACACTAATATCTGGAACAGTATGGTCATCGACAATCAAGCCTTTTCGGATAGAAGCTATTACGATATCTGCTGTCTCCCTAAAAATGCTAAAGTACCCAACTGGGACCGGATTGAGCAGTAATCGATCATGGAAGTGTCGCCACGAATTGAGCATCTCGCTCATCGGGTCATAACCAGTCATTTTATATATAAAGTCTCGTAAAGATTTACGAGCTAAGATCCGATAGTTGTTCTTCGCTTGCTCTGTACAGTAACGTTCAGCTTCAAAAGCGTAGTACTCTAGAAATGCCATGCAAACCGTATCTGGGTAAGCATTTACAGTTCGATCCTTATAGATGGTTTTCACAAACAGCTTACCACCCTCAAAACCTTGAGCAGCAAGCAATTCAGTGATTTTTTGACTTCTCAGCTTACCACCGTTCTCGGAGTAGTCATTTGCCCACTGAATGATAGCAACATGCGAAACGCCGCAGACTTTAGCAAGTCCCCTTCCAGTTAAGAACGGTGTCCCATCATTTAAGACTCCCATTTCAAGCCCGTCCACTTCTGTGGACTTGACAACATGAAGGGTTAATTCGAGCTGAGTAAATTTTTCGCCTGTCTGTGTTGACATTGTAATTAGTCCTTTCTGATTGACATGAAAAGCTTTTCATGATAGGGCTAATTCCTTGACAAGCATGATATCTTAGAGATACAACAAATCGAGAAGCCCTAGGAAAGCTTCCGATTAACACTCTAAGTACCAGGCTTTTAGCCCTACTGAAAGTGAGAGTTACCGTGGTGGGGGTGGTGGGATTTGAACCCACAAAACCCGGTCAGGTTGGTGGATTAGGAGTCCACTGCGGTTGCCAATTTCGCCACACCCCCCCGTAAATCTGAGATGGTGAGTATCGAATTAGGAAACGATGCTCACCATTTCTTTAGGAAGAGTCAAAGAATACCAAATCTTTTTCCACAACCAGAAACATCATCTTAAAGCCCAATCGATAGGATGAATTACGCTAGAACGATTTTTCGGTTCTAGACACAGTGATACAGGCACGGCTGATGCCTCAAATAATTGCTTACTTCTGTGCAAACTTCTAGAGGCGTAAGTTCTCCTATCAAGTTTTATCCAACGAGGGGTTTCTCCTACTGCTCCGGAGCGAAGTTCAACAGAAAGTGAATTTCTTGCACGAGAGAATTCTTCAACTGAACGAGTGTCGTATATTGCTCTAGTTAATTCCTCTGTTGTCATTGATTTTGCGCTTTGCGATAGTACTCGCTCCACAATGTCCCCCAACCTTAAGTTGGGCTGCTTATATTGTGGTCGCAGCATATCCATCGGCATTCGCTTCTTCTGAATTTCAAGCTTGAAATTCTGCTTATCGAGGTTTTGACTAGTATGTTCTGGAGTCTCTCCGTCTTCACTAGAAGTAGATTCTCTCCTCAGTGCGACTTCTTCAGACTTGTCCGTATCAAATTCAGAGGAAACAGAGCTATTGATTTGTACTAGTTGTTCCCCATCCTTGGAAAGCAAAAAGTCTAAAGTACCTTGGAGATGCTTAACATTAGCTTGCTTTCTAGCAATTCTCGCTTGAAGCTTAGCTAATTGAGCTTCCTCCCGCTCAAGATTAACAAGTTCTTCGGATATTGCTGTCTGAAGCAACTCTACTGCTTGCTGTAGATTGATCTGCGACATGCAATTGATCTCTACATGGGTATGCGTTTAAAGAGTAAGTGATCAAATCAAGAAGATCAAGACCAAAACAAAATTTTGTTTTTTTTAGTTCGTTTGTACTATTCTTTTTTGAAAAATGTGTGTGAGGGAACGCTAGTCTACCAGCGATGGCGTTGGAAGCCTTTGATTTTGGACATTATGCACTAAACAAAAAGTTTAGTACTCATGTATTAACACGAGTACGAGATTCCTCCAAACAAACTAGGTAGTCTTTATATTGTTTTGATGCTTCTTCTATCTGCTGCTCAGATGCACCTCAAAGACTTTTGAAGCTCCCCTTCAAGCCACTTCAAACCCTGCATCAGCCTGCTTCAACTTCTCATCCACCACTGCCTGGTCTACTCCCAGATAAGCCTGAAGCTGAGACAAAGACTTGTGACCGCTCACCCGCTTCAGTTCATGCAGTCCCCAACCCTGCTCGTGCAGGTGGGTTAATCTCGATCGCCTGAAGCTGTGCAAGCTTACCCCTTCAAAGCCCAGCAGTTCAGCCGCTAGCTTGACGTGCTTCTCTACTGCCCTAGCTGTGATGTGCCCAGTCTTAGAACCAGACGGGAAGAGATACCCTGCTGCTGGCTTGATTCGCTTCAGCACCTTTTGCAGTGGCTCCGACATGACCACCTTGCGCGTCTCATTAGTCTTGGTGTTGGGCACCGGAAAAACAACATAGCCATTTCTTAGATGCTCAACCCGCAGGTTCACCACCTCGCCAATCCTGCCAGCGGTCAAATAGCAGATTTGGACGATCGCGCGATAGGGGTCATCCAATTCAGCAAACAAATTTTGTAGTTCATCCAGTTCTAAAATTGCAGCGCTGCCAGATCGATTTGTCTTGCCGTCACGAGGCATTGACTCACCTCAGAAAAGTTTCTTCTCTATTTTATTCGTATTCCACACGGATTACGAACGACTCTACTAAGTTTGATGCTGTTCTGTGATAGTTACGACTGCTTTAGAGTGCTTGTTGCTCAAAAAGCACTCTTATTGAGAATGTAGAGCTATCTATTGTTGCGCTTTGAGATACATAAGACTCGCCTTGAGAAGTTCAAGCTTAAGACCAAAGGACTCAGCATTTGAGCAAATACGGCTAGTCCTCTGCTGAAGAACTGAAGGCTTAGCTACTTCTGTAGAAGTAAGTACTATTCGTATTGATGTATTAGAAGTATTTGTGTTGATATGTCAAAACAAATCGGAGTAGTTTGAAAGCCAAGCATTGAGCCAAAGTAAGGATGTTTGACTTAAAAATAATGCAGAACAAAAATATTTTATGACTTATTTACAAGGCAGCTTCTTGTAAAGAATTAGCACTTGCAAAAGTTGAGCAAGTTAGTTTTAATCAGATTAATTAACCGACTGGAAGGGTGCCTTTAGCATGATTCAGATCCCTCTTCAGACCAGCAATGACGTAGATCTCATAGCAGATCAACTCTACTTATATACCCACACAAAAGGCTTTATTGAATGTGCTGCTGCCATAAGGCGTAGCATTGCTGAATGGGCTGATGAAACCTATAGAAAAATCGTGTTTCATTGTGAGTCAAGATATGACGCTGAATTGATTAAGCAACAGGCTAACATAGTGAAATTGTTTGCCAAGCTACGAGGTCTTACAGCTATCCTGGTTAAGTTTCCAGGAGCTAGAACAGCCAGGACGTTCTCAGCAGCTAGAGAAGGGGATGACTTAACTGTTATTCCACCGCTGTCAAGCGTGCCTGCGATCGCATCGATTCAGCTAGCTCATAGGATGTGCGAAGCAGGGCAACAAGGCATCTGTCAAGCATTAGTGCATCACGAAACAGATTGGCAACTATTCGTCACACAACCTTTGGCGGATCTCCTTGGTATGTCTATTGAAGAAGCAAGCCATCTCAACGTGCGACCTAATTGGGTGCATGATGGCGTAGACGATGGACTGGCAGAAATGAAACAACTACTTAAACAGAAAGGAATCGTGCAGCTTGCCTACAGAACTCAGCTAAAACCTGGTCATGTCTACGATTTTATTTCCCGGTTTGAGTTGGTGTTAGACGGACGCTTTCGACTGACTACCATTCTGTCTGCCCTTCCAGTCGAGGTGGACGATTAAAGCTATCGGCAGTCTAGAAGCACAAACAAAACAAGCCCCAGCATTGCTGCCGGGGCTTATTAGTCATTAAGATTCAGAACTTACACATGCTTGTTTGCACGAAGCCACTGGCGAACATCAACTACCATCGGACCAACGTTGCGAACAGCACTTCGCAAAACTGTTTCGGAAACACCCAAAGTCTGAGTCCAGTACGCTATCTCGTATGCCTGATTGACATTAATTTTGTTGGGATCTTCAGGTCCACGTCGTCTCAAATTATCTGGCATAAAACCTCCGGGTAGAGCAAACGTACTATCTCCGCATTATTACGAGAGAAGAAAGTGGTGCCCTCGGTGTTTCTACGAAACTTTTAGCAGTTGTTTTGGGGATTCTAGGCGAAAAATCAGGGATTACTCGGTTTCGCGCAAAAATTCTACTTGTAGTTCGCCTGCAACCTTCTACTAAGTCAAGAAGTAAGCCCTAGCAGCAATGCTAGGGCTTACTTCTGTAGAAGTGGCTGAGTCAGGTTAGTTGAGTTGCATCAAACCATCAAGGAAGCGATCGAGCTTGGTTGAATCAGATTCAATCTCAATCAGCGCTTCGAGCAGTTCCCTTGCAGTCTCACTACGCTCGGTTTTTGGAGCAGCTTCTATGGCCCGCACCAAACGGAACTGTGCAGACTCGATCGCTTTAAGCTGCCCTCTGTACTGAGCCAGCTTCTTATCTTTTTCGTCTTCCACAAAAACTCGACTGAGATCTAAATTCCCTGGTTGCCAGTTTAGAGGCTTCCGAAGCGGAACGTGGACGATTGGTGTTTTCTTTGCAGGCATGAGGTTATATCCTTGGTTTGTTGCAGAGAAGAAAAATCGAATTGCAGGAGGGTCAGCAAGTGACCCTCTTTTTATGGCTCGTTAGGCTGCGATCGCAACTGGCAAGGGTCGAGGTGCGGACCACGTCTCGAAAACTGCCCAGTCAAAAGAAGAATGCTCTCGGCGAATTGCCGCCCAAACATCACAGAAGCGGTCAGTAGGTGACTGAACTTGAATTAGCTTCTCTTGGCGGTCGTGGATGTTGATCAGCGTTGCGTTGAAGGTCATCTCGGTTAGAATCCTTGTGATTGTTTAATCGGTTGAGGGCAGTTAGCGCTGCCCTTTTTTTTTTGAACCCTGATATCACCATTATCTCACTGTATACAGTGAGGTGACAAGGATTTTCAGCTAAAAGTGTCACAATAGAAATGAAAAACTGTCACTGTATACAGTGAGGCTAAAGGTTGCTACCTTATAGAGATGGAGGTTGGAAACGATGGCTAACGAGGAAAATCTGAAGCACTTTGCTCGCGCTGATGAAACAGTTGAGCCACTAGCTGGCAAGGCTACTCAGGTACGACTACCTGTTTCTGTTAGCAAAGCTGTTGAGGAGCTTGGAAAGCAGAAGACAGCTTGGCTCAGGAGAGTCATTACTGAGGCAGCACAGCGGGAAGGGCTGCTGTAGGGTTGCGATCGCAGCACTCAAGTTTTAGGACTTTTCTACGCATTGAGCGCAACAATTCTGAGGATGCAACAGCCAGGATGCAGTCACTCCAAACGTTATAAGCGTTGTCCTGATGAAGGTATCGTTTTCAGAAGTGTTTTGTTGCACGATCAAAGAACAACGTCTCAGACTGGCTTCCTAGCCTAATGTCGGTCTGATATGACGGGTTCGCCCACGCAATGTCTGCGCCTGACAGCCCCCTTTTCCCAATGTTTTTAGATCGGCTCCAGTCAAACCATCGACCGCTCTAAAAAATTTTTCAGATTTTTGAAAATTAGTTATCTGAGGTTCCATGAACAGTCCTGTACAAACTGAGCAAAGAGCAATCGATCATTTATTAGGGCAACCAGTTCTAGTTGAAGCGTATTTGGACACCTGGCGGCCCGATCCAGATTGGAAAGATGTTGCCCTAGTACTCAAGTACGTAAAGCTCACCGACTATGAAACTGGGAAAACATCTCTAGCAAAAACCTTAGATCACTGCTGGCTATGGATACCCGAAAACTGCTGGAAGACTCGCTACAATACGGCGATTGCTACCAACGCACAAATGCTGCTCAACGATAAGGTCTGGCTCTGCTGCACCGTTTCCAAGTACATCCGCAGCAACGGCACTATTGACTATGGGCTAAAGCCTAGAAACGAGTTTCCGGTATCTTTGGAGCAAGCACGAGTGATCAGGCAAGCAAACCAAAAACTGCGAAAACACGCAAAACATCTTTATGGAGAAGATCTGGCAGTCAAGTTTACATCACAGTGCCTATTGAGAACTCAGCTTGACATGAAAGCAGCCGACTGGCGTGAGATTGGGTATTCCTGGAAAGATGCTAAGGCCAATGTTGAGCTTAATATTTCGGCTCTTTCCGCTGCAATGGAAATTGCTCCTGGTGTCACAGAAGCAATGATGGAACAGGTTTACCACGAGGGCAGCTACGTTGTAGAGCAAACGAAAATCAGGATTGAAGCTGCTGGTTGAAAGTAAAGCTTTTCTCTTGTTCTGTCTGAACTGTGAGAGTTAAGTAGCAACACACGGCTGTAGCGGTTGTTGTAGCTTTATTGTTGCTTATAAAAACGGAGCCGCTAACTGTCACAATAGCCAAAAACCGCATTCTGCCGTTGATTTAGAGCAGGAAATGCGGGTTTTGGGACTGAAGGGCGCGATCGTGGATTTTTATACGCTACAGACAATTGGGTTCAATGTAGCGTCGGAAGCACAAAACAAAGCTACAGTTTTTCTTTCGATCGCTGCTGTTTTAATACATCGGTATGATCGCCAGATTCATTTGGCTTGCGGAAGCGATACCTGATCGTGAATCGAGCTTCCCCTTTTTGATGAATGACCACTGGCAAGACCACCCACCAGTCCTTCAGGGAATTTGGTCGTTCAACTTCTCTCAGATTTGCAAACACAATTTTTTGCTCAGCTTGCAGGCGCATGAGCGAAGTGCGGGAATGCAGCAGCTCGTCAAATTCTTGCAGAGCATTGTCAAGCTGCTCACTCAGGTTATTGATCTTCTGTGCGGCTGCTCTCAACTCCTGAGTATCGCTCTCAAGCTGAGCCTCAGCCTCCTGTAATGCCTGCTCCTTGCGTAGTTTCTGCATCTCGGCTTGGCAGTTTTCCAGCGATTGCTCGTAGATTTGCAACAACTTTGCTTCCTCTTCCGCTCTCTCTCTCTGCGCCTGCAACTGAGCTGAAACTCGCTGTAGCTCCAACTGCTGAGCTTCGAGTTTTTCAGCAATCGATGGTTGCTTCTTGTTGCCTGGGTTAAATACTGCAAGCATTCTCAGTTTTTCCTCAATAAATGGTGTTTTCGTGCGATCGCGTTCTATTTCTGGTGGGTTTGCAGGCAGTGAGCGGCGACTTTTTGAAATTCTGAACGGCTCGATCGCCCAAACTTTTGATGCAAATCTTGTCCGTACTGCCACCCAAACTCTTCACTCAGGAACGCGGCATCAGGTTTAGATGTGTTCAGATAGATATTTGCGCCTGCGGCGTGCCCCAATTCGTGCAACAGCAGACTTTCAGCGCTTGATTCAACAGACACCCCAGTAACAGTGGCAATCTGCTGAATCTCGTCCCAATCAATCAAGATAATGGGCTGTTTTACACTGCGGCCCACGATAGCGCGGCTTCCTGCACTAGTTTGGGCGCTGCTGCCAGGAAATAGCCTGAGCAGTTCTACAGCACCAACGGGGGTTTTGTCGATCGCATAGATGCGAACGTTCAAAGCTTTTTTAGACTGCTTTAGCAATTCTGGTGAAATATTTTGCAGCAGTTCGGGTTTGTGCAAAGGCTTCAGCAGCAAGCATAGAACTTCAATCAAAACCTTTGAAGTTGCTTCACCAGAAGCGTTCTGCTTTGGTTTGGTTGCTGGCTTAGGCGCTGCTGCCGTCGCCGTCGCTGGTAGCTTGCGCCTGGTCGCAGCTGGAGGTGCAGCCGGTGCAGCGTGAACTGTTTTTGTTGATCGCTTGCTGAGACTGGTCACGAGTAGTTTCATGGTTGACACTTCTGTAGAAGTAGCTAAAGGGCTATCTGATGTCGGGCAAGTTGTCGGGGTGGATCTGCAACGGTTGCACAGGCATCTGGCAAAGCTGCCGCAAAATCCACCGAGATTTGGGCGTACTGTCGAGCGGTATGGTTCGTTTGTTCATCGCATCTCGGCTCTTGCCATCGCTAAAAGACGATTTTGGCAACACAGCCGCTTGTGGTAAGACCATAAGCGTTAGCTTTGAAATTGGTGAAGCCATTCCTACCTGCTGCAATCTCATCAGTTGCCTTTTAGGTAGACTGCCAATTAGTTGTTTCATCATTTGGTACTTCTGTAGAAGTAATAGATTTATTACTGGTCGCTGGTTCGATACTCGTGGGTCTGAGAACTATTTAGGGCAGAGCTAGACAGTTTGTGCCTTGCCACGCAATGGCTCTAGGACAGTTGTGCTAGCAGTTGCTTGCAATCCTTCTTGGCAACTGAAGACCAGCTAATGAGCCATTCATATCAAAATCTACACCCCTATCAAGTTGGTGATTGTTTCTAAAATCAAAAATCTTCAAAGGTTTTCAAACAGAAATAGTACAGAAATACCAAATGGCAAAATATTCTATCTGCTATTAAGTACTTATATAGCAAATAGAATATTTTATTTTTCCAGTAATGTTCACTCATCATTAGATGGAGGGCTTCGTTCTGTTGCAGGGGTGCTGGCGATCGCTGCCGCCGCTCAACGTTTAGGCATCAAAGGACTAGTCGTACCAGCCGACAACGCCCGCGAAGCGGCTGTTGTCAAAGGGTTGGCAGTTTACGGATTCAAGCACGTTTCAGAAGTAGCCGATTTTTTGAATGAGCCAGAACGTTACGAACCGCTACAAGTAGATGGGCTAGCAGAATTGACGCGATCGCACTTCTGCGGTCTAGATTTAAAAGACGTAAAAGGACAGGCTCATGCCCGTCGCGCCTTGGAGATTGCCGCTGCTGGCGGGCACAACTTGATATTTGTTGGTCCTCCTGGCAGCGGCAAAACTATGCTCGCTAGACGGCTACCCGGTATCTTGCCACCTCTCTCATTTAGCGAGGCACTAGAAGTTACTCAAATTCACTCGGTTGCAGGATTATTGAAAGATAGGGGATCTTTGGTCAGCGATCGCCCCTTTCGCAGTCCCCACCACTCCGCCTCTGGACCTTCACTCGTTGGCGGTGGTAGCTTTCCTCGTCCTGGTGAAATCTCCTTAGCACATAGGGGAGTGCTTTTCCTAGATGAATTAACAGAATTTAAAAGAGATGTTTTAGAATTTCTGCGTCAACCGCTTGAAGATGGTCACGTTACAATATCACGGACTCGTCAATCGGTGTCTTTTCCGGCTCAGTTTACCCTGGTTGCCAGTACTAATCCCTGCCCTTGTGGTTATTTTGGTGACACAATTCAACCCTGCACCTGCAAGCCGAAAGCAAGAGAGCAATATTGGGCAAGGCTTTCAGGACCACTAATGGACAGGATTGACCTGCAGGTAGCCGTCAACCGTTTGAAGCCAGAAGAAATTACCCAACAGCCAATTGGCGAAGACTCTGTTTCAGTGAGAAAAAGGGTGCAGGTAGCACGCGATCGCGCCCGCACCCGATTTCAGAACGATACCCCGCGCTGCAACTCAGATATGCAGAGCAGCCACTTGAGACAATGGTGTCTGTTAGATAATGCAACTCGCACCTTGTTAGAAGGAGCGATCCGAAAACTCGGGCTATCTGCCAGAGCTACCGATCGCATCCTTAAAGTTGCTCGAACTATTGCAGATTTGGCAGGCGACGAAAATTTGCAGACTCATCATGTAGCCGAAGCAGTTCAATACCGCACCATAGATCGGATGCAGTAGAGATGCAATCAACCACGTCTCCATTAACTCCGTTGCGTTTCCATTAATCCCTTCCCAGCTAAAGATTAGGTACTAAAAGATTCAGGGATGCATCCCTGAATCTTTTAGTGGAAAAGGAGTAAATTACTACTGTTGCCAGACAAATACCTTCGCCTCATATTCTGGCAAGTCAATCATGATGTTGTTATCGCCCGCCTCAATATCATAATCTCCCGTCCATTCATGCCAAGTACCATTTTCTGGGAAATTTTCAATTCGATAGCCTGCCAAGTATTGGTCTGAGAAGTTTGCTACGACAACGACTCTTGACCCCTCATCGTTCCAACGAACGTAAGCTAGAACTTTACCCTCTGGATCTTCATGAAAGAAGTTAATGTTCTCGGTATAAAGTGCATGACTCTCTTTACGCAGGGAAATCAAGCCCTTGTAGTACTCGAATAATCCTCGATTCAAGTCATTCTCTAACAAAGACCATTCGATTTTATTCTGCTCAATTGTTTTAGGCTTATACTCCCCAAATTCTTCACCCATCCAAATCATCGGCACACCCATTGCCGTCATGAGCATCACCGCACCCAGCTTCAGTCGCTTAAAAGCGGCTTCATCAAAAATATCGCGGTCTGCCAATTCCACCATCAGGTGATTGTGGTCATGATTGGTTAAATAGTTAACTACATTAGTAGCCCCCAAGAAGCCTTGACGCTTAGCATCTAATGCATCTTTGAGACGCTCTAAATCGAAAGTTTCTCCACTGATATGTTCCAGAATGCAGTGATAGAAGCTTTCATGCCAACAGCCATCCATTGGGCCATCAACACCTGTAATATCTGTCGTTTCAGGAATATGTTCAGCAATGTTATAGAACGGTTTTGCTCCCGCAGCTTGCTTAGTTTCCTGCACAATCCAATGCATGAAGTCGTAGTTTGCAATCTGCCGAGCCGCATCATAACGAATGCCATCAATGTGATATTCCTCAATCCAAAAACGAACCGCATCACCGACAAAACGACGAGCAGGATGGGTTTCTAGATTTTCGTCATAATGCTCGTAGTTAAATTCTGGTCCCCAGTTATTATCTGGGTCACGTGGCTCATGGTGATACCAATAATCATGGTCAATTTGAGTGAGTGGACTCTCTGCTTCAGAGTGATTAAAAATGCCGTCCATGAGAACACGAATACCGTGAGCATGGCATTCATCAATTAGATTCTTTAGCTCGGCCGTAGAACCATAGCTAGATTCTGTTGCAAAAAAATAACGGGGGTTGTAACCCCAGCTATAGTCACCTGGATATTCTTTAACAGGCATCAGTTCAATAGCGTTGACACCTAATTCGCATAGGTAATCCAGCTTTTCGATGACGTGCTTATACTTTCCACGAGCATAAGGGTCATCCTCTCCCCCTGAAAAGTCACCTACGTGCATTTCATAAATTACTAATTCATGATCTGCAGGTAAGGGTTTATCATCATGTTGCCAAACATAAGTATCAACAATTCTTTCGCCGTCTTTAATAGTTAAAACACAATTTTGAGTAGGGTTATCAATATCTGTTGCATAAGGATCGTTTACATCTACCCATTGATCAGGTTCAAAGAACCAGCTTTTAGACTGTACACGAAACTTGTACTGATAAGCGCCATCTTCTAGCTCAACTTTAGTGCGAAAAAAGCCTTCTTTATCTTTTTGCATGGGTATTTCTTTCCAGTCGGAAAAAGACCCAATTAATGTTGCTGCATTGTTATAAGGTGCAAATAAACTAAATTCAATCTGGTTAGCCATAAAATTCCTTTAGGAAGAAGTCTGAACTTATTCTCTGAGGTTCAGATTCATTCAGACATCTTTCTGAGGAAATAAACTTTTATGTCTAAAGCTTTATCTCTACTCTTAGGCTGATAAAAACCATCAGAGAGTTTGATAACTAACCCTCATTAAAAGAGCGGCTTTAAATAGCGATCGCCCCTTATTCAACCTACAATTTCTCGATCGCGCATATAGCTGAGCAACCAGTTTGCCATTGTTGCGCGTCTCGTCAGACGAGGAACTAGCTCTCCTACCTTGTAGCCTTCAAACCCAAGTTGCTCCTTCAAAAGCTGCTTGTTGGGTTTAGGAATAGAGCGCGTCAACTTAACCGTAGCAGGACGGTCTTCAATAAAATTTGGTGGCTCTGGATAGTTCTCCAACCATTCAGAAGAAACTTCTGCAGTATTCCACCGCTCTGCCGTTGCATCGTACCGATAGCCCAGATAGTGCCACACGAGTTGATTAACCGTCGCATCATCTAGCGTGTCGTTTAGAATTGCCCAAATAGTATCAATGCTGAGGGGTGGCAGGTCAGACATAGTAGACAAAAGCATTTCCTAGAAGCTTAGATCGCTAAAGAGGCTACGTCACTGGAACGTAACCTCCTAGCAAACCTTAACAGGCGAAATTAATTAGATTCTATAGCTGATCTAGCTGATTCTTTAAAGCTTCTAGCTCATCATCTACTGCTTTATCTTGAGGGGCTTGAGTCGTAGGCTCGGAGGAGGGAAGCTGCGCTTGATTTGCCGGGGCTGCAGAACCCAATAGTTGCGCCTTCATCGCGGCTAACTCATCATCCACATCGCTACCTGACTCCAGTGCAGCAAACTGACTCTCTAAGTCAGCCCCTGCCAACTCTGCCGCGGCTTGTGAGCGAGCTTCCATTTGCAGCACTTTTTCTTCCATTCGCTCGAACGCACCCATTGCGCTGCTGGTGTTGAGCGAACTCATTGTTCCTTGAAGCTGCTCATTGGCTTTGGCGGCACTAGCTCTAGCCTTGAGCATATCTTTCTTAGTTTTTGCTTCAGAAATCTTGCCTTCCAACGCAATCAGATTGCGCTTTAAGGTATCTACCGTTGAGGATTGCTGATCTAACTGTGTCTTCAGCGCTGTAGCCGTTTCAGCTTGCACCTTTCTGCGGTTGAGGGCTTCACGCGCTAAGTTTTCATCGCCTTTTTGCAGCGCCAGCTGAGCCCGCTGTTGCCAGTTGTTTGCTTCTGACTGAGCCTGGTTATGTTGCTGCTGCATTCGTTTTTGGCTGGCGATCGCACTTGCAACAGCCTGACGCAAC
This sequence comes from Oculatella sp. FACHB-28, assembly GCF_014696015.1. Classification (NCBI taxonomy): domain Bacteria; kingdom Bacillati; phylum Cyanobacteriota; class Cyanophyceae; order Oculatellales; family Oculatellaceae; genus Oculatella; species Oculatella sp. FACHB-28. Next base: position 266,266 of record NZ_JACJPJ010000074.1, on the reverse strand, counting down.
TGTACCAGGTCCTCCTGCATGTCAATAATCGCTTGCTCCAGGATTTTTTCTGGATCTTCAGCAGAACTGACGGCGGCGTTGAGATTAGACCGGACAACCCGACTAACACGGTCAAATAACCCCATGACTCTATCTTTCCTTTTGGAATGTACAAAGTAAGTAGAAACAGGCTAATTAATGCTGGTATGACTAATCTAGCCTAGTCAAGCAGGGCTAAATGGCTCCTGCCAACAGTCTTAACAACTGCCATGTCTCCATTCTATATAGCAATTCTATTGATTCGTGACAGGATTGCTTGTAATAGATGCGTTCTATCCAGGTCCATAGCACGACGCGCAGACCTTCAAAAGAAAGGAGTAGGGTTAGAAACTTTACCTCTAACCCTACCCCTCAAATCAATTCAAGTGACTAAACTACAGTCGTTACAGTCCCCAAAGCTCAATGCCGTTTCCTTCTTGCTCGTTGATTACACCGTCACCATTTTGATCGAAGCTATTATCAGCCCGGAAGAATAACCTGCCGCTAATGTTGGTCAAGTCTTGTGGGTCTGAGCCGATATCACCTGGGATAATGTCGGAGACAAGTTCTGCCTCTGGATTAGAGTCGGCGGGGTTATATCTCCACAATTCGTTGCCGCTCTCGCCGTCATTTGCTGTGAAATAAAGAACTCCGTTCACATCAACCAGGTTATCTGGGTTGAAGTCAACATTGGTCTTTGCTGTAGTTCCGACAGCTGTGCCATCGGTACTCCAAATTTCGCGACCGAGTCCTCCGTCTCTGGCAGAGAAATAGAGAGTGCCATTGACGTTAACTAGGCTGGCAGGACTTGAACCGTTATCAACGCTAGTCAACTGAGTGAGTGTGTCAGCGCTGGCTGTATCAATGCTCCAAAGCTGATTTCTAAAGTTACTATCAACTGCTGTGAAATAGAGCTTACTGCCAACTACAGTGAGATTTGCAGCATCCGAATCAGACGAACTTGGTCCAATATCTGTCACTCTGATTGGGCTACCGTTAGCACCAATCTTCCAGATTTCTATTCCGTTTGCATCGGTGATCGCTGTAAAGTACAGCCCGTTGTTCACAACGGTTAAATTCTCAGGGAAGGAGTTGGGATTACCCGTTGTTGCAATGTCTAGAAGTTGAGGGGTTGTGCTGCCAGGGTCAAGACGGTACAGTTCCGTTCCTGTCGCACCAGCATTAGCTGTGAAGAAGAGGGTGCCATTGACATTAGTCAAGCTGTTTGGAGAAGAGCTAACTAATCCCGCTGCTAAATCTGCAACTTGAACGGTTCCGGCTGCAGTGCCATCGCTCTTCCATAGCTCGAAATTGCCACCCTGGTTAGAAGCTACAAAGTACAGCGTATCGCCAACCGCTGTTAGCGATCGCGGCAGAGAAGAACCTCCCACTGTAGTATTAATGTCTTTAACTAACACGGTTCCAGCTGCAGTACCATCACTCTTCCATAGCTCGGTGCCATTCACTCCGTCGTCAGCCGCAAAATAAAGCACACCGTTGATATTGGTAAGTCCAGAAATGTCGGTTGACGTTGCCCCCGGCTTGATGGCTTTCACTTTTGCCGTAGTTTGCACAGTGCCAAGTGCGGTCAAAATAGCTCCTTCACTCTTCCACAGAGCATATCCTTCTCCATCATTTGCAGTGAAGTAGAGGGAGCCACTCACGTCAGTGAATTCACGAGGGTCAGAACTGCCTACCCCAAACAGAATATCTCTGGTGATACTAGGAACTGTGCCACCTGGAGCAGTGTAAGCACTGAGATCGTAGAAGCTGGCTTGACCTTCTACACCAGGTCTAACAGCGAGGTAGTAAGTGCCATCCTGGAAAGTGCCTCCAATCGTTTCGGGAGAAGAACCTGTTCTGGTAGAAACGGAGATAACTTCCTCGTCGCCTAGATCGATGGTGCCACTGCCGTTTGAGTCACTAATGACTCCATCATTGTTGCTATCTTGCAGCAGCAATAGATCAGCAGTGCTGCTTGGCAAGTTGCCGTTTGGCAGGTTAGTGAGCCTGATGCTAAGGAAAGTGCGACCGCCTGAGTTTAGGTCCACTTTGTAAAAGTCGAGCCGGTCAGCAGGGTTAATAAATTCAGGCGCACCATCACGGGTCGTTAGTGTGAATGGGGCACGGATACTTGTACCGCTTAAGTCAAGGGGGCGGGCAGTTTGAATTGTGTTTGGCGCTCTGTCTCCTGGCAGTCCCGATAATGTCAGGTTATAGGAGGAGTTGCCCGTGTTGCCAAATCGGCTAACTCGAATCAGGTAATCGCCCACAGTCAACCGCTGGTTGGTGAGGCTTTCTGCAATCCCTAGTCCACCTTGAACCGATGAAGCAACAAGGTTTTGAGGTGTAAAGGGAGCAATTGAGCCGTCATTTCGATAAAGCTGCACATCCGCGTTTAGAGTTGGATTGAAGCCATCTAACCGCAGATTAAAGTCGCTAGGGGTGTCTACCCTGAAGCTGTAAAGGTCTATATTGTCCCCATCACCGAGTCCATCACTATAAGTTTGACTATCAAAAGTAAGGTCGATACTACGCGCTTTTGCGACGGTTGCCCCAGCTTCTGGACCCGTAAAGATTCCCAGTGTGTATCCAGTACGTACACCTGCCTTGGGAACAACTTGCAGGAAATAAGTAACAGGTCTAGTAGGGTCGTTGACAGGGTTACCATTGGTGAGCGGACCATTTAAAGCACGAGTTATGACTTCGCTAGCAGTACCTGCTGTAACAGACTGCTGGAGTATGTTGCCTGCAGTGTCTCTTAGGTACAGGTCGGCATCGCCCCGTAGACCTCGGATGGAGGCATTAACAGTTCTACGATCGCTCACTGTAAAACTGTAGAAGTCATTTAAGTCTGAGACTCCGACAAAATCTGTATAATCAACACGGTTAACGACTCCAGTGATGTCTCCTAAAGCACGTGCCCTAGTCTGGGTATTTCCGGCATTGTCGTCAAAAGCAGATAGGGTTAAGGCATATCGAGTTGTGGTTGTTGCTTCAGGAGTAAAAACTCGAAGGTAGTAGGTACCTGGGTCAAGGGTACGATTGATGTTCTCTTCTCGTGTGAGAGGTTGTCTAGAAGTGGGACGAATTATCCCACCTCTGCTACCGTAAAGCGCAAGGTCGGCATTGCCCGTTAAACCAGAAACTTTAGCGCTAAAGCTTTTGCGGGTTGTAAGATCGATTCGGTAATAGTCGTTGCGGTCTGTGGAAATAAGGGAGTCTGCATATCTAGCGAAGCCTCTACTAAAGGCAACTCGCTTTGCTTCCTGTAAGGTATTCCCTGCGTCTGCCATAGCTTTATTCTCACACGAATTTACTTGGCAATAGGTTTCCCCAGTGCAGATCAAAAACAGTCACCAATTCTTTAAATTCATTCAGGCTTCACGAATTGCTGTGACTACCGTATTTATACGAAATGGATAGTGTCAATAGATTGAAGTTGATCTAGTTATATTAATTTATATCAATTGCTAAATTCTTCTCGGCCCACTTTTGATAAAGCGTTTCAGCTAAATATGGTCGAATCTGTGTTGTAACTAGCATGATGAAGGCAGCTCTTTACTGCTCTTCTATTACTTTGATTAATCTAGTGATGTCCGCCAACCCAACTAATTCTTAAAGGAAAAATTGACTTGTTATTCATACGATAAACTTGACCAATTTTCTACAGAATTAGGTAAGTTTAGGTATCTAGAAGTCAAGTTTTACCAGTTCTGCTTTGTTACGACGAGAGCCTTAGATATAGTTTTTCAGCAATGGATTACTCAACAGCGATCGCCTTTCTCACTAAGTCTGACCCCGTTCTAGGAAAGCTGATTCAGCAGGTTGGCCCCTGTCAATTGGGGGAACCCCAGCCTGAAGCAGATTTGCTATTTTCTCTCTCTAAAACAATTCTGCATCAGCAGCTTTCTACCAAAGTTGCGAATGTAATTCACGGCAGGTTTCTTCAGCTTTACGCTGAAAGATTGCCGACAGCAATGGATATTCTCAACACACCTGATGAAACGCTACGTGGAGTTGGCATTTCACGCTCTAAAATTATTTACCTCAAAGACTTAGCGCAGAAGATATTAGACGGTTTGCCTACTATGGCAGAGTTGGCAGAGATGGAAGATGAAGCCATCATTCAAACACTCACTCAAGTTAAGGGGATTGGGCGTTGGAGTGCTCAAATGCTATTGATCTTTCGGCTAGGAAGACTTGATGTTTTACCCGTAGATGATCTAGGGGTGAGGGCTGGAATTCGAAAGCTCTATCAGCTAGATAGCTTACCCAACAAAAAGATGGTGGAGTTGATGGGGCAAAAGTGGAAACCCTATGGAGCGATCGCCTCCTGGTATTTATGGCGCAGTTTAGATATGCAGGGAATTGAAATTTAGCAACCTGGTCGAGGAGTAAGTTTTGAAGTTTTGGCTGAACTTTTTCTAAGGGGAGGGGCGATCGTCTTGCTGCCAAGTTTGAGCCGTTGGCGAATCTGAACTTTGTTTCGTTAGCGCCGCTTCAAAGGTAGATTGAGCCTCTGATGATAAAGAAAATTTGAGCAAAGACAGCACGCCATTTCGGACAGATTGAGGCTGTTCATCCAGAACGGAGATGAGTAATTCTGGATTCGTTTGTGCCCATTCCATAATTGCACCGAGCGCGACTTCGGCACCTGCGCTGTCTGCTTGAAATGCATAGCGAATCAGCATATCGGCAGCGAGGCGATCGCCCCCAATCGCTTTCTCCTTCAGCAGATCAACATTACTGACGACAGTTTGAATTGCGGCGGTGTCACCACAGGAAACCGTTGTTGATCCTAAAAAGACCCAGCCTGCTACAGGTAAATTGATTTGCAGCCAACCATTTTGAGAGCCTACTACTGTTATCTCTGTATTGTTGGGCAATTCATCCAACACCTCACTGGACTGTTCTTCAGGATTGGAGTAGATGTTGGTGACTGGAGCGGCAGGGTCGTTGATTGACGTGACACATCCCGTAGGTTGAACTTCGTCCGTTGAATTTTCGACTGTAGTTGAGCTAGCTTGATCTGAACTCTGGTTGGAAACTGCTCTGCAATTTGTGAGGAATTGGGCGATCGCAGCCCCAAACATTAGTAGAGCAACAGTCTTGAGAGTATGACGGATGTTGCTTTGCATGGCTTCTAAAGCTGAACTCTAAGCTAATGTAACCCACGTTGAAATTGCTTTTTCAAAAGCAAATTTAGGATTGCGATATTGATTTCAACGGCATATGCAATAGGTTCAACTTTTCCACTTTATTTTAGTTGCCTAAGTGAAATGGATTGGTTGGACCGGAAGAACGCGATTCGGTATGAGTAAATCCTCCGTCTGCCTTTTGTCCATCTTCATCACCATTCTGCTCCTCAGCTAATTCACCTGCAAGGCGCAAATCGCTCTTAAATACGAGCGACTGTTGAGGCACGCCAATGGCAATTCCGGCTTCATCAAGGGCTAGCTTTAGACGACGGCGATATTCTCGTGCAACATCCCACTGTTTGAGCGGTTGGGTTTTTATCCAAAGTCGTATCATTGAGCCGATATGATCAAGCTTATCTACTCCCAACAACAAAGGAGACTCCAAAATTAGAGAACGCCAGTGGCGATCGTGACTCATTTCTTGAGCTACGTCATTAACTACTTTGAGCGCTTCGTCCAGGTTGGCATTGTTGGCGATCGTGATCGTTAAGTCAACGCGAGACCACTCTTTGGAGAGGTTTTGCACAATTCTGATTTCGCTATTGGGAACTGTGATCAAACGTCCTTCTTCATTTCGCAGTTGAGTAATGCGAAGGTTCATGTTTTCCACTAATCCAGCGACGTCTCCAACGATGATTACGTCTCCGACTCCATACTGGTCTTCAAATAGGATGAGAAAGCCATTGATGATGTCTTTGATCAAACTTTGTGACGCAAAAGAAATTCCTAAACCAATAATCCCCGCTCCAGCCAAGAGAGGAGCAATTTCAATTCCTACGACAGCAAGAGAGGTAACAATCCCAGAACTGACTAGAAGTACTGCAATGATGCTTTTGGCAACACGGGAAAAAGTTGAAAATCGGAGCGCTAGTCGCTGAGAAGTTTCTGCCCTAAAGCTGGTGCCGCTTTGCAGAACTAAGAAAAAGCGATCGATTAAAACATCACTGATACGAATGGCAACGTAGGTACTAAACAGGATCAGTGTGATGTAGAGCGGAAATTGTATCCAATTCCAGTTGAGGATTAGGGGCTGCACCCAGCGAGTGTAAGGGAATAGCCCCAGGATTATTAGTGTGCCACCTCCCCAGATGAAAACTTGACCGAGTTGAAACAGTCGCCGTTGAATTTCGTTGAGGTTGTGCTGTTGGCGGTTGTGCATTTGCCGCTGTAACAGGGCAGTCGTCATCTCGGTTGGGTTGCCGGTATCTGCTGCCGCTGACATTTCTTGAGCATCTGCTTCTCGCCGTGCCGTAATAAAGCGATGTTTTTGCTTGGCTTGCTGCTGAAACACAGTAAGCAAAAAGCTTGCAACAATCATCACGAGTAAAATGCCACTAGCGATCGAGATCTGCTGTCTTAAAGAGTCTGGACGACGTTCTTGCTCAGCTCTAAGCAGTGCTCCTTCAATTCTTTCGGTTAGCTCGTTTGTCCAGGTTTCTAAGTCGTCAACCCCGTTTGCCTGAGCGTCTAATGCATTAACAGTCAGCAAGTAATCTTCGTTTGTCTCATTTTCACCCGTGCCGTAGCTGGCATTAATTACAAATACTTCCTCAGCTTCTACATATTCTGAAGTGAGTTGCAGTGTAGCGGGATTAAAGTCGGCATTAACGATTTGTTTGAGTTGAGTTTCAATGCTGTTGACCCGTGCGTTAAGAGCGCTGGACCCATTTTCTAAATCGTTAGGGTCATCTACGGTTATATCTGGAGCAGCAACTATAAACAGTTGATTTCCATCCAGGTAGACAGATTGGGTATCAATTTCTGATGTATCAGAGGGAAGTAAATCGCTAAAGTCTGGAAGCTCCAAGCTGAGACTAGGAGCAGCCAATGATGGATCTTCTGCTGGTGTCTCCGCTGGCGATGTCTCGGCTGACGGTGTCTCAGGTGTTTGAGCGTGTGTGGCTGGAGCGATCGCCCAGATCAAGAGACTCACAGCTACACTTAGCCCAAACCAGACTGTAGCGCGAATCCACCGTCCTACTCGATACCCGATTTTCTTAGATTGGTAGGTTGCAAAAGTCATTACTCATCCAAGTTGAGACACGACAGAACACAACAAGACTGTGAAGTATTGAGTAGGGGAAAGATTCAGAGAATTAGTCTGAAATCTTCTCAGCTACTTGCCACAGGTTGCAGGTGCATTCTCAAGCTCTTTAGATATACTCACAGTCTGACAAGATTGTGTCGAACTGATGACATATGTTTGCTAAATGCTAAAACATTTCAGTCTAAACAGAGCTTGTGATAGCCAAGTTTAAGCAGGGGCTTAGCGTTGCCAAGCCCGTACAGGAATCTATTGCATGTCTATTCAAATTGCTTTGAAATAGTCTTGACTCAGCCGCTAAGAAGCGCTTCGACGAACTCGTAGCTAGAAAAGGGGCGTAAGTCTTCGATGCCTTCGCCTGCTCCAATAAAGCGAATGGGTAGTCCAAGCTGCTGTACGACTGCTAAAGCGATTCCGCCTTTGGCAGTGCCATCTAGCTTGGTGAGGACGACACCGCTAAGCTGAGCTGCCTCGGAGAAGACTTCCGCCTGACGCAGTCCATTTTGCCCCAGCGTGGCATCCAGCACGAGCAGCGACTCAATTTTGGCATTCGGCGCTTTTTTGTCGATGATGCGGCGAACTTTGCTCAGCTCGTCCATCAGGTTTTTCTTGTTTTGCAAGCGACCTGCGGTGTCGATGAGCAGCAGTTCGGTGTTGCGAGATTGGGCAGCAGCGATCGCATCAAATACAACGGCAGCCGGGTCAGTGTTTTTGCCAGGGTTAGCGATCACCTCTACGTTGCTGCGATCGCCCCATACTTTAACCTGCTGCACTGCCGCAGCCCGGAAAGTATCAGCCGCAGCGATCAGACAGTTGTAGCCCGATTTTTTGGCAATATGGGCGATTTTGCCAATTGTTGTCGTTTTCCCGGCACCATTTACCCCGGTTATTAACCAGATGTTGAGTGTCTCTTTTTCGGGTGCGAAGGTGGGGGAATAGGATTTGCCCAGAGGGTTGTCCAGCATGTCGCGCAGGATTTGCTTGAGGTAGGCGATTGCCTCTGCTGGGGGCAGTGCTTCCTGGCGCAGCTTGTTTTGCAGCGACTCGATGATGTAGTCGGTCGCCACAATTCCCACATCTGCTTGAAGCAGCAGGGACTCGATCTCCATGACCGCATCCTGGTTGAGCGGTCCTTGCCCAACGATTGACCGCAGTTGATTCACCAGGTTGCGACGGGTTTTATCTAGTCCCTGCCGCAGCCGCTTTAGCCAGGTAATTTCTTCAACTGAAATTTGCTCGGGACGGCGACCCTGGGACGCTAACACCTCGGCTGACCAGAGGAAATTTTCGTCAAATTCGATTCCAGGAAAACCGGAATCAGCAGTTTCTTCTGGAGTTGCTGTTGTTGCCGCGACAGGAACAGGTTCAGGTTCTTCGATTGCTGTTGCTTTAAGTCGCTCCAAGCGTTCTTGCCGCTCTGCTTCTGCTTGCGCCCAAAAAGGCAAAGGAGCAGTGACAGCAACTTCATCACTTGCAGGTGTTTCTGTGGAACTTTCAGGAATGCTCTCTGTGGAGGAAACTTCCGCATCAGGTTCAGCAGCAGTTTCTGCAACAAGTTCTGAGGCAGGTTCAGCAGTAGGTTCAGGAAAGGTTTCTAGAGAAGCTTCAGAAGCCGGTTCAGCCTCGTCTTCAGAAGCAGGTTCAGCCGTTGGCGCTGATTCCGTTTCTGACTCAGCTATAGGAGAAACTGGCTCTGCTGGTTCAGACACAGAGTCAGATGATTCAGCGGCTTGGGGAGTTTCTGCAGAGTTAGCCTGAGCCGTTTCGGTAACGGTTGGCGGTGAAGCGGTTGTACTGGTCTGCTGGCGCTTTTGAATGTTTTGGTAAGCTGCTTTTGCCCAGTTGAGGTAGTCTGCTGACACATCTGGGGTTGAGTCCGCCGCCGCGGGTTCTGCTGATTCGGTCTCTGGCTCAGTTGAAGGAGTTTCTGCTGGCTCGGTCTGAGCATCGACACGATCGTTGTACTGCCGATTAAACCAATTGAAAGACGACATAACACCTCAAGAAACCTGAACACCGTACCCACTAGGACTCCTGCGTGAATGGTAGCGCAGCCTTGCCGCACCATCATTGGCGTGCCAAAAAGTGTCTACTGTTTTAACTGTAGGGAAAAATGGCTCAGGCTGTCGCTTCTCGCTAAGATTCTGTTGGGATTAGTCTTCAACTCTGAGCAGTCGCTTGAGTTGCTCGAAATTTTCAGCGCCCAAAGAAATTTTGATCTCTAGCTGCTGGAGGTCGTCTTTGAGGGTGAGAATTTGGTCTTTGCCGCTTGTGCTACGTTCGATTTGGGGGTTTGTAACGACGAGCGCTCGGTAAACCTCTTCAGGGACTCCAATTTGAATCACGACTTCTTGCTGCGATCGCGGAAAAACATAAAGGCGCTGATGCAAATGATCGAGTGCCAGTTTGTGAGGGGTGGTATTGCGTTCATCCGTAGAGCCAGATTTGCGCCAGTAGAGCGTGATACCGCGCGTTTCAGCCGCATCAAAGAGAATCGTCTCGTCGAACCGCTGGGTTTCCCAGTTCAGTACGCTCAAATCTCCATTGGGAGGAATCAGGCGTTGTCGCCAGGTAACTTCCTTGCCACTCAACTCAGCCCACCATCGGCTGATCGTGGCAAAATGGCTGGCATTGTCGGGGCTGTTGCTGCCTAATTGCCAAAACGTTTCGGTTTGCATGACGGGTTTAAGTACAAGGATTGATTTTACGTTAGATGGATCTGCCGTTCGTTTATCACCCTGATTACGTTGTACCTCTGCCACCTGGACATCGGTTCCCAATGGAGAAGTTTAGGCGGCTGTACCAAACCCTGCTGGCGGATGGAGTCGCTTCTGCATCCCAATTTCATCAGCCTGAAGCCCCGCCCCAGGAGTGGATCGAACTGGTGCATACACCGGAATACATTCGAGATTACTGCGAGGGAACGCTGGATGCCAAGGCTCAGCGGCGAATTGGCTTACCCTGGAGTCCGGCGCTGGTTCAGCGTACCTGCATTGCAGTGGGTGGCACAATTTTAACGGCACGACTGGCGCTAGAGCATGGGCTGGCTTGCAATACGGCAGGCGGCACCCATCACGCTTTTCCTAGCTACGGGTCAGGGTTCTGCATTTTTAATGATTTGGCGATCGCCGCCCGAGTTCTTCAGCAGCAAGGGTTAGTCCAAAAAGTCCTGATTGTAGACCTGGACGTGCATCAGGGAGACGGCACTGCATTCATTTTTCAGGACGACCCGACTGTTTTTACCTTCTCTATGCATTGCGAGGTGAATTTTCCCGGCACCAAGCAAACCAGCGACCTGGATGTGCCTTTACCCGTCGGCATGGAAGATGAGGAATATCTGCAAACCTTGGCGAAATATTTACCCGATTTGCTGTCTGGGTTTCAGCCCGACCTGGTGCTATACGACGCGGGAGTTGATCCACATTCGGGCGATCGCCTGGGCAAACTGGCTCTCAGCGACCGCGGCCTTTTTTGCCGGGAAATGCAGGTTTTGAGTACCTGTGCTGCCCAAGGCTATCCGGTCGCTTGTGTCATTGGCGGCGGCTATGGCGATGATTTTGAAGCACTGGTCTATCGTCACTCGCTGCTGCATCGAGCCGCCAGCGAGGTGTACAGCAGTAGCGGTATTAAATCACTCCGGTTTTAGGTTTTTGTTGCCTAGAGGATTTGGTCAGTTTAGGAAGTTTGCGAGTTGTTTTTTTGGGGAGGGGCGATCGCTTCTCCAACATTTCAGGTTTGCCTTCCAGTAAAGGTGTTTCCCCTGCATTGCCTAAGCTGAGCGCCCACTGGATCTCATTCCAGAGCGATCGCTTGGCTGCATGAAGGTCTGCCAACGCCAGCGCTAATCCCAGCAGCAGCATGACCAACCCAACGATAAATAGCACTAATGCTGCTGTAATCAGCCAATCCGCATTCGCGATCGTTCTCAGGGCAACGGTCAGCCCGCTCAACACAAACATGAACAGCGCATAGTGAATCACCAAAATGCTGCGATAGGCATCCTGATATTGCTGTCGCAACTGCCGCAGTTGGTGCTTGACCTGGAGCAAGCGATCGCCCCTGAGCAAAACCGAGCCGCCCATCAGCTCAGCATATTCCTGAGTGAGCGATCGCAGTTGCCTATGAGTTGCAGTGTGGCGCACCAGCAGTCCACCCAAAATCACTACGCACGCCGACACCATCAGCGCCGAATTTAGGACTAACTGAATCAACTGATTCGTTTGCTCAAGACTCATCCTGCCCTCTCCCGTTCAACCCTGGCATCTGCATCGCAGAACCAACAACGCATGAATATAGTACGAATGTACTAAAACCAGGCTGTTTAATCAAGCTCTAAACAGCACAAGCCCAATTCTTGACATTTTTATTGGTGCAGTTTCTGGAGCGACCTCATTACTCCTGCCAAAAATCGCTTCATTTACAGGCTAAACAACAAACTTTCGCCGAAAAGTTGCTATTCTTCAGAGATCTTTCTGTACAGAGCAGAGATATTTTCCAGCCAACCTGACGAAATTCATATAGAGGTTTTTCCTACGCTCCCTAAAGTAAACTTTTGTAGCGTTCTTAGATTAAGGAATATTAAGAGGAAAAATCCTGTGGAAAAGCACCATTTTTCTGTGGAAAACTTTGGGGAAACCAACGTGGAAAAGCCAGGGTTTAGGTGGAAATGCTAGATGAGTATAAATACTGTGTAAAACCCTCTTCTCTTTTTCCACAAGTTCTCCACAAGTTAGAAACTTTCAAGATCCCTATGCTGGCGTGATCCCCTGACTTTTTCCACATTTTCCACAGGCCCTACTACTACCGATCTCTTTTTAAAGATCCGATCCGGAATCCTTTAAAGTCACGGATGAATGCTTCAGATTCGACAAATTGAAAGGTTCAATTAAAGGCAGTAAGGGTGTTAGGATCTCGTTCCAAGCAGAACTTGTCCTTGGCTTTTCAGTGTACTAGTTGAAGTACTAGCTTTTGTACAACTAAATAGTACAAAGGATCTGATCTCTAAATACTGAACCGTTACAAAACAGTCCCGAACCGTTTACTAGCCAAGCCAGCTAACTCAAGTTAAAGCGTCCAAAAGTTGAAATCTCGCAGAGCATACCCAAGTTCCTTCAATCCGTCTTTGCCCCAGCAGCCCTCAATCCGACAGCCGCAAGCATCAATTTTTCACCCATGAAACTCATTTGTGCCCAAAACGAACTTAGTTCTCACCTTTCCCTGGTTAGCCGCGCTGTTCCTTCGCGTCCCAGCCATCCCGTTTTGGCAAATGTGCTGTTGAAGGCGGATGAGGAAACTCAGCGCGTCAGTCTCACTGGATTTGACTTGAGTTTGGGAGTGCAAACTAGCTTTGCGGCACAGGTTGAGGAAGGGGGGACGCTGACCCTACCTGCCAAGCTGCTGAGCGATATCGTTTCGCGTTTGCCCGATGGCGAAATTACTTTGGCAACTGAATCGGGTGATATGACCGCAACGTTGACCTGTGCCTTTGGGCGGTATCAGGTTCGCGGCATGGGTGCAGAAGAGTATCCCGAATTGCCAACGATTGAAGATGGGGATGTAACCTATTTGCCCGTTGAATCTTTGATCGAAGGGCTGCGCGGGTCGCTGTTCTCAACGAGTGCTGATGAAACTAAGCAGGTTTTAACTGGGGTGCATTTGACGGTGGAGCCGGATAGCCTGGAATTTGCCGCAACGGATGGACATCGTCTAGCGGTAGTCCAAACTGTGAATGTGGAACCGGATGAGGAGCCGTCCAGTGCAGCCAAGGCAAATGGCAAAGGAGCGACTGATGCAGAGGCAAAAGCCGAATTTGATGTGACGGTTCCAAGTAAAGCTCTCCGAGAACTGGAACGAATGCTGCAAGTGCATCAGGATACGGGGGCGATCGCCGTTCACTTTGACCAGGGGCAGTTAACCTTCGAGTGGGCAAATCAGCGCCTCACCAGCCGCTTACTCGAAGGACAATATCCCAACTATCGGCAACTGATTCCGCGTCAGTTTTCCCGCCAACTGACGGTTGAGCGTCGCCTATTTGTTGGTGCGTTAGAGCGAATTGCAGTCCTCGCAGACCAAAAAAACAGCATTGTGAAGCTGGAAATGAACAACGCTGAGCAAGAGTTAGTTTTGTCGGTAGACGCGGCTGACGTGGGCAGTGGACGCGAATCCGTCGCGGCGCAAATTTCTGGTGAAGACTTAGAAATCGCCTTCAACGTGAAATATCTGGTGGAAGGCCTGAAGGCTCTCAACACTACCGAAATTCAGATGCAGTTCAATACGGCAACCAGCCCGTCAATTCTCACTCCTTTAGGCGGCACGAAAATGACTTACCTGGTCATGCCGGTCCAGATCCGCAGCTGAGATACAAATGGTACAGAGCCTTGCAATCAGTAACCTCACGTTGCCGGAGCTAGAGGAAAAGCAGAATCTCAAGCTAACAGATGATCCTGAGTTTTTTGCGGAGTGGCATGAAGCTCTTCCCGAGTTGAGTGATGAGGAAAAACGCTATCTGGAGCAGGTACAGCAAGAGTATTTTGATCAAACTCGAATGGGGCAAATTTCTGAAGGTTTGATCAAGCTAATAGTGGTTTCTCCTTTGTTGCATCTAGCTGGGTTCTATCGATATCCGTTTGAGGTCAGGCTGGAGGAGCCAGTACAGATTGAAGTTACAGAAGCAAATGAACTTTGGAGAGGTCGAATTGATGCGCTGGTGATCAAAGACTTTTTCTGGGTTTTGGTAGTGGAGGCAAAAAATTCGGTCTTTGGCATTGATCGCGCAATCCCTCAGGCGTTGGGATATATGCTGGCAACTCCTCACCCTGCGCGATTGACCTATGGATTGGTAACCAACGGCAGCAGTTTTGCTTTCATTAAACTCATTCAAGAACCACAGCCTCGTTATGATGTCTCGGATGTGATGCTGCTATTGCCGGGACGTAATGTGCTTTTTAAGGTGCTACAGGTGATGAAGCAGATAGGAAGAATGACTGGTGAATGATTGTAAGGGTGACTCTTCCTGCAGGGGTTGGTGCATTAGCGGGAAACAAAGACTTTTTGATAATCGCTCTGTGGCAAGATGACTGAATCAGAAAGGAGGCATTTCTCCTGTCAGGAGCCGGAGGGCGATCGTGAAGTCAGTTGATTCTTTCTTTAAGGTTTTTCAGAGCCAGCGAATGGCAGCACTGCTGTTTCTGGGATTTGCGTCAGGACTGCCGCTGTTTTTGACGAGTAGGACGCTACAGTCCTGGATGACAGTTGAGGGAGTTGATCTAGCCTCGATTGGAGCCTTTAGTTTGGTGGGGGTGCCCTATTCGCTGAAGTTTCTCTGGTCGCCGTTGATCGATCGCTACATGCCACCATTCTTGGGTCGTCGTCGGGGTTGGCTGGTGATTACGCAAGTGGGTTTAACACTAGCGATCGCCGCTATGGCTCTGCAAAACCCAGCTCAAGCGCTCCAGCTTCTTGCCGTGAATGCATTGCTGATCGCGTTTCTTAGCGCCAGTCAAGATATTGCGTTTGATGCTTACCGCACCGATGTGCTGGAAGAGCGAGAAATGGGAGCCGGAGCAGCCGTTGCCGTTTTGGGGTATCGGGTTGCGCTGCTGTTGACAGGTTCCCTGGCGCTTATCCTGGCAGACCGAATTCCCTGGACGGCAGTTTATCTGTGTCTGGCAGGGCTGATGGCAATTAGTATTGTTTTCTCCATTTGGGCACCGGAACCGATTTTGCGCGATCGCCCGCCATCCTCTTTGGCAGAAGCGATCAAAATGCCCTTCCTGGAATTTTTTCAGCGATCGGGGTTGTTCCAGGGTATCGCTATTCTAGTTTTCATCGTTCTCTATAAACTGGGCGATGCGCTAGTCAACAATATGTCCCTGCCATTTCTGCTGCAGGCGGGCTTTAGTCAAACTGATATTGGTGCCATCCAGGGTGGAATGGGTCTGCTGGCAACAATCGTAGGTGTGTTGGCGGGTGGTGCAGTTTTAAGCCAATTGGGAATTAACCGTTCCCTCTGGATTTTTGGTGGACTTCAGGCAGTTAGCAACCTGACTTACCTCATCCTGGCGCAAATCGGACGAAACTATCCCTTCATGGTTGTAGCGATCAATATCGAAAACTTCTGTGCTGGCTTGGGAACCGCTGCCTTTGTGGCATTTCTGATGAGCCTTTGTAATCAGCGATTTTCGGCGACGCAGTTTGCCTTGCTGTCTAGCTTAATGGCAGTCAGCCGCGATATTTTGGTGGCTCCAGCCGGAAGGATTGTAGAACTTACAGGGTGGACAACTTTTTTCCTATTGACTCTGATTGTGGCTTTGCCGGGGCTGTTGCTGTTGCCGCTGTTTGCTCCCTGGCATCCGCGTCCGTTAGCAGTTCCTAGACCGGGCTTAGGAGATGTCGAGGATAGCGATCACTCAGAATGAATGGTAGTAGGATGGATGAAAGAGCTTTATAAAACTTGAGATTTTTTCTTAAAATCCCTTCACCCATCATGGCTATTTTTCGTCAATATATTGCGCCGCTTTTAGTTGTCCTGGTTTTTGTGGTTGCCCTCGTTGCCGTCAGTGCGCGAATTTTCCTGCCTTCTGACATGATGGCTCCCGCTCCTATTGAGCAGCCAGAGGAGCAAGCACAAGCCGCAGACACCGAAGCCGTTGCAGATTTGCCTCCCACATTAGAAATTTTGGTGCATGGCTTGCCCGAAGCGGCTTCCTTTTAGCGTCGCTGGGTTTTAGCTGTGGCAATTCCCGCCGATTATGTGCTTTGGTCAGGTTCGGGGCTGGATCGGGCGCTGTTGGTGAAGTTTATGCAGCGCACGTATCAGGAGCTATATCCTGATCAGTCCTTTGCTCATCTTGCGCGAACTGTTGAGCAGTATTTTTCTAAGGAAACGCCGCTCTGGTGGATTGGGCACTCCGATGCTCATAAGCCTGAATTTGGTACGGGAACTTATGCGCGATCGCCAATTGCTTGCTTGTGGTTAGGAAACGCTATTGATCAGGTAAAAGGCGATCGCCACTCTCATATTTTCTTGCTTTATGTGCTGCCTGCTCATCGTCGTAAAGGAATTGGGTCAGCATTGATGCACCATGCGGAGGAGTGGGCAAGGGAGAGGGGCGATCGTCAAATGGGTCTACAGGTTTTTGTTGCAAATCAACCTGCGATTAGCCTTTACCAGAAACTAGGTTATACTTCCCAATCTGTATGGATGGTGAAACCTCTGATTTAACGGATGCCGGACTAACCTCGATAGATTTCTACTAGGCGATCGCTCCATTTATTTCGTATTTTCAACCAGAGCGAGAAGGGGGAACTAAGTTGCTCAAATTGCTTCCGTTGATCTAAGGTTACTTGTTACGATTCCATTGAAATTTCAGTTAGACGTTTGTGAAAAAGTACTTAATTTTCTCTGGTATTTTGCTGGGGTTGGCGGGTTGCGGTACTGTTCCTCCCGTCAGTCCAGAAGCTTCTGTGCCAGATAGCACGCCTGCTGCTGAAGAAGTTGCTCCGTCTCCCAGTTCTACTCCTTCAGTATCAGAGACAGCTGTTTCCGATGAGCGACGCATCTCAGCCGAGGGAATTGGGCTAGCCAAATTAGGAATGACCCTGGGCGAGTTAAAGCAGGCGTTGGGAGCAGAAACCGAGTTTGTGGTTGAGTCTCCTTTTATTGCAGACTTTGATGCGATCGCCGTTCGTCAAGCTGGCGAAGTTCAGTTTTACATTCTCTATCTGCCAGGTGGAACCTTTACAGATGAAGATGTGATTCAAGGATTAATGACTGATAATCCTAAGTTTCTCACTGGTGAATCAGTGGGTCCGGGAGTGGCGATCGCCCAAGCAGAATCATCCTACGGTAAAGCAACGCTTTCCTATAACACGCAAAATGAAGGGCGGGAATACGTCCGTTTTGAGAATCATCCTGCCTCTAACCTTTCTTTTGGAACGGGCAATTTCAATCAGCAAACTGCTGGCATTTATCCTTCGACAACCGCTGACTTTAACGAAACTCAAGATTTTCAACCAACCGCTACGATTACCTCAGTGTTGGTGGTTTGTCTAGCTGAGAGCTGTGTAGGTTCAGGAAATTAGTAGACGCAGCAATAGTCATCAGAGATGGCGAGTGGAGAGTCGAGCGTAAAGCGCTATATTCGACTCAGGTGAGGGAGGAAAGGCAGAATGAAGGCAGCCAACGATACAAGCCAAATTTGGTTTGGCACGGACGGCTGGCGTGGAATCATTGCGGATGATTTTACCTTTGCCAATGTGTGTAGAGTCACACGGGCGATCGCCCATTATCTAGAAACTGCCTATTCCAAATCGCGTCCTGTTTTGATTGCCTATGACACTCGCTTCCTTGCCGATCAATTTGCCAAAACAGCAGCAGCAGTGCTGGCAGATGCAGGCTGGACAGTCAAACTGGTAGAGCGAGATTGCCCAACTCCAGCGATCGCCTACAGCGCCAAATTGCTCAACTCGGCAGGCGCGCTCATGTTCACAGCCAGCCATAATCCAGCCGTGTATTGCGGCATCAAATATATCCCTGACTATGCTGGCCCGGCTACGTCAAAAATTACCGACGCGATCGTAGCTCAGCTTGATCGGGCATCGACTGGACCTCCCAGCGGCGAGCGGACTGATCAGATTTCTACCTTTGACCCTAAACCTAACTACCTCCGGTTCTTATACACGCTGCTGGATGTCGAGCGGATTTGCAAAGCTAATCTACAGGTCAAATATGATGCACTGTTCTCGACTTCGCGTGGCTATTTGGATGTCGCGTTAAGCCACTGCGGTTGTCAGACCGAAACCTTCCATATGCAGCGAGATGTGCTGTTTGGTGGCGGCATTCCTGAACCCAAAGGCAAGCAATTGAGGGGCTTGGTGAAAGCAGTGCAGCAGGATAAGGCGGCTCTAGGAGTCGCTACCGATGGAGATAGCGATCGCTTTGGCATTGTGGATGATCAGGGAAATATTCTCACGCCCAACGCAATTTTGCTGCTGCTGACGCGCCATTTGGTTGAGCAGAGGGGCAAGACGGGGGCGATCGCTCGGACGGTTGCCACAACCCATCTGCTTGATAATTTAGCGCTGAAATATGGGCTGGAGCTTTATGAAACGCCAGTCGGATTCAAGCACATCGGCGAAAAAATGCGAACTGCCAACGTGCTAATTGGCGGTGAGGAGTCAGGCGGGCTGAGCATTGCAGGACACATTCCTGAAAAGGATGGGGTACTAGCAGCCCTGCTCGTGGTGGAGGCGATCGCCTACGCAGGCAAACCGCTGAGCCAACTGGTAGAAGAGGCGATCGCGGATGCAGGAGGCCCTCGTTATGAACACCGGCTCGACTTTCGTCTGAGTAATTCTCACAAAGCAGCTCTGATGGATACCTTCAGCCAAAATCCGCCAGCCGACATCGCCGGAATCAGGGTTAAGCAGATCGGTCGCAAGGATGGAATTAAACTCTACCTGGAAGATGGCAGTTGGGTATTACTGCGTCCGTCTGGTACAGAACCTTTAATGCGAGTTTATTTGGAGACGGATGATTTAGAGAAACAGGCGAGCATTGCGGCTCATCTAGAACGTCAGGTTAGCCAATCCTTTTAGGACAAATTTGGGCAAAAAAAAGGACAGAGCTTTGCCCTGTCCCCTTCATTAAGGAAAACGTTGAATCGTGTCTCTACAGAAGGTTAAATCTCAAATTTTTAGGAGGTTCGGCTACTCAACGGGGATGGCATCAACGGTAACAGGTTCCTGATCTACGCTTGAGGCGACCCGATCGCTACCTGCTGCAACTGCATCTTCATCTTTGCGATTTCTAACCCGCTCGATCATCAATTGAGATAGCTCTGACACCAGTAGAGTCATTAGCATTACATCATCGATCTGCCCAATCACCGGGATGAAATCTGGAGCAATGTCAATGGGGCTGAAAAAGTAAGCCAGAGTTCCTAAGATGATCCACCAGCGATATTTAGGATTGCGAATGGTGCTGCGGTACCACTGATAAATCGATTGAACAAAAGATTTTTGATTGCCTGGTTGGTTGCTTGTCATAGGAAGTTCCTCCGGTTACTTCTTAATTTTGGCGAATTTGTCCCAAGAGGTCCGGTACAGATATCCGTCTGTTTTGGTCTGGAGAATCCCACCGACAAAAGTTCGAAAGCTAAATTTCCTCCATGTGCTTCTGATAAATCTGCATAAATGCACTTGATCTTCTCAGAATAAATTGTTGATTTTGAGCAAACGCTTTTGAGCAAATTCGATAGCAGTTTTTATTGTTTGACTACGGTTCGTAAGCATGAAATTTAGCATCTAAAAGTCTTCCCCAGAGCGAATTGTAAGGATGGACCTGTTGAACAATCTGTCCGTTTCGGTAAACGGGTCTGCCTTGATTTGCCCATTGAAAGATTGATCCCTTCAAGTTGACCACGTTGGAGTAGCCCGCCGCTTGTAAGCGAGAGGCGATCGCTGACGACCGATATCCGACTGAGCAGTACGTCACAATTGGCGTGTTCAAAGGGAGTCTTAGGCTCTCGAATATTTCCAGCTTAGGATCAACTTGCCGGGCGTTAGCTAAATGACTAACCGCAAATTCTGCCGGGTTGCGCGTATCCAGCAAAATTAGCTGGGGCAAATCTGTCTGCTCTAGTCTCGCTGCCAGTTCTTCAGATTCAATTTGCCGAACTGCTGGAAACTGAGTGTGAATCATGCGCTCAAGGGCAGCCCAACTGATGCGATCGATTAAATTCATAAACCATACTCTCTAACAGCAAATCTTTAGGGAATTGATATGAATTAGTCATGTATTCAATGGCTTAAACCGAGTTAAGTAGCCAACGAAATTAGAAGCGATCGCCCTAAGTTTTGTCATGATGCAGTTGCTAGCTTTGAAGATTCTAGTTGAGTTTTTGAGGATATCCGGACTGAAATAAACCTGGTCTGTAAACTACAAAAGCTAATCTGTTTGAGTTTCAAGCAATTTACCCTATCTCAGTTGATTTCTTATGGATTGTGCCTACTACTACCAGATTCTTGACCTTAAGCCCGGTGCATCAAAGCATGAAGTGAAACAGGCATACAAGGATTTGATTGTTGTTTGGCATCCTGACCGCTTCACGCACAATCCCAGGCTCCAGCAGAAAGCCCAGGAAAAGGTGAAGGAAATTAATGCAGCTTATGCTTTTCTAAAGTCCTATGACTTCGCTCCTGAAATGGGCTTTTCAACACCCTATAATGAGCCCCGCTACAACGAGCCTCCTCAAAATTCTGCTGACAACTTTACTTATCAAAATCCTCAAAGTACGTCTTACCAAAGTCCGAACTATCAAAATACGTCTTACCAAAACGCAACTTATTCAGATTGGGCTCACCAGAACACAACTTACCAAGAAAACACAACTTACCAAGAAAACACGGCTTATCAAGAAAACACAACTTATCAAGCACAACCTCAATCAACCGATTTAAGTTACTTGCAGCTACTCATGGCATCGGGTCGTTGGAAAGATGCAGACCTTGAGACTAAAGCAATCTTGCTGAAGATTATGAATCGCGAAGAAGCGGGTTGGCTCAGTGAAGAAGATGTGAGAAATTTGCCTGTTGCAACACTTGCTGCGATCGATCGCCTTTGGGTCAAATATAGCAATGGCCGCTTTGGGTTTAGCACTCAAAGCAAAATTTGGCGTGAGCTAAACTGCAAAACAGACTCCTGGCTGTTTGCCCAAAGCAAGAGTGAATGCAAATTTGGAGCGCAAATTGGCTGGTATGTAAATAATATTTGGCTGCTCCAGTGGGATACGTTCAAATATGGCTTTCGTGCCCCTGCAGGTAGCCTACCAAGGGAGTACATTTTTGCCCTGAACGGCTGGTGGAGCTATTCCCAAAACTTGAGTAGTCACTTGCTGTGGCGATTTGAGGAAGTATTCTTGCGGCTAGAACCCGCTGATGTTTAATCTAGCCAGGGTTGACTCGCATCAGAGCTTGCCCGTATTCTACGGGCTCTCCGTTTTGCACCAAAATTTCTACAATTTCGCCGGATACTTCGGCTTCTAGCTCGTTCATCAGCTTCATCGCTTCGATGATGCAGACAGTTTGCCCTGGGCGAATGCGATCGCCCACTTCTACAAAAGGTGACTCGTCTGGACCGGGCGCACGGTAGAAGGTGCCGACCATAGGCGACATCACGTCGACCAGGCGATCGCTTGCAGGAGGGGCAGGGGTCGGCACTGAAGCGGTGACGCTAACATCGGCTGTCGTCGTAGCTGCCCCAGGAGTTGGGGAATGCAAAATCGCTACGGGTGGCGCAAAGCCTTCTGCCCCAACAACACCGCTGGTTGGAGGGCGATCGCCAATTTGAGAGCCCTTCCGCACGACCAGCTCAAAGTCATCGCTCTTTAAAGTCAGTTCTGCTATATCCGTTTGATTTAGCACCGCCAGCAGTTGACGGAGTTCGTTAAAATCAAATTCCACTTATGTGACCCCTCAAAATAGGCAACAGGCAACAGGCTCGGGCTATGGCGCTTTTAGCCTATCGCCTGTCGCCATCACCCAGCTAAACCACTAATTCTCTCGTCCTAAGTATGTATCATTGCGGGTGTCAATCTTGATCCGTTCGCCAATTGAAATAAACAGCGGCACCATCACCTGAGCACCCGTTTCAACGATCGCGGGCTTGGTGCCTCCGGTTGCCGTATCACCCTTAACTCCTGGGTCAGTTTCCGTCACCTCCAGCACAACAGAGTTGGGCAGTTCAACTTCGATGACCTGCTCTCCCCAGCGCACAACGTTTACTTCCATACCTTCTTTCAGGTATTTGACGCGATCGCCAATCTGCTGGGCGTTGAGGCGTCCTTCCTCGTAAGTCTCCATATCCATGAAGACGTAATCGTCAGCTTCTTTGTAGGTGTGCTGCATTGTGCTTTTTTCAAGCGTTGCCTGAGGAACCGTCTCACCGGCCCGAAACGTCCGCTCGATCACGCTGCCAGTCTGAGCATTTTTTAGCTTAGTGCGGACGAATGCAGACCCTTTCCCTGGCTTGACGTGGAGGAATTCAACCACCTTCCACACGGAGCCATCTAGCTCAATGCTGACACCTGGGCGAAAGTCATTGCTGGAAATCATGAATCTTTTGAAGGAGAACAATTGGCAACTTATTGTACCGCTCAAGTGGGTGCGTCTTCACTTTCCTGAGAAGCATTTTGGGGATTGGAGATTAGGGGAGAGGGAATGGCGATCGCCATTCCCTCTCCCCATTCCCGCACTGTGGCAAGATTAAACATGGGGTTGTTCCAAAAAATCCCCGCTCTCATGCCGAGTTCTTTAAGCAATTCTGATGACTATCGCTCTTGCAAAAACGGCTAGTGAATCCCCCAAGACGAGTTCAACTGAACTTTGCAAGAGGTTTGCCAGCTTCCTTAGCCCCTACCTCAAAGCCGGAGTCTTGATCGCAGTGCAGGCTACTCTGTTTCTGGGACTCAGTACAACTTGGTGCGTTAGCCCAGCCTCAGCGGATGTGTTGATTAGCGCTTTGCCGCCTGGTAATGCCATTACTGATGGCAAAGCGTTGCTTAGATATGCATTGCCGATTGACAACACTGCCGTGCGACGAATTCAAACCAGCATTGAAGAAATTTCGGAAGTGCTGCGGGCGCGCAGACGATTTGGTGCAATCAACGGCAATTTGGCTCAAGCCGAACGAATTCTCAATTCGCGTCGTTCAGAATTGCTGACTACCGTTCCCGATGAGAACAAGCCTCAAGCAGAATATCTTGTCCTGCAATTGCAGAATGAGATCAACGCTATGCGGCAAGACGTCGAAAGCAAAGACAAAGAAGCGATCTGGATTCGACGGGGCAAAATGTTGGACATGGTCGGTCAGCTCGAAGAGTTGATGGTGCAAGATTTTCCCTTTGAGGTGCCTGCTGAATACAGCAATTTGCCCCAACTTAAGGGTCGTGCCACGGTTGAGGTTGAAACCAGTAAAGGCACGATGACGCTGGTTGTGGATGGCTATAGTGCTCCTGTCACCGCTGGAAATTTTGTCGATTTGGTGCAGCGTGGCTTCTATGACGGGCTAGAGTTTACCCGTGCAGAAGACTTTTATGTCGTGCAAATCGGCGATCCACCCGGAGAAGAAGAAGGCTTTATTGATCCGAACACGGGTGAATATCGGGCAATTCCTTTGGAAGTTTTGGTAGAAGGTGACACTGAGCCGACTTATGGAATCACGCTAGAGGATGCAGGACGCTATCTGGATAAGCCCGTACTACCTTTCTCTGCCTACGGCACGTTGGGAATGGCTCGTCCCGGTGAGGATGCCAATGGAGGTTCGTCGCAATTCTTTTTCTTCCTGTTTGAGCCAGAATTGACTCCTGCTGGGCTGAATTTGCTGGATGGACGTTATGCGGTCTTTGGCTACGTCATCGAGAATAAGGAAGTTCTAGAACAACTCAAGCAAGGCGACAAGATTATCTCTGCCAAAGTCGTCAAAGGCGCTGAAAATCTGGTAGAGCCGCAAGCTGCTTAAAGTTGTCTCATGTTGATTCGTGATTTGGGGGAGCAGGCGCTTTTGCAAAAGTTGCAGCGTTTTTGCCCCCCTGCTGTAGTTGGTGATGATGCAGCACTGATGGCTGTGGCGATGGGCCAGTCGGTTGTGGTCACGACCGATATCCTGGTTGACGGAGTGCATTTCAGTGTGGGACTGGCATCTCCGGGTGTGCATACGACTTCTCCGGCAGATGTGGGATGGCGGGCGGCGATCGCCAACCTCTCCGACCTAGCCGCAATGGGTGCTTCTCCCTTGGGAATTACGGTTGGGCTGGGTTTGCCAGGAGACTTGCCCGTGAGCTGGGTAGAACAGCTTTACCAGGGCCTAGCTGATTGTTTGGCGCAATACAATACGCCGATTGTGGGTGGGGATGTGTGCCGCTCGACGGTGTTAACGGTGGCAATTGCTGCCTTTGGTCAGGTCTTTCCGGATCAAGCAATCCTTCGTTCTCAGGCGCAACCGGGAGATGCAATTCTGGTGACGGGCGTTCATGGAGCCTCGCGGGCTGGGTTGGAACTGTTACTGAATCCCGATGCGGGGGTGGGGCTGAGTGGGGGCGATCGCGATCAGCTCATCAAAGCGCACCAACGTCCTGCTGCACGTTTAGACATTCTGCCAATCTTGCAAGAGGTTTATTCCCTCCAATCTCCCGTCCAAATTCCCTTTAGGCTGGCTGGGATGGATAGCAGTGATGGGCTAGCAGATGCCGTCCTACAAATTTGTCGAGCTAGCAGTGTAGGAGCCAAGTTGGAAAGGGCAAAAATTCCTATGCCGTCTGCTTTTAAGCAATGGCTTTCTCCAGAGCAAGCGCTGGATTGGGCTTTGTACGGGGGGGAAGATTTTGAACTGGTGCTGTGTTTGCCTCCTGATCTGGCTGAGGTGATAGGGCAGCGTTTGGGTAATGGAGCGGCGATTGTTGGCAGTATTGTTGCAGGCAGCGAAGTTTGGTTAAGCCAGAGCAATGGACAGCCTGATGTTGCCCTTAACCTCAATCAAGGATTTCAACATTTTTAATTTTGCAGCGCTGACAACCCTCGAATTACTGGTCGTTCAGCATGTTGCGGTGATTTTCAACAGGTGTCATACAATCAAGTGAAATTGTCATGGCATTAGCCCAGTGAGCACTGCTCTATGCTGAAAGTTTTTGCCGATCGCGGGGGTACGTTTACTGACTTGGTTGCCGTGACGGATGATGAGGCGATCGCCCGTCACCTCTCTCATTCTCCTGAACGGTTTCAGGTTGTCTCGCTGCCTGATCATCAGTGGGTGATTGTCTACAAACTGTTGTCAGAGAATCCAGAACGATATCAGGATGCAGTGATCCAAGGCATTCGAGACATTTTAGGAATTGCCTCTGATGAACCCATTCCATCAGGAGCGGTTGAGGTGGTGAAGATGGGAACAACGGTAGCGACCAATGCCCTGTTAGAGCGAAAAGGCGATCGCACTCTTCTGTTAATCACAAAAGGCTTTCGAGATGCCCTGAAAATTGGTTATCAAAATCGTCCAAATATCTTTGCGCGTCATATTGTTTTACCCGAAATGGTGTACGAACAGGTGATTGAAGCCGAGGAGCGCTACACGGCACAAGGTGAAGAACTCATTGCCATCAGCCCTGAAGAAATAGCCCGCTTAACTCAAGCATTGCAAGTTGCTTTTGAAAATGGCATTCGTGCCTGTGCGATTGTGTTTTTGCATGGCTACCGCTATCCCAAACATGAGCAACAGGTGATGGCGATCGCCCAACAAATCGGCTTCACTCAGATCTCTGTTTCCCATGAAGTGAGTCCGTTAATGAAACTGGTGAGTCGAGGAGATACTACCGTTGTTGATGCCTATTTGTCTCCAATTTTGCGGCGATATGTAGAGCAGGTCGCAGCCAACCTCACCAAAACAGAAACTCACTCTACCAAACTGGAGTTCATGAAGTCGGATGGAGGACTCACTGATGCCCGACTGTTTCAAGGCAAAGACAGTATCCTTTCTGGCCCCGCTGGAGGAATTGTAGGAGCGGTCAAAACCAGCACTGCCGCAGGATTCAATCAAATTATTGGCTTTGATATGGGAGGCACCTCCACCGATGTCTCTCACTTTAACGGGGAGTATGAACGCACTTTTGAAACAGAAGTAGCCGGTGTGCGACTACGTGCCCCGATGATGTCGATTCACACGGTTGCGGCAGGGGGAGGCTCAATTCTGTTTTTTGATGGTTCTCGCTATCGAGTTGGACCAGAATCCGCAGGGGCAAACCCTGGCCCAGCCTGCTACCGCAAGGGTGGACCACTTGCAGTGACCGACTGTAATGTGATGTTAGGCAAAATTCAGCTAGAGTTTTTCCCCCATGTGTTTGGTGAAACAGGGAATTTGCCTTTGGATAATGCCATTGTGCAGCAAAAGTTTGCTGAGTTGAGTGCAGAAATTCACTCCAAAACAGGTGATTCCCGCACTTCAGAACAAGTGGCGGCAGGGTTTTTGGCGATCGCCATCGACAAAATGGCTAACGCAATCAAAAAGATATCGGTTCAGCGGGGTTATGACGTAACTGAGTACACTCTCTGCTGCTTTGGTGGCGCAGGTGGACAACATGCCTGCCTGATTGCTGAAGCGCTAGGCATGACGCAAATCTTTATTCATCCCTATGCAGGCGTACTGTCAGCTTATGGTATTGGTTTAGCTGACCTTCGTACCCTCAAAGAAAAAGCAGCAGAGGTTCGCTTAACTCCAGATACAATTCCTACGCTAAAGCAGATGTTGGAGGAGTTGAGTGCAGAAGCTCAGCAGGAAATCCTGGCACAGGGAGTGAGTGGCGATCGCATCCAAACCTTGCTCAAAACTCACCTTCGCTACGAAGGAACGGATTCTGCCCTGATCATAGACTTTGGTGATGCAGACACGACACGAACTCACTTTGAGCAGTCCTATCATCAGCGCTATGGCTTCACCATGCCTCACAAAGCCCTGATTGTGGAAGCTGTCTCAGTGGAAGCAATTGGACGAACCACGCCACTCACCGAACCTCTGCTCCCTACGGGCAGAACTACTCCGCTTAACCCGATCGCCACTGTCCAGATGTACACTCACGACACCTGGCACGACACCCCGGTTTACCAGCGAGAAGACCTGAAACCAGGCGATCGCCTCCCCGGTCCATCCCTAATTATTGAACCCACTGGCACTAACGTCATCGAACCTGGTTGGAGCGCAGAACTGACCCAGCGAAACCATTTGGTGTTAACCCAAACAAAGAGCAAAGAACAACGAACAAAAGACGAACCCCTTCTCATTTCCCAACCCTCAACCTCCAGCAAACCCGACCCTGTTCTTCTGGAAATTTTCAACAACCTATTTCGGGCGATCGCTGAAGAAATGGGCATCACATTACAAAACACCAGTTATTCCGTCAATATCAAAGAGCGGCTAGATTTCTCCTGTGCCATCTTTGACCAGCACGGTCAACTGGTTGCCAACGCGCCTCATATTCCAGTGCATCTCGGCTCTATGAGCGAGAGCGTCAGCAGTTTGATTCAAGCAAAAAGTGATGTTCTCAAATCCGGTGATGTTTACGTCTCCAACAACCCCTACAACGGTGGCACTCACCTTCCTGATATCACCGTTATCACTCCCGTTTTTGCCACTATAGCAACTTCCCATCCCTCTACTCCTCTCTTCTACGTTGCATCTCGCGGACACCACGCTGATATTGGTGGGATTACTCCTGGCTCTATGCCGCCTCACAGCACCTCAATGGAGCAAGAAGGAGTGTTAATTGATAACTTTCAGCTTGTGAATCAAGGAGAGTTTTGTGAATCTAAATTAGTTGATCTACTCACTTCTGGGGAGTATCCGGTTCGGAATGTTTCACAAAATATTGCTGACTTACAGGCTCAGGTTGCTGCGAATGAGCGAGGGTCACAGGAATTGCTGCGAATGGTCGAACACTATGGTTTAGAAACAGTGCGGGCTTACATGCAGCATGTGCAAAACAATGCAGAAGAGTCCGTGCGACGAGTGATTGATGTATTGCAGGATGGACAGTTTGTTTATCCAATGGATGACGACTGCGAGATTTGCGTGAAGATTACGATTAATCGGGGCGATCGCTCTGCCCACGTTGATTTCACAGGCACTTCACCCCAACAGCAGAGCAATCTAAATGCACCTCTGGCGATCTGCAAAGCGGTTGTCTTGTATGTGTTTCGCACCCTTGTGGAAGATGATATTCCGCTCAATGCGGGATGCTTGAAACCTTTGGAAATTACCATTCCCGATGGCTGCATGTTAAATCCACATTATCCTGCTGCTGTAGTTGCGGGAAATGTGGAGACTTCACAGGCGATCGCCAACTCACTCTACGGTGCTCTCGGTGTTATGGCGGCAGCCCAAGGCACGATGAACAATTTCACCTTTGGCAATGAGCAGCACCAATACTACGAAACTATTTGTGGTGGCTCTGGCGCTGGAGCAACGTTTGACGGAACCGATGCCGTGCAAACTCACATGACTAACTCACGACTCACCGATCCAGAGGTATTGGAATGGCGGTTTCCCGTGTTGCTAGAAGAGTTTGCAATTCGGCACAACAGTGGCGGCAAAGGACACCATTCGGGAGGTAATGGCGTGATTCGCCGTATCCGTTTTCGCGAAACGATGACTGCCGCAATTCTCTCAGGGCATCGGATCATTCCCCCCTTTGGGTTGCAGGGAGGTGAACCTGGGGCGATCGGTCGTAACTTTGTAGAACGAAAGGATGGGGCGATCGCCTCTCTACCCGGTAAGGCAGAAGTACAGGTACATTCAGGTGATCTGTTTGTAATTGAAACTCCCGGTGGTGGTGGCTTTGGTGCCTAAGCCTGAGCTGGCACATACCGTCTGATGTAACTATCCAGGGTTTCCATTCTCATGTTGAAGACCGATTCTAATCGCTCGATTTCGGTAGCAGTGCAGTAAAACTCATTCGAGAGCAATGTCCGAAAAGTTCCCAGCGCTTGCTTTGCTTCAGGATTAAAGAATCCTACGACGGTGCGAATCCCATCCACAGCGCCAATGGGCGGATTAATTACAACGGGTTCCTGATTAAAAATCTGTTCAAAGATTTTTGGAATGTTGCCTCGCTCAATAATCTCTGGCCCACCAACCGCAAAGATTTGATTGCGGGCGGCGTCAATGGCTACGGAATCTACTGCAATTCGGGCTAAATCATCGGTGCTGACGATCGACGAGCGAATTCTCAGGTCACCAATGGTGAAATAAATGCCGGATTGTTTAAACCGCTCTGCCAAGGGCACAATGTTAGAAGCAAAGCCGGATGGACGCAGGATTGTGTAGTTGAGTCCGCTAGCTTGCAAGTAGTTTTCAACTGCCCGCTTTGCTTTAAATGTCGGTGCGTCTTCATAGCCGCGATCGGCTCCCAGCACGGAAATGAAGACAAAATGCTCAACTCCGGCAGCTTTTGCTGCATCAATTAAGTCAATATTGGCGCGATAGTCCAGCGTTTCAGCAGTGCCACCACCGGCTTCGCTTGCACCGTGAGTGCTAATCACATAGCGAATGCCCTGGCAGGCTTTTTGAATATCTCGCTCTTTCAACAGATCGCCAACAAAAATTTCTGCGCCACGACTTTCAAGTTCTGCATAGCGCGAGGTCAGACGCGCGAAGGCTCTGACGGGTTTTTCTTCTTCTCGCAACCGCTTAACGACGCGGGTGCCGAGATCTCCGGTGGCTCCAGTAACTAGAAACATGGGGATTGGGGGGTGAGGATTAGGGACTGGGGGCTAGAGGCAGATTGTATATGCTTCTTCCCGTAGGGTAGCTCAAGATTTATGTGAGGTGTGCGATCGCTCCACTCAAGGCAGAAATTAAGATGAGTGAGAGAACGCTGAGGAAAGGAGCGTATGACTCATACAGCCTATGGAGTTTGAGTATGATTCATCTAAGAGCGAATCTAATCAGGAGAAGCACAAGATTGACTTTGTAGAAGCACAGAGACTGTGGGCTGATCCTGCCAGAATTGAGATTCCAGCAAAGACTGAAGATGAGCCAAGATACTTAGTGATTGGCAAAATTCTTCAGAAGCATTGGTCAGCGGTAATTACCTATCGAAAGGGCAAGATTCGCATTATTTCTGTTCGTTGCTCTCGTGTAGAAGAGGTGAAAGTTTATGAAAGCAACCGAATTTGATAGCAAATTTGACAACGGAGAGGATATCACCGCTTCTCTAGACCTCCCTCAAGCAAAACGTCCTGGATACGAACAGCAACAGATTGATGTTGATTTTCCAACATGGATGGTTGCTGCATTGGACCAGGAAGCTAAGCGGCTCGGAGTAACCCGCCAATCGATTATCAAGATCTGGATTGCGGATCGACTTGCCAAGCTTGCTCGTTCATCTGTGGATTAGGTTAGGTCAAGGTGTGAAATTTACAGGTTCAGCCAAAAGTTTCTTCGGTAAATGCTGTCCTCCAACGTAATTCTTAGTTCTGATTAAAGTTCCACAATAACGGGGGCGTGATCGCTGGGCTTTTCGAGTTTGCGGGGAGCTATGTCGATGGTGCAGCTTTTTGCGGAGTCATAAAGGGGTTGAGTGGCGTAGTGGTGGTCAATCCGCCAGCCAAGGTTGCGACGAAAAGCGGCGGTGCGATAGTCCCACCAACTGTACTGTCCCCCTTCCTGGTTAAATTTGCGAAACACGTCCTGAAGTCCCAAATCCAGGACGGCTTTCAGGCTTTCCCGCTCCAGGTCGGTTGCCATCACCATTTTTTCGCGCCCTTGAGGATTATGAATATCCAGGTCTTCAAGGGCAATGTTGAAGTCGCCGCAGATCAATAGGTTGTTGGGTAACTGAAGCATCAAAGCTTGTACATACTCCCGCAAGGTTTTTAGCCAGCGCAGTTTGTACTCATATTTATCGCTGCCGACTGAAGAGCCGTTGGGTACGTAAAGGTTAATTAGTCGCACCTGATCGTTGACGATGCCGCTGATCACACGCTTTTGGTCATCAAGGTCATCCACCAGGGTTTCGGGAAGAACGGCTGAGAAGCCCATTTTCACATCGGTGAGCGGAGCGCGGCTAATCAGTGCTACACCGTTGTAGGACTTTTGCCCGTAGATGTAGAGGTGATAGCCCAAAGCTTCTAAGGGCGATCGCGGAAAGTCCTCATCCACAACCTTCGTTTCCTGCACACAAAGCACATCTACAGGATTCTCCTGCAACCAGTTGGTCACATGTTCCATTCGAGTGCGAATTGAGTTAACGTTCCAGGTTGCAATTTTCATGTTGAATTAATGCTCAAAGATGCTGGAATACTGCATCAGGTCTAGCTTGACGATGGTAGGTAGACAGGCAAAGCACTCCTGAGCTAGCTCCCAGCGTCCCTCTCGCTTCAGCATTTCGGTCAGTCTGATCCTGACGCTGAGCAAATAGCGTACATCATTTGCCGCGTAGCGAAGCTGTTCCTCAGATAGGTTGGCAGCATTTCCCCAATCAGAGCTTTGGGCGCTTTTGTCCAGCTCAACTCTCTCTAGCTCCTGCACCAGATCCTTCAATCCATGACGGGGCGTGTAGGTGCGGGCTAGCTTGCTGGCAATTTTAGTGCAGAAGGTCGGTTGAACTTGAATGTTTAAGTGATGCTGCAACGTCGCCAGGTCAAAGCGGGCAAAGTGAAACACCTTAACGGTGCTGTAGGACTCTAGAACCTGTTTAAGTTTGGGTGCCTCGGTTTGCCCCAGTGCGATGCGAACGACCGCTACGTTTCCTTTGGGGTCACAAAGCTGCACCAAACAAAGGCGATCGCGCTGTGGCAACAATCCCATCGTTTCGGTATCAACAGCGATCGCCTCCGCCTGCAAATACTCAGAAAGAATCTCATCGGAGAGATCGCGATCGCACACCTGAAATTCAAATTCCATCAAGCCACACTGGAGAAACTAGACCAATTCTAGTATTCAAAAGTCTGAGTTTAGTCACTGACCCAGCGACCAGTGACCAATACCCCTAAAACGGCAACAGCCGCTTCACAAAAAGCTGCGTCAGGTAGTATTCCCCTTGCTCATTTTTGACCACACCAATGCCCGTCAGGTCAAAGTTGCCTTTAATGTTAGCGTGATGTCCGGGACTGTCGATCCAGCCTTCTACGGCTTGCGTTACAGGGTCAGCAAAACCCTGATTAAAGGCGAGATTTTCAGCAACCGTTCGGAATGGAATTTTGCGGGCGATCGCCTGCCCCCGCTGCTCAAACCCATCATGACTAAAGGAAGCTTGCCCGTCTGCCATTGCCTGACTGTGTTGACGGGCAATTTCACTCATCTCAGCGTTTAGCTCTAGCGGTGGTAGCCCTTGTTCTGCGCGATATTGATTAATCTGAGTGTGAACTGCCTGTTCTAGCTCAGCGTAAGGGCTGGGAGGCTGGCTTTCTGAAGGGGAAGCGGACTGCTCAGGTTGCTCAGCCGGACGTAGCTGTGGCAGCACTTCAGAAGTAACTTCTTGGCAGGAAGCGATCGCCAACAAACCTGCGCCACCAACCCAAAATGCAGCAAATCTTGCAAACGAAATAAAACGAACCATGTGAACCATCGTGGAGTAAGCCTATCTACTCCACGATAGCGATCTGCAATAGCTAGCTGGTCATGTCTAAAAGCTTGGCAGCCGTTTGCACATCTTTGTCGCCTCGTCCTGAGCAGTTGATCACGATGCGAGGGTTGCCTGTAAGTTGAGGGCAGAGCGTGTTGAGGAAGGCGATCGCATGAGCCGTCTCCAGCGCTGGAATAATCCCTTCCAACCGAGAAAGCTGCTGGAATCCGTCTATCGCTTCCTGGTCCGTCACGCTGTAATACTCTGCCCGTCCTTCGTCTTTAAGGAAGCTGTGTTCTGGCCCAACACCGGGATAGTCCAATCCCGCACTAATCGAATGAGGCTCAATCACCTGACCATCCTGGTCTTGCAGCAGATAGCTCATTGCTCCGTGCAGCACACCAACTCGTCCTTGGGTCAAAGTTGCGGCATGTTTGCCTGTATCAACGCCTTCACCGGCCGCCTCTACGCCAATCATTCTGACGCTGGGTTCATTCACGAATTCGTTAAACAGACCCATTGCGTTCGAGCCGCCGCCAATACACGCGAGGAGAATGTCTGGCAATCCACCCCATTTCTCCTGACACTGGACTCTGGTTTCCTGTCCAATAATGGCTTGAAAGTCTCTCACGATCATGGGGTAAGGATGTGGCCCAGCCACGGAGCCAAGAATGTAATGGGTCGTTTCCACATTCGTTACCCAATCGCGAATTGCTTCAGACGTGGCATCTTTCAACGTTCCGGTTCCAGCTGCGACCGGGCGCACCTCTGCCCCCATCAGGCGCATCCGAAACACGTTGAGCGACTGCCGCTCCATATCGTGGACGCCCATGTAGATGATGCAGGTCAAACCAAATCGAGCGCAAACCGTTGCAGTCGCTACGCCGTGCTGTCCTGCCCCCGTTTCGGCAATAATCCGCTGTTTGCCCATTCGCTTTGCCAGCAACACCTGCCCTAGCGCATTGTTAATCTTGTGTGCACCGGTGTGGTTTAGGTCTTCTCGCTTTAAGTAAATCTGTGCGCCTGTACCATCGGGTCGAGCGTAATGCTGCGTTAGCCGTTCAGCAAAGTAGAGCGGACTGGGTCGTCCTACATAATCGCGCATCAGCCCTTGCAGCTCTTGCTGAAACTCTGGCTGATCACGATATTCGTAGAATGCAGTCTCTAGCTCTGTCAAAGCAGGCATCAAGGTTTCAGGCACGTACTTGCCGCCAAATCGTCCGAACCGTCCTAGGTTATCTGGTCGCTGAGTCGATTCTGAAATGCTAGGAGCATCGGTGGTATTTTGGCTGGGGGAAAGGGGAGTACGTGTCACAGACCCAATTTAAGATAATGGATTAGCCCCCATTATAGAGAAATCCTGGAAGATAGAAACATTCCAGAAAATAGAACAATTGCTATTCTGCAAAGACGCGGTGAATTGCTTTCCGATAGGAGGTTTTGGGATATGGCGGCTTCTAAAGGTAAATCATCTGATTCACAAAAGTCAGGTAAAGATCGCGTCGTCTACTCCGAGTTCGGTACGCCCGATAACTCGGCTGCGATGCAACGGGGCACACCTGACCTGCCGCCCAATCAGCAAAACCTGAAGGTGCAGGCTTCCCGCAAGGGACGAAAGGGCAAAACGGTCACAGTAATCAGTGGTTTCCAATCCAATTCTGAAACGCTGGCGGCTTTGCTGAAGCAGCTTAAAGCCCAGTGTGGGGCAGGTGGAACGATCAAGGACAATGAAATTGAAATTCAGGGCGATCATGCTCAGAAGATTGCCCAATTTCTGATCCAGCTTGGTTATAAGGCAAAAGTAAGCGGCGGGTCGGGGAAGTGAGGGTGAGGCGATTGGGAGTTGGGAGGAGGCGATCGCCCTCAAAACTGGCAATTTCGAGTTCTCAGTTTGAAGCTTCTAGTTTGAGACAGGAAATTTTCAGTTTGAAACCGCAACGTTCTAATTTCAAACCGAAAGCTTTCAGGGTTAAACCGCAACGTTCTAATCTCAAATAAGAAATTTTCGATTCTAAACCGAAAGTTTTCAGGTTTAAACTGGAACGTTCTAATTTCAAACAGGAAGTTTTCAATTTCAAATCAGAAGTTCCGAGGTCAAAGCCGAAAAGTTCCAGTTCAGAACCGGAACTTTCTGGTTTAGAACCAGAAGCCTCTCCCTTCAAAGTACAGTTCCGGGATTAAAATCTGAAGTCTCTGATCCCTAACCTTTGGCTTCCCCAGTTCTTAGCCTCTGATTGGTGATCCCAAATAAAGGCTCTGCCTCCGATTGCCTAACGTTAGAAGTAGAACCTCTAAATTCCGCACGACTAATCAGAATCGCACCATAACTGGCTCCTACGCTTCAGCTTAGGAACTAGCTAGTTCTCTACTGGAAGGCTAAATAATCCACTCGTTCAATACCATCAGGTGCAAGATCTTTAACTTCAACAACCAGATCTTCATTCACCACGTGTTCTACCACAGCCAAGTCAGGAATATAAGCATCCTGCTGTTTAAGGAACTCGTCCATGAAGGAAAAAGCGGTTCTATCCCTAATTTCTCTATCTCTGATTTTACGAATATCTCTGATTCTATGAAAATTAGAACGCCTCAGCTCGGACTGAAACTGGATAGGAAAACCTACCTCATAGAAGAATTTTTCTTGTAACGCACCATTGCTGTACAGCTGATATTCAATAAACTCTCCATCACTATCCCAGTAATAAATAGCGTGAGTATTGAGCAATTTAGATAACTCTAAAGTGTCCTGGTCTTGCAACACATTGAACTTTCGTTTTGGTTTGGCTAACTCTGGGATTTCTTCAAGCTGTTGTGGCTCCGTAACATACGGCGGACGCACGAGAGATCTATATTTACTCAAATCCCCAACCCGCCGATTTTCGTCAATTCGAGAAGCTATGACAGAAGGCATATAAATCATGCTCCAGGAATGCCTCCAAAAACGAAGTACAAAAGTGCTTTCATAAAGGATTTTAATTTCCTGCCCATATACATTTTTCTCCCAAACATTCATTCCTCTTGTAGTGCTTAACGCTTGAGCGGTTTCTTCTACAGGCGCTTTAACTAAAACGAGTATGTAGACTCCGGTACGACAACTACCAAGTCCTCTAGCTTGTTCTAAGGGACACTTTATCCAATGATTAATAAAAAGAGCCATAAGTTCTTACCTGAAGACGAGGTTATAGTGGCGTTGCGGCTTTGCCTAGTTGCTAATCTCCAGCATTATCTACTTCTCAAGCTGGACTAGTTCTCAAGCTCTCTGATTGACTGACAAATCTCCTGATGTAGGTTGGGTGGAGCAAAGCGGAACTCAACTCCTGCCTCAATTCGGTTGGGTTCCGCGATGCTTCACCCAACCTACGGCATATCAATGGCTTTAAAGGTTTTGTCAGTTAACCAGCTCAAGCTCCAGTTTGGCAGTGTAATCAAGGAAATTCCCGCTTCCTCTATGGTGGCACTGGAAGCGGGAGCTTCCAAAACGTGTTCCCAAGCCGGAGCTTGGGAACGAGCAAACGCATTAATTCTTAGAGAACGATACGTTACGCTGCACTAACACATCCTACCGGGTTGTATATCAAGCTCCTGCTGATAACTAGTTAATCCTTCCTCCTTCCATCTTCCAAGTACAGCAATCCGATCGCCCCCAATAGCAACACTGCCCCAACTATTCCCAGCGAACCCAGTTGCTCATTCAGCAGCCACCAGGCTAATACAGTCGAGACAAGCGGCTCCAGCAGGGTTGCAATACTGGCAACGGTCGCGGTGGTATGGCGAATTCCACCAAAGTAGAGCAGATAGGCGAGGGCTGTCGGGATGATGCCCAGATACAGCAGCGCTAACCAGCCCAGACCGGAGTAGTTGACTGCCAATCCAGTTCCCAGGGCAAACGGTAGGAGAATGACTGCTCCAGAGCCAAACCCAATGGTCAGCGTTTGCAGCGGATGATAGCGCTCGGCTAGCGATCGCCCACACAGCGCAACCACTGCGTAGCCCAAGGCTGAACCCAGCGCTAGCAACACACCCAACCCCATTGACTGCATTTCAGAATCGGGCTGTATGCCGACTAATAGAATTGTTCCGGCGATCGCACAGCTTCCTGCTAAGAAAACGCCGCGAGTCATCCGTTCGCGCAATAGAACGGTTGCCAGCAGTGCCACCCAGACCGGCGCAACGCAAAGTGCAATCAGCGTCGCTGCTGCTACACCAATATGGGTAATCGCTGAGAAATAGCAAACCTGATACAGCGCAGTCATTGCACCAATCAGCAGCATCAGCCCCAAATCGCGCCGCGCTACCCGAAACGTTTTGCGTCCCAAAGTAAACCCGCAAACTACAAACAGCAGCGGCAGCGAGAGCGCTAGCCGCAAAAAGCCAACCGAAAGGGGATTGGTGTCGCTCAACCGATACAGCGCTTGAATCACCACCCCAACCGTGCCCCACAGCGTTGCTGCGAGCAAAATCGAAACTAGCCCAAGGCGAGCGATCGCTTGAGCGTTGACTTGAGTTTTCATGGAAAAAATCCTTATTCCCGCAAAGGTCAATGAACCGTTTAGAAGCGAGGGCAGGATTAATAGGGGCGATCGCTAGTCAGAAATGCAAGTTCGCGCAACTGGATAAGTTGCGAACTTGTATCTGGCTTCAGCAATGCTCAAAAGAGATTCAAGCAATCAACCTGAAAAAATCTTTGCTTGTCCTGCCCTAGTGGATGCGGGCAGATGGGGGAGAAATGCAGTAAAAAGTGTTTTGTAGAGACATTTTGCTCTCAACTCTCTGTTAAGCAACTCCTTCCGATAATACCGCATAGCGAAACTCCCAAAACTATGGGTATATCGTAGGTTGGGTGAAGCAGAGCGGAACCCAACCTACATAGGAAGATTTGTCGGGGAAAGGTCGAAGAGGATGTGCCCGTGATTCAGTCAATGTTGTTTTTTGTCCTGGCTGGAGTCTGTGAAATTGGCGGTGGCTATCTGGTTTGGTTGGCGTTGCGGGAGGGAAAGAGTTATTGGTTAGCGCTAATTGGAGTGGTGATACTCGGACTGTACGGTGCCGTTCCGACGCTGCAACCGACTCATTTTGGACGTGCTTATGCTGCTTATGGGGGTGTGTTTATTGCGATGTCTATTTTGTGGGGCTGGCTAGTGGATCAGATCAGACCGGACAAGTTTGACCTTTTGGGCGGCTGGGTTGTATTGATCGGCGTTTTAATCATGATGTACGCTCCCAGGAGCTAAACAGAAAAAGCTCACCTGGTTGACGCAATGGGCAGACAAAAAGCTGCCCATTGCATCGTTGTAAACTTACCTGTTAAGCAACTGCTGCCTGAGTGGGTATACCTACCACCGAGCAAGGAAAGCGACGAGTGAGTTGACGAATCAGCCGATGATTAGCAGAAGTGCAGCCCAAAACCAGCAAATCGGCGTGTAGAGACTCCACAACCTCACGTAGTTCACCTGCTACTGTGCCAAAGCGCAGATGGGCATCAAGAGAGCCACGCCACTCTTCTGCCATGCATCGAGCTTGCCAGAGGATACAGTCGGCTTTTTCTAGTGCACTCAGTGATGCGTCGGGGCTAGGGTGACAGGAGGTACTGCAAACGGTGGTGCGTGAAGGGCTGAGTTCTAGGGGCGATCGCATTAAAGTCGCGACATTAGAGGTGAACTGAGGTAACTGAGATACAGACTGGCTCAACTCAGAATGCTGCCCGCTATTCAAAGTGCCAAAATCGCTAGACTGCTGAAGGCTCTGAAGGTCTTCTACTACATAAACCACATGGACAGTGACTTGCTTTTTCGTGGCTAGGCGAATTTGGTGGGCAATCCATAGCGTTAGGTCTAAGGCTGCTTGACTACTGAAAGAGCCGTTGTAGCCAACAATCAAGTTGATTGTTTTGCGAGATGCAATATTTGACTTTGCTCCTCGCAGCAACAAGATTTGTTTGACCCAGTCTTCTTGCCCCAGAGTATTCTGCAGGTGTGTCAGTACAGTTTCAAGCTTTACGCCTTCTGTTTTTTTCATAGTAGTTGGACTAAAAAGGTTAAGAAATGATTTGTTTTAATCGGAAGGACGGTTTAGAGAATTTGGAGAATCTTGGCTCTATTTATATTGAGAATTCCATTCTGCTTTGGTACTGCATTTAAGTCGAGCTAAATGGTTTTCTACACAGTTCGTCATGATCCCCAGCCATTATTCTTTCGATCCTGTCTACTAGGATGCCTGATCGCAATTAGTTTAGTCCTCCACCATTAGGCTACTTTTGTTACCAAGAGGAGTGTGATGCAGATAACTTTGCGGGTTATCCTACAAACGGTTAAGAGTTCCAGCCAACTGCGAACGAAAACCGCTGTGGTGTCTCACTCCTGGTTGACTGACAAAACTTCTAAAACTATGTATGTATCGTAGGTTGGGTGAAGCGAATGCGTAACCCAACAGAATCTAGGTGAGTGTTAGCTTACACGTTGTTTCACCCAACCTACATCACATTCAGTAAAGAGATTGTGGCTAGGGTGCAATAATCACTAACCGTAACTATATAGTTACTCTTCCACTAAAAGATTCAGGGATGCAGCCCTGCTAAGTGGGGCTGCATCCCTGAATCTTTTGGTACCTAATCTTTAACTGAGAAGGAAGTAGTTAATAATCGATCGCCAACCCCAACAGGTTAGTCATCTTGGCTGAAGTGCTGATCGAGGAAATTCAGCGCATGGTTTCGCAAGTCGTAGTAGGTGGACTGCGATCGCAGTTCTTTCAGAACGCGGGGATGCTCAAAGGGGACGTCTAGGATTTCACCTATCTTGGCGTGCGGGCCGTTGGTCATCATGATGATGCGATCGCTCATATACAACGCCTCATCCACATCGTGAGTCACCATCATGACTGCCTGTCGCTGATTCTCCCAAATGTCTAATACTTGCCGCTGCAACCTGCCGCGCGTTAAGGCATCTAGCGCTCCAAAAGGTTCATCCATAAGCAGCATTTTGGGGCGGATGGCCAACGCTCTAGCAATACCCACCCGCTGTTTCATCCCGCCGGATAGCTCATCAGGGTACTTCTCAGCCGCTGCATTCAGGTTCACCATGGCGATGTGTTCATTTACCACTTGCTTTTTGTCTGCGGGAGACAAGTGGTCTAGCACTTCATCAACAGCTAATCGGATATTTTCACGCACCGTTAACCAGGGCAGTAGGGAATAGTGCTGAAACACCATCATCCGTTCCGCACCGGGCTTACGAACTTCGCGTCCGCCTAGCCAAATGGAGCCTGATGTCGCCTTCTCTAGTCCACCAACAATCTTGAGCAGAGTCGATTTGCCGCAGCCGGAGTGACCGATGATGGAGATGTATTCGTTCTCCCCAATATTCAGGTTGATGTCGTCGAGAACCACCGTTTCGCCACCATTCGGCGTTGGATAAGCCTTTGTCACATTTTCAATTACCAAAAACTCTTTGGGTGAGTTTGCAGTTTGAGATGTGTTGGCAAAGTTCGCAGTGGGTTTAATCATGTGGGACTCCTAGTTGCAGTAGAGCGAGAAATCTAGATCAGGAATGGTTTAGAGCCGCAATTCTCAAGACATGAAAATACGAGTGGGGCGATCGGCTCGAATGTCAAAGCTATTCAGATAGCCAACCGGATCACTGGGGTCAAACCCGACGTTGTCAATGAATGCCTCTGGCGGTTCAACTTTGTAATCATCAGCCGGACACTCAATGCCCATTTCTGCGGCAATCTCACGATACAAGTCAGTTCTCCAGGCTTGTCTAGCCAGTTCTTCCCCATTTCTAGGAAATTCTGGAAGTTGCCCCCACCGGGCGGCTTGGGTCATGAGCCAAATGCTTTGCGACTGCCAGAGAAACGTAGAGTGATCATTGGGTACCGTAGAAACGGTCGAAGGCATATCGAAGAAAATAGTTGTCTCGTCAGGATCGTTGACTATCCGCTCTTTTTCGTCAAACCCACCGTAGTTGTAGTTACCCAAGATGGCAGGTCCAGTGAATTTTGTGGTGCAATCAGGCAGGGAGCCGATGTTCTCCTCGGTAATGGCGGTGGGTGCCTGGCAAGTTTTGGGTTTTGCAGCAGTGTAAG
Organism: Oculatella sp. FACHB-28; assembly: GCF_014696015.1. Classification (NCBI taxonomy): domain Bacteria; kingdom Bacillati; phylum Cyanobacteriota; class Cyanophyceae; order Oculatellales; family Oculatellaceae; genus Oculatella; species Oculatella sp. FACHB-28. The sequence goes on along the minus strand of NZ_JACJPJ010000074.1, from coordinate 225,818 downwards.
ATACACCCGTGATGATTTGAGCAACCTCTTGGCGGTTGTTGGGATTGCTGCAATACTGACAGGCTTCGATCATTGCCTTGACCAGCGATCGATAGGTTTTAGGATTTTCCTCAATGAAAGGTTCCATTACACCTAATACGCGGTCTGGGTGTCCCCGCCAAATCTCTCGACCTTGAGCAAAGGTAAAACCAACGCCTTCATTTCCACTAATGGCGCGGGTATTCCAGGGTTCTGCCACCATGTAGCCTTCCATTGCGCCAATGCGAATGTTAGAAACCATTTGGGGTGGTGGCGTGATGATGATCCGAAATTCATCTAATGGATTGACTCCTGCCGCTGCTGACAGATAGCGGATGAAGTATTCATAAATGGAAGAACTGAGCACGACTGCCCAGACTCGTCGTTCTGGAGGCAGACCGCTAAAGTGACGGCGAAAGTCTTGACCAAAGGCTTCCAAGTCACCGTTGTATTCCTGCCAGGGGCGCACACCGCTTTCCCACATGGCTTTGTTCATGGTCATGGAGTTGCCGTGACGGTGAATCGTCATCGCCGCACATAAGGGTGCGTGACGTGCGCCTTCGGCTCCGCTGCGAGCATTGGTTACTGCACCAGAAACCACGGGTGCAGCATCCAAACGACCAAAGATGACACCGTCGCGAGAGGTGCCCCAGCTTGCTTCTCGGTTGATCTTGACGTTTAGACCGTATTTGTGAAAGAAGCCTTTTTCGTGGGCGATCGCAAACGGTGCACAATCGTTCACGGGAACGTAACCAACAGTCAAATTTGGCTTTTCTAGTGTGCCGGGATCGACAACCTGGTCAACTGCCTGAGCAGTAGGGGTGAGGATATTTGAACCCGTGCTCCCTTTGACGCAAGAAGCTAGCGCCAATCCACTTGCGGTTGCGCCAAATCGTTTAATGAATCTTCTCCGACTCCAGGGAGTGTCAAAAATGTCAGTCATGCTTAGCCCTCTTGCTGGGAATGAGGTGATGCAAGGTGTAGCGATTAATGAAGTGAGATCAGGTCTGGGATGCAGGGCGGTGTGTCACCCACTCCTGAATTTTGCCAACGATGTAGTCCAAGACCAGCCCTGTGACTCCGATTACAATCACTGCCAGGAAGACAGAGCTCAAGTTGAGTCGATTCCAGGAGTCCCATACAAAGAAGCCAATTCCGACACCGCCTGTTAGCATCTCAACTGCAACGATGACCAGCCAAGCGATTCCTAAACTGATCCGCAGTCCTGTGAAAATGTAGGGCAAGCTTGCAGGCAGAATGATTTTGAGTACCTGTCTCCAGCGGGGCATTTCTAGTACTCGCGCTACGTCAATATAGTCTTTAGAAACGCTTGATACCCCTAAGGCTGTGTTGATGATGGTTGGCCAAAGGGAGGTAATAAAGATTACGAAGATGGCAGAAGGGTTTGCCAGGTTAAAGATAGCAAGGGCGATCGGTAGCCATGCCAGAGGAGAAACGGGCTTGAGAATTTGAATAACGGGATTCAGCGCTAGCATGGCCTGCTTTGACATTCCAATTAAGAAGCCGACGGGAATGGCAACCAGAGCACCCAACACAAACCCAATCAAGACTCGACGCAAACTTGCCGCTAACAACCAGCCAATTCCTAAATTCCCTGGACCGCGTCTGTAGAACGGATGCAGAATGTAGTCGAGGTTTGCGACTAGAGCCTGCCAGGGAGTCGGCATCATTTCACTTCTCAAGGTAGCAACGATCCACCACAGTAGAATCAATCCTGCAAACCCTAGCAGCGGGAGCAATACCGAGTCTCGAACCAGGGCTGGACGCAGCGATCGCCGCCATGTTGCCTGAGCAGCGACAAGAATAATCTGAACGTTGAATTGCAGCAGCATTGAACTCTCCTGAGAGTGCGAGGCGATCGCAGACCAAGGAACGCTGTGCCGCTCGGTAGAGAGCACAAAAAAAGCGTCCTTGCGTGTATACGAGGACACTGAAGTATCGAGCAGTAGTAAAATGCTGATTCTTCAGTCTCCTCTCAATGCCGACGGAGTTAGCTGACGGGCTAGGACTGAGAGGTGTCCCTCGTTAGGGATGAAGAATGAAGGATGAGGGATGAACGAGCAATCTCCCTAACCAACAAGCCTCATAACCGTGCTAACGATAAGCCCCAAAATTTGGTTCCTCCGCTCTGAATTTGCGTTTGAGGCTGAATCGCAGACAAACGCCAGTCCAGATTAGGCTGACTTACTTATTCGATTTCCAAATAAGTTAGCACTGCTCTTTAGGTGCGTCAATGTATCTTTTGACAGACCGAAACAAAAGCCTGTGGCATCACGGTAAACTGATGGTGCAATACTTTTTGATTTTGCTTTGAGTGAGGCTTGTCCTAATGGCGACGTGGGCAATGTGGGGCGGTATCGTAGTGGTCGTGGCTTACTTGCTGGGCGCTATTCCCACGGGCTACTGGATTGGGCGATTGAAAGGAATTGACATTCGGCAGCATGGCTCTGGCTCGACGGGCGCGACAAACGTTTTGCGAACGCTAGGCAAACTGCCGGCACTGGCAGTGCTGTTGATTGATGTGTTGAAGGGAGTGGGGGCGATCGCCTTCACGCGTTGGCTCTATACATTGCCAGCGGTGGTTGCTACGACTCCTGCATCGATTGACCTGGAAATCTGGGTGCCTTGGGCGGTGACAATCGCTGGGCTGCTTGCCATCTTTGGACACAGCAAATCAATCTGGATTGGTTTTAGCGGCGGCAAATCAGTTGCAGCAGGGCTAGGTGTTTTGCTGGCAATGTCGTGGATGGTCGGGTTGGGTGCCCTGGCAGCCTTTGGGATCGTGTTGGCGCTGTTTAGAATTGTGTCCTTGGGATCGATTGTGGCGGCGATCGCAGGCTGTGTTCTCATCGTGACACTGAATCAGCCTTTGCCCTATCAGCTGTTGGCGATCGCAGGTGGGCTTTACGTCATTTGGCGGCACCGCAGCAACATTCAGCGATTGATGGCAGGCACAGAACCTCGCATCGGGAAGAAGCTGCAAGAGTCAGAAGACGTGGTGGTTCAGTAACGCAAAGCATCCCGGGCTCAAACGCACTTAATCTGACTGACTACTGCTGCCACCAGTGCAGTGGGCTCAACTGGCTTAGGTAGCTGAAGCTGGAAGCCTGCATCTAGCAATTGCTTGCGATCATCATCTTCTCGGTCATAGGCAGTTAGGGCGATCGCCGGAAGGTGAGCGTGCTTTGCAGTAGTTGGGATCAAATTTGGGCGCTCTGATTCGATTTCCCGTACCTGACGAATTAGCGCATAGCCATCCTGTTCTGGCATTCTCACGTCGCTGATTAAAATATCGGGCTGCGACTGTTGAATCACTTGCAAAGCTTCACTGGCTGAGGTGACTGTCTTGACGTTTGCGCCAGCATCCTTCAGCACAACAGCTATCCATTCACGGTTGTCTGCTTCATCATCAACTACTAAAACTTGCAAACCCAGGAGGGGATGAAAGGGTGAGAGGTTGGAAGGGTAAATCTCTTCCCATCCTCTGACTTCCTCTTTGTTTACCAGCAAAGGCAAAGTGACTGTGAAAGTGGCTCCTTGCCCTTCGCCTGGGCTGTCTGCTTCAACCGTTCCTCCGTGTATTTCTACCAATTGACGCACGATCGCCAGTCCTAAACCTAATCCGCCGTGACACCGAGTGGTTGCCTGTTCTGCCTGACGAAAGCGATCAAAAACGTAAGGCAGAAAATTTGAACGAATGCCTTCCCCGGTGTCTCTTACGGTAATCACAGCGTTAGTGGCAATGCGCTCTAGTCGAACTTCAATTAGTCCGTGTTGAGGTGTGAACTTGGTGCTGTTAGCAAGCAAATTCCAAACGATCTGCTGGAGGCGATCGCCATCTCCCAATACGAAAGTGGCTGATTCATCTAATACCGTCCGAATTTGAATATTTTTAGCCGTGAAAGCAGGCTGTGCAGACTTAATCGCTGCTTGAATCACTGACACCAGATTGATAGGCCGAATATTAAGGAAAAGCTTGCCCCGAATGATCCGAGAGATGTCCAGCAAGTCTTCGACTAGTTTTACTTGCGCTCTAGCATTTCGCTCAATTGTCTCCAATCCGCGAGCAACCATTGACTCATTTAACTGCTTGTTGCGAAGCATCTGCGTCCAGCCCAACATAGCGTTGAGGGGCGATCGCAGTTCGTGGGAGACGATCGCCAAAAATTCATCCTTGAGAGTACTTGCCTGATTCAGAGATTCTGCTTGTTGTCGCAGTTCCTGCTCTAGCTGTCTCCGCCGAGCAATTTCTGCTTCTAGTGCCTGATTGGTCATTTCAGCCAGTGCATTCTGCAACCGCGCTGCTTCGAGTTGCTTGCGTTCGCTGATGTCTCGCAGTAGCCAGCGCAACCCCACAGAATTACCTTTGGAGTCAAACACTGTAGTAACCGTTAGCGCTGCATCAAAAGAAGGGGCACCGCGAGGCTGCAATCGAGTGAGCCACTCTGGAAGTCGTTCAACCTGCTGCAATCGGTTCAGTTCGTTCCAAAAAGCTTGATGCTCAGGCTGAGGCATAAACACGGTTAGAGGTTTCCCGAGCAAATACTTCTGCGGCACCTTGAGCAACAAACTAGCAGCATGATTAGCTTGCTGGATATTGCCTTCGGGGTCAGTGATTAAATAACCATCAGGAGCACATTCGAATAGCTCCTGGTAGCGCTGTCGTTCTACTTCTAATGCTGCATGAGCTTCTAACAATTCCTGATTCTGCTGGTTCAGTACCTCCTGAGACATTCGGAGTTCTTCCAGGGAAGTACCCAGTTCTTCCAATGCTTCGGACAACAGTTCTGGATGTTGTAATGAATTGGAGTGAGCGTGTTGTAATAGGGTACTTACTCGCTCACCTAGGGCCCTCGTTTGTTGGCTCAGCCACTCACTGCTTACGTTCACTTTTCTAAAATACGGCTTTAAAGTTGCTTTTCAAATTACCTTTCAGATTACTGAAAATCCCAGTGTTCTCATCCCTCGCTAGATTTGTTTATTGGTGAACCTTTTTAAACTCACCAAATTCTGTTTGATTTCTCCCATATTGAAGCCGGATGAATGGAAGTCTTGTAGAACCCACTGATTGATAACGGCTTTCAGATCAACAAACCACAGGTAGACGCAAACGGTTGTTCGCACCTACAGAAACGATATGTTTTTTATACGGTTAAAAACCGCCATAGCACTGTTTAGGACTGAACCAGCGGGGTATTTTACCCGATTAGCCGCAGTTCTAATTTCCGATCGCCCATCCTTACCGAAATCCCTTTAGACAGATTTCGCGACATATCAATTTCTGTAGGGGCGCACTGCGGTGCGCCCCTACTCTTCCCTGGGTCGCACCTTAAAACGTGTCCGTTAAGGAGCTATTTGTTCAGTTTAAGGCAATCGCTTCAGCCTAATCTTAGAGCCTAGAACTCTTTTCCTACAAGAGTTCTAGGCTTTTTCTTTGGTTTTTTATTCTCTCGTCAAGATTAAGTCGTTAATTGCCTTTTGGCTCCCTGCGGGCAAAAACGGTTTAAGCTGTTAATTGCCTTTTGCTCTTTACACTCCAAAGTACATAAGTCTAGCTTATGAAAGAAGTAGAACCTGTGTCCCCTACCCTGCCTCTAGCCCAGGTCAATACTCTAGCTGCACAAGATGGGCAGCCAGTCCATAGGCTGCTAGCTGAAGAGATTGAGGATTTGGATAAAAGAAGATTCGTGATGCGAAAGCTTGATGCGATCGAAGATATTATTCAAACCTCGGATGACCTCAAGGAAAACAAAATCCGGTTATGGGCTGACCGACTAGAGAGGCACCCGAGCACCGTCAAAGACTGGCTAGCAAAAGCACGACAAGACGGACTCACTGCGATTGCTAGAGAAGTGCGATCGGATGCTGGGCGGTTGAAGGGCAATAAGCGCTGGAAACACTCACTCCAGTATTGGACCGAGTTCATCCTCAATACTTATAACGACGGTGTCAAGGCAAAGCTGGGCATGACTCGCAACATGACGTTCAAGCAAGCGAAAGCCCATGCTGAGCTTGAACTAGGACTTAAATGGGATGAGTATCCCTCCCACGATTTTGTCTATAGGGTTCTGAAACCCATCATCGAAGCGGAAAATCGCAAGGTGCGTAATCCTGGACAGGGGCCTGGCATCATCATCAAAGTTATTAATGACGAAGGCGAGGAAGAAGATATTGTTGTTGAACGCAGTAACCAAGTGTGGCAAATTGACCATACTCGATTAGACAATCTATTAGCAGATGAAGGCGGAGGTTTAACTGGCTCAGTCTGGATTACAGCGGTGATTGATACCTGGTCAAGCTGCGTTATGGGCTACTACCTCAGCTTTGACTCGGCGGGTTCGCACGAGGTTGCTTTGGCACTGCGTCATGCAATTTTGCCCAAGCAGTATGGTCCTGAATATCAACTGCAAAAAGAATGGGAAGCGGGCGGATTACCTGAGTACATCGTCACCGATCGCGCTAAAGAGTTCAAATCTGCTCACCTCAAACATGTTGCCTCAGCCCTAGGAATTAAGCTGCGACGACGTTTGTACAAAGAACAAGGTGGCACTATAGAGCGACTATTTCTAGCGTTAAAAACAGAGTTTGCTGCCCTCATCCTTGGTTTCAAGGGTGGCAGTCTGCAAGAGCGTCCAGACCAGCCGGAGAAGTATGCTTGCGTGGTCTTTGAGGACTATGATCGCAAGCTAGTGCGACATTTAGTAGACCATCACAACCAACATCTGTATCCCAGAGTTGCCAATCAGACGCTTTCAATGCGATGGCAGGCAGGCTTACCGGGCTTCAAGCCGCGAATGCCCGAAAGTGAGCGATCGCTCGACATCTGCCTGATGAAAAGCACTAAGCGAAGGGTGCAAGAGCGAGGGTGCGTAGAGTTTAGAAAGCTTATCCATACTGCAAGCGTGAGTAGAGACGAAGAAGGCAACTGGCAGTACGACAAAACTGCCAACTTCTTGAAAGCGTATGAGGGGCGTGAGGTGATGCTCCTGTACAACCCGACCAACATTGTTTATATTCTTGTCTATTCTTTAGAGAAGAATGGTCAACCTGCTGAGTATTTAGGTACGATTCGTGCTAGGGATTGGCTATCGGAACGATTGTCTTGGAGAGAATGGGAGGCAATCAAGAAAAAGATACGAGATGAGGGTAACGCAATCGACGAATCCTCAATCCTAGCCGAGCAGCGCGATTTGTATAACGACTCGATTAAGCAAGTCAAGACGATGCGGGGACGTCGCAGAAAGGAAAGCACGCGACTTACCAAAGCTTCTCCACATTCTGACAAAGTCGTGGAACTTCATCCTCCACAAGCTGCTTCAGCGAATCCAACCAAGTCTAAAGAAGTTGAATCTCAAGTCGAAACTGCCGCGCCAGAGCCTTTAGAATCGGCACAGGAACAGGTTGAGGTTCAAGCGAAGCCTCCACTGTCTAAGTCCAAAGAAGTTGAATCTCAAGTCGAAACTGCTGCGCCAGAGCCTTTAGAATCGGCACAGGAACAGGTTGAGGTTCAAGCGAGACCTGCACTGTATGTTGTTTCTAACTGGAATGAGTTTGTCGAAGACAGTTGGTAAGCCATTATGAGTCAATCCAACCTCGCGGTTCAACCGCCTGATGAAGCCCACCCTTCCCAGCAGCCAGCGCCACAGACGGCGCAGTCGGCTCAAGTTGCTGTGACTGCCGCTGTACCAAAGCTGGGCAAGCAGAAGGAGCGATCGCCTCAGCAGCAAGCAGAAATTCAGCGGATTTGCGAGGTTGATCCTTATGTTGGGTTGGCGCGAGACGAAGAGTTGTTTACTCAATTGAATCACTGGCGCGATGTTGGCAGTTGTGCTCGTGTCATGACAACCGATCGACTGGGGATCATGAAATCTCTAATGTTTTACACGGGAAACAACATTCGGCGGAAAGGCGGTTTGTTGCTCACTCCTGCTCCAGTTGCTTACGTTGAAATCGAACAACACGGCAGTCCAACTGATTTGTTTCGGTTGATTTTGGCGTTTCTAGTCAATCCACTTGACTGCGGGTCGTTGCGGCAGTTGCGATCGCGCACTTGGGGAACCCTCAGAGATCGGAAAGTCAAACAGCTAATTGTTAACAATGCTGACTTACTCTCATTCGCTGCGTTGACTGAACTGATGCGAATTCGTGAGAAGCTTAAAATTTCAGTTGTTCTAGCAGGCTCTCCTTATCTTGATGATCTGCTTGAACCAAAGGCGCATGAGAAGCAGAAGTATATTCCGATTCACAATACTTTTCTCAAATATCATCCCTACACCTTGTTCAGTAAAGATGATTTGAAAACTGCAATTGAGGTGTGGGAGAAAAGCTTAGGGTGGAACAACCCCTTGAACCTGCATCAAGATCAGGAAATCGTCAACGTTCTATATGGTGCTTGTCTGGGGCAGCTAGGACCGCTTTACGAGAATTTGCGTGATGTTGCTACATGGAGAGTCGATCATCCAAAAGCTCAAATTAATCATCTCAATGTTTCTAATGCTTTGGGTATATGTCATCAACCGATCGCGAAGCTGTAGAGGCGATCGCGCCGGTTTTATTGCATTAAGTAACGAGAATGGTTGAGCAAATGGAAGACGGTGAAGTGCAGCGATCGCTGCTGTACCTTCCGCCATACGAAGGCGAAAGCATCAGTCACTACCTCGGCCGCTGGTTTCGGCAAGAAGTAGTTCAAGCGGATGCTTTCAGCGTGGGTGGAAAGTTGAGGCTAGGCAAAATCTTGCATAGGTGCGAAAATTTCTACCTTAATCCGCGTCCAACCTCGACAGACATGACAAAACTAGGCAAGCTGATTGATCTAGAAATTGAGCGTCTGATGCAAATGTTTCCACCAGAGGATGAGATGATCGATCCGCGACCAATTCGACTTTGTGCTGCTTGCTATGGTGAGGCTCCGTACCATCGAACGCAGTGGCAATGGCAGTCGGTTGATAGATGCGATCGCCATCACCTGATTTTGCTTACCAAATGTTCAGGACACAAGTGCGGTGCTCATTTTCTCATTCCTTCAAAGTGGAGAAGCGGAAAATGTCAGCAATGTGGAATGTCCTATCGAAAGATGGCGAAACATCAAAAGTCTTACTAAGTTTTATGTCAAATCTAGATTTGTACAGTGACTTTTAGAGGTTAAAAGGGAGAAAGTAGCCGTGCTACCTTTTGTGAGCAACTGGGTCTAGGGGCATGGCGGCAAAGTGGTCTTGCAAGTATTTGTGGATAAAGCGATAACGTCCTCCAATACATTGAAGGAGGAGGTGTTCGGCACTGTAGTCGAGAAAACAGGCATAGTTCCAAGGGATTTGCCTATTGTGATGTAGCAGTAGGCGAAGAATAAAGTGTTGGATGCAGACCTCTCCAAAAAAAGATAGCCCAACGCTCAGCCCAGCACTCAGCCCAGCACTCAGCCCAACCAGCCCACTCAGCCCAACAATCAGCCCACTACTCAGCCCAATAATCAGCGCAACAATCAGAAAATTTCTGGCTGAGCGTTTGATTCCCTGATTTGGACTGGTTTTTAACTCTACTGCCTCTGCATTCAGCCCAATAACCAGCCCAATAATCAGCCCACTAATCAGCCCAACAATCAGCCCACTACTCAGCCCACTACTCAGCCCAACAATCAGCCCAACAATCAGCCCAACAATCAGTGCAACAATCGACCCACCGCGTAAAAAATTTTGCCAAGACCACTTTAGACTTTCCCTAGGCTCAATATCATCACTCAGCCCACTACTCAGCCCAAAAATCAGCCCAAAAATCAGCCCAACAATCAGCCCACTACTCAGCCCAAAAATCAGCCCAACAATCAGCCCAACAATCAGCCCGATAATCAATTGATATAGCCGTCTTTGCTTCTTTGGCAACATTGAAGGCTGCAACTCTTCAATGAGGAACTCAGTCTGGCATCGCACTTCCATCTGGCGAGCCATCCAGGTCAACCATCCTGTAGTTTCCCTAGCGGTAGGAGACTTACGTTTACCATAAGCTCGACTCTCAAACTGACGGTGCAGCATCCGCTTTACATAGGCATCTAAAAGAAATTGAAGCGGGTCACTAGCGCTCTGGAGTTGCTGCCACTGCTCATCTGAATTTTGAGGGTAAGCCAGTAGGCTAATACTCAGCAGGAGGGGCGATCGCACTAGGTTTAATAGATCTGGATGCTGAGAAAGTATCTGCCCTAAGAGAGAGCGATCGAGCTGGGTCAAGTAGGCTTGGATTTGTTCATCCCTTAGCTCCTTTAGACAAATCGCTCCATTCAATTTCAGCCGATTAGTTAAGTTCCTGTATTCTGCTAATCGACTACAAACTGTGACATAGAGAGGCGAAGCTTCTGAACTCAAGAACTCATTGATGCGAATAATACAACTCTCCTGCCGTTCAGATGCAACCTCGTCTAACCCATCTAGCAAGGGCAGCAATTTGCGATCGCTGACCCACTGGCAAGCCAGTTTCAGGCTTACTCCATACTTTAATTTCAGTTCTGCAACTATCCACTCTCGAATTGGTTGCTTTTCATCTTTCCAAGTGGATAAGTTCAGGATGATAGGAATTGGCTGATGAACGTCTGCCTGCGATCGCTCCAGCAGAACCTTTGCCAGATCTAGTAGGGTTGTGGTCTTCCCAGCTCCCGGTTGCCCTAGAATCAGCAGCTTTCCCGTGATAGCAGGGGCATCGAAGACTTGGGCGATCGTTTGATCGGTCGGGAGAGGAGTCGGAGGTTTTAAGCCAATGCGGAGTTCTCGCTCCCAAGGGCGGTTGACCTGCTCTGGCTGCGTTTCCTTCTCCAAGTTGATTAGGACAGCATAATGAAGGGATTGCTCTAAGCGAGAAACAACCTCATCTTCTACAGCTCGTAGCAGCAGCAGTTCCTCACGGGGACGGGTGGGAGCTTCTCGCCCCTGAAGCAGGACATTTCCTTGAACTTGCTCAATGTTGATCTGATCCCGTCCCCGATTGTCGTACTGTCGGCTCATTGTTAGGAACCGCCGATTGTAGGGTTACCCTGAATAGTTTCTATGTTGATCTGATCACGACCGTAATTGCTATAAGCTCGATTGGAAACTGACTGGTTCTGAATATTGATTATCTGCTGAGCCACTTGCCGAATATCAGCCGCAAATGCTTCATCCTCCATCATTTCCAGATCTAGGTACTTGCTGACTTTATCAAGGGTGGCTGGAGTCCCTTGAGTTTCTACCTCTACAAGAGCGGCTTCGGCTCGCGAATTGCCCTTAAACTTAGCCTGGATTTTGTCCCGTAAACTCTTGACGAGACTTCCGGTGGCTTCCAGGGATTTCTTTGCCAATTCCCCTGCCCCAGATTTAACGAATTCATCGAAGGCGAGTTTTGCAATGGCACTTGCAGCTAATGCAGTGGCAGGATCCATAGCAGCAATTTTAGATAAGGGTTAAAAATTACGAGTGGAACAAAAAGCTTCCTTTGCTATAGCACAACCTATCCAAGAAAAGATAAAGCTAGCAAAAAAAAACTTTACCTTTCTAGCATTTGATGAAAAAACAGCTTAAATAACATCTTCTACCTCAATTCCGTACTGAATGAAAAGATCGGAGATTGTGATATTTAATGCTGCTGCCAGCTTTTCAATATTGTCAAGGGACGGGTTGACCTCCCCTCGTTCAACATCCGAAATATAAGTCCGATGTAGCTCAGCCAATTCTGCCAGCTCTTCTTGGGAAATATCCAACTCCCGCCGTCGCCGCCGAATCGCTTTGCCAAATCGCTGCCTGATGGGTTGTTCACTATTTTCCGTCACCGCACAATACTCATAGAGTGCGGATGACAGGTCTACAGGCAACAGACTAAGTTTTGTAGTCTTTAGGCTACAATTTAGCCAATCGCTTTTACACAACCAAATGACGATTCAAATTACGCTGGAACAGCGACAGTTCCGGCTATCTCCTACGGAGCGCTCTCTTGCTAAAGCCTCTGGGAGTAGAGATGCTGTACGCCACCGATTGCAATCGCAGCTCTACAGTAGACAGATCCCCTATAACCCTGCTGATTCTGTCTCAATTGAAGAATATTCCTTGGAATGGATGGTTCGTAAATATTCCGAGCAGCTAATTTACCAACCTTTGGAGGAGATGCAGTACTGGTTCACCTATTCCAGCGGTGTATTCCTAGAACCTGGCTACCCTCCTTTGTTCTATAGCCGAACAGCAAAGCAATCAGTATCAGCTAACAAAAGTGCAGTTGCAGGGGTAGGTGAGGGAATTGCTGGTTATTTGATGCAGCAGTGCTATCGCGCTCATAAGCTCGCCCGACCTAACCACGATTACCCTGACATTGTGATGGAGGGCAACGGCAACACCTATCTCGTGGAGTCGAAAGCAACTGCTAGTTCTCCAAGGGAAATCCAAAAGGTGCTTAAGAAGGAGCTAGTTGACATGGCTATTCACACTGCTACCTGCGCTGGACTAGACACTAGACCCGTCATAGGTGTGCTAATGGGTACTGCCTTAGTCGATGAATCGCACTACCACTGCTGTATTACAGAGGTTAGAGTATGAGGTTCACAGTTCTATCTCAGGAAGAGTTTGTCCTACGTGAGATCGTGAAACTGGTTTGTTACCTCAAAAAGCAGCGATTGGAGGACTACAGCAGTAGCTTGGAGTGGAGCCTAGCTGAGTTGGTACGAAGTTCAATGCGACAGCTTGCTCAGAGCGGCAAGTTCCAAGAACACAGTATGCTTTCAAAAGCTGCAATCAAGGCAACTAATACAGAAATACAGGAACGTTTGAGCAAGCATAGAATTGAATTTGACTTTGCCGACTATTTTGATATTGTCCAAAGAACATTAGAACTCCCTGCTAAGGAGATGAGCAAGCTAGGGGTAGAGTTAGGGAAATCTAGGAGATTAAACCGTATTGGTGATCGACAGAAATTTTTAAGCGAAGCACAGATTCCCTTTGAGGTGATTGAGCTAGGGCTACGCGATGCTATTGAAGGCTTGATCGCTTCTCCGCTTGCCAAGGAGTGTGTACTTGATCTGGGGAGAATCAAGCAGGATTACCGTGTGGAGGGCGAATGGTGTCCATTTGGAGTCAGCACTGACAATTTGAAATTTGTTGTGGATGACGATGGAACGATTTCTATTTCACTGAAAAATTCTTCAGAAACAGCAGTTAAAGAAGCGAAAGAAGTACTGATAGCATTGGCAAGCCAAGTGTACGTAGGGAATTAGCTTAGCGTTGCGAGAATTATTGTCAGCGGTTGCGACGATTTTGGGGTGCGTTCAAGACGTGGGGGCAAGAGTCTGAACAGGTGTGTGCAGTCTAACCCAGAAGGCAGCCTAGCTGTGCTGTACGGAGCTAGAGCTTGCAACTTTCCAGTAGAAGCAGCGCAACTAAAGTAGAGGCAAAATAAAAGACCCAGCATTTCTGCTGGGTCGGATGTTTTCATGTAATTCAGAGTTCCCTCGGTAGGGGAAGAAGTAACAGGCAACTACCTTGCTGAGCCAAGTGTCAAGAAGTACTGAAGCTTCACGTACTCTTCATCGTTTTTAGTTCTGATGCTCGTGAATGTGCTGGTTATTTTGGGCAGGTTGAAAATGTCCAGGAATTTTAATCAGCATGAAATTTTTCTATGCCCTATGCAATTTCTACTGGAATAGTCTTGACCGACTGCTGGGCGATCGAAAGACCTCCACCAAGCTTTTAGCCAAGATTCTGATCACTATAGCGGTATGCGTGTGGACTCCTACTACTTTGCTAGCTTCAATCGTTGGGTCGCAAACTGAACCATCAGCTACAACAGTGGCAGAAACACCAGTGTCAGAAGCTACCACCATCCCTGAAGCTGTTCAAAGTCCATCTGAAGTAGCGCAAGCTGAGTCTGTGCCTGATCCTCAAGAAACCGTAGAAACGGAGACAGCACCCAATCCCTTCAATTTTCCCCGTTCAACTTGCGGTGATAGTTCATCTGGTTCAGATGACACTTGGTATCCGGTCTTTGTTGACGGCGGCAGCTTAGAGTCTATTCGCAGCCACTACTGTGCTGATGCAGTCGCTACAAAGCGCGAAGATACAGGTGTTGAAACTGTTCAACTAGCAAGCTTCACCGATCGCAGTAGAGCCGAAGAATTTGCTTCAGCAGTCAAAGGAGAAGTTGGACAGCCGTCACTGCCCGAAGAGTCAGAAGCACCAGCCGTTAGTCAAACTTCATCAGAAGCAGTTAGTTCCGCCGAACAAAGCTGCGACCCTTCATATCCTGGAATCTGCATCTCGCCTAATGAAGGTGATTTGAATTGTGGAGATATCCCTTATCGACGGTTCCAGGTGTTACCTCCTGACCCACACGGTTTTGATAGAGAAGGGGACGGAATTGGCTGCGAGTCGTAGTTGCCTAGCCAAATCTTCTGTGGCACTCGAAAGGTTTGAGAAATTGAGTGTAGCTTGTTGAGTGGGCACTCCTAAAGGTGGTCATTTGGTGTCTTTGCCATGTCTATCTGACCACTGAAATCGAGTACTGATCTCAGTGGCGATCGTTGCACTACTAGCGAAACTGGGAAGCTAGAGTCGGAGGATGCTTCCATAAATTTATAAGGACATTAGATGCTGACTAAAGAGCAAATTGCTGAGATACTTTGCAGAACAAGGCTTTGATTGAGGGGCAGGACTATAACATCTACACCATCCAACCGCTCAACGGTTCTTCAAAGTGCTTGTTCTTCTATTAAGAACCAACAGTTAGACTCATATCAAAGCATTTAGCTTCTGAGAATACTATGAGTCGGGATGCTCTGGTTGTTGGAATCAATAGTTACGCTAATCTGTCCAACCTCTCTGCTCCCTCGGAGGATGCTGAGGCGATCGCCCAACGCCTAGAGCAAGACGGTGACTTTCAGGTGAAGCGACTGCCTGAAACGGTCAAAGATGGCAAGCTGCAAGTCGGCAAACAAACTCAAGTCACCCTACGGGAATTGCAGGAAGCACTGAAGCAGCTTTTCAAACCCGACAGCAAGCAGATTCCTGACAGTGCCTTGTTTTACTTCTCAGGTCATGGCTTACGGGTGGATTTAGGAGTCCAGGAAGGTTTTCTAGCAACCAGTGACATTAATCCTGAATTCAACTTCTTCGGGTTGCCCTTGCGATGGTTGCGGCAAATTCTAGATGAAAGCCCCATTCGGCAACAGATTGTCTGGCTGGACTGCTGTCACAGCGGAAGCTTAGTCAACGTTGCGGAAGCTGACCCAGGAGAACGGGGGCAAGCGCGCGATCGCTGCTTTATTGCTGCCTCCCGTGACTTTGAAACCGCTTGGCAGGATATCAACAGTACCTACAGCGTTCTGACCAAGGAGCTACTAGCAGGACTTGATCCGACTCGCCACCCCAACCGCTGGGTAACAAATTACAGTCTGGTAGATTTTCTCAACCAAGGGCTGCAAGGGGCAACCCAACGCCCTGTCTTCACCAACTTTGGAGAACCAATCAACCTGACTCGCTCCTGGCGAGAGACAGAAGCGATCGCAACAGCACCCTCTGAATCAGATATCTGTCCCTATAAAGGACTGCGGTATTTCGACTGCAACGAAGAGGACCCTAAGTACTTTCATGGACGAAGGGCACTGACTGACCAGCTCCTCGATCACGTCAGGCAAAGCAATTTTGTGGCGATCGTCGGTGCCTCTGGTAGCGGTAAGTCTTCAGTATTACGGGCAGGACTGCTCCATCAACTGAAACAGGGGCGACGGCTTTCGAGCAGCGACCAGTGGAAAATTTGCATTATCTTGCCGGGAGAACACCCACTTCAAGCTCTGGCTCAAGCCTTTGTCGATCCAGAAGCGTCAACGCTGGATCGGGCTGAGCAACTTGGCAAAGCTGAGGGTTTGCTGAAAGCAGGTGCAGACGGACTGCGGCGGCTCATACAGGTGTCAGGGGCAAGTCGAGTGGTGCTGGTAGTAGATCAGTTTGAGGAAGTGTTCACCCTCTGTCACGATTCAGCAGAACGTCAGCAATTTTTTCAATGTCTGCTGAGGGCTTTGGAAATTACCCCACAGCTCTGTCTAATTGTGGCAATGCGGGCTGACTTCTTTGGTAAGTGTCTAGAGCAGGAGTACAGTGGGTTGGCTCAACGGATTCAGCAGAACCTGGTATCGGTCACGCCCATGAGCGCGGCAGAACTAGAAACCGCCATTTTAGAGCCTGCTCGTCTCGTGGATCTGACCGTAGAACCAGAACTGGTTAGCCAAATCATTCAAGATGTAGCGAACGAACCCGCTAGTCTACCGCTAATGCAGTATGCGCTAACGGAACTGTGGAAGCAGCGGTTAGACAACCAACTTAAGCTCAGCCCCTATATCCAACTGGGAGGTGTGAGTGGAACGCTGCAAAAGCGGGCAACAGCAGTCTATGAGCAGCTATCCCCAGATCAACAACAGACTGCTAAGCACATCTTTCTAGCACTGACTCAACTCGGTGATGAAACTGCCGATACGCGCAGACGGGTGCTGAAGCAGAATCTGGTCACTGCTCAGCACCCCACTGAGCAAATTGATGCGGTGGTCAAACGACTGGCAGATGAAAATTTAATTGTGACCAGCGAACTGGTCGGTAAGAGTACAGATCAGGCACGTTTAGCAGTAGTGGATGTTGCCCATGAAGCCTTAATTCGACACTGGCCGCTATTACGTCAGTGGTTAGAGGTCGATCGCGACTATCTGAGACAAAAACAGCGAATTGAAACGGCGGCAGAAGAATGGCAGCTTAGAGACAACCCTAATGACTACCTATGGCAGGGCAAACTGCTTTCAAAAGCCGAAGCATTTCAGCAGAAACAAGCTGCAACTTTTTCACTATCTACAACAGCGGAACGATTTATTCAGCAGAGTCTGCACCAACGGCGTAACAATCGCTTAAAGTTAGTCGTTCTGGGCTTAATTGCTCCTTTGAGTCTAACAATCTACGTTGGCTTTCGACTTGCAGAATACTTTAGGCTGCGCCCCCACTGGGAAACAGTCAACTCCCACACTGAAGACAACCCAGCATCAGGACCTGCTCTGGTCAGAGCGTTAGAAGCGCTGAACCAATCTAGACAATCACTAGAAGGAATTTACCTCAGCACCGCCAACCTCAGCGGTGCCAACCTCGGCGGTGCTGACCTCGCTGAGTCCGACTTCAGCAGTGCTGACCTCAGCGAGTCTGACCTCTTCGACGCTGATCTCCGCAACGCTAACCTCCGCTCCGCCAACCTCTTCGAGGCTGACCTCAGCGATGCCAACCTCAGCGATGCCAACCTCTTTGACGACTTCCGCGACGATGACCCTAGCGGTGCCAACCTCGCTGAGTCCGACCTCAGTGGTGCCGACCTCAGCGAGGCTGACCTCCGCAACGCCAACCTCAGCGGTGCCGACCTCAACGGTGCTAACCTCAGCGAATCCGACCTCAGCGACACTATAAGTTGGACAGAAGAACAACTGAGAGCCGCGAAGCTCTGTCAAACTCTGCTTCCAGCAGGAACGAACTTGGACCCTAACCGAGACTGCAAAGAATTGGGTACAGAGCCTGAAACTCTTAAGTAATGCGATCGCCTCATTATCACTCGACGAAATTCAGGTAAAACCGATCGCTTCTACTTTTTGCGCCTTGAGAATAGCCCAATGCTCGAAAAAATGAGCAGATTGGCTAGCATTTCCCACCAAGTACATCCCCATCGGCTCGTACAAACTTTAGCAGCAAGTAGTATCAGCATGTTTCGTCTCACTCATTGAATCAAGTCTATGAATCTTGCTGAGCAACTGCCAAGAGAAGGGGCGATCGCTTCCTCCATATCCATTTGCTAAGCTGTGGCTGAAAATGACTGCTTACTTACCCCAAAGGTGTCTTCATGACAGGACTTGAATTCGTCATGCCCGAAGTCGTCAAAGGTCTGACAGGGCTGGTGATTAAAGCAGGTTGGGAAATGGCGAACATCCCAATCGATAAACCTGTCAAGCAGTTAATTTTTAGAGCCTCGCAACAATATGTCCACAGCTACACCAAGCGTCACGGCATCTTGAAGGTGCTGGGAATGCGGGAGCCAATTCCACTGGAGGCAGTTTATGTGGCGGTGCAGTGTTTGGATAATGCGACGCTACGGGGATATGAATCGATTGAAGGACTAGAGCAGGCGTATCGAGAAAGTAAGCGGCGACAGTTTGGGTTTCGAGAACCGTCGAAGCAACCAGGGTCAACCATTGCAAATCAGAAGCAATATCTGATGGTGTTGGGTGGTCCAGGGATGGGGAAATCGACTTTTCTAAGGAAGATGGGACTGGAAGCTTTGAAGGGAAGGCGGAAAGAAGGATTTCATCATGCTTGTTTGCCTGTCTTTGTTGAACTGAAGCTGTTTCGGGACAGTGAGATCAATATTCAGAGTGCGATCGCCCAAGAGTTCAAGACCTGCGGCTTCCCCGATCACGAACGGTTTACCAACACCATGCTGGAGCAGGGTAGGCTGCTGATTCTGCTGGATGGGTTAGATGAAGTACCTACCGATCGCATGAGTGATGCGATTGCCAAGATTCAGGACTTTGTAGACAGCTATGACAAGAACCGTTTTATTGCGTCGTGTCGGGTTGCGGCTTATCGTCACAACTTTCGGCGGTTTACGGATGTGGCGATCGCGGACTTTGACGATGATCAGATTCAAGCCTTCATTACCAACTGGTTCCGTAACCAGCCAGAGCGGGGCAAGGAATGCTGGGAAAAGTTGACCAGCACTGAGTATGCAGCTGCAAAAGAACTTACTCACACGCCTCTACTGCTGACCTTAGCGTGTTTACTATATCAACGTGCAGGTCAATTCCCGACAAACCGCGCCACCCTCTATGAACGAGCGCTGCGAGTTTTACTAGAAGAATGGGCCTCTGAGAAGGAACTGCCACGAGACAATCTTTATAAAGGGCTAGACACCAAACGCAAGGAGTTAATGTTGGCAAAGATTGCCCATGATGCTTTTCAGGAAGATCATCTATTTCTATCTAAACGAGAAATTGTGCAGTGGATTGAGCAATCGCTCAAAGAAATGTTGCCAGATGAAAAGTTTATCGACGGGGCAGCAGTACTCAAGTCAATTGAAATCCAGCATGGGGTGCTGGTAGAACGGGCAGAGGGAATTTACTCGTTCTCCCACCTGACGTTCCAAGAGTTTTTAACAGCTCAACATATTGGGGAGAACTATCGTCAAGTTGAGCAATTGGTCACTCGTCACTTAAGTGATGAGCGCTGGCGAGAAGTATTTCTGCTGCTAGCCGGATTAAGAACAGCCGATGATTTACTTCTGCAAATGCAGGAACAGGCTCAAGCCTGCCTCAGCCCAGAACTGAAGGATTTACTTTACTGGGCTGACTGGGTAACAACAGGTTCACAAGGAACCTATAAACCTGTTACTAAACGTGCTGTTGCAGTCTATCTCGCCCTTGCCCTTGACCTTGATCGAGATCGCGACCGTGCTATTGGTCGTGCCCTTGCCCGTACCCTCACCCTTGCCCTTGATAGCGACCTCGAATTCGACTTAGCTCTCGACCTTGACCTTGACCTTGCTCTTGCTCTCGATCGCGTCCGTGCTCTCGCCCTTACTCTTGACCGCGCCCGCGCTCTCGATCGTGCCCTTGATCGTGTCAAAATCTTTAAAGATGTGAACTTAAAAAGGTTAATCGCAAAATTAGAGGTTCTGAGAACTCAAATCTTGAACCGAAGGCTATCTGACGAAGAGAACTTTACCGTGACTAGAAACATTCAAAGGACTTGGCTCGATGTTTTGCATCTCGATCCCAAGCTAGTCAATCTATCTAAAGCTGAGGTAGAGTCATTAATTACTTACCTGAATGCCAATCTTTTCCTAGTGCAATGCAAACAGGCTGCTGTGCGCGTATCTACAGCAGTATGGGAAGCGGTTGAAGCGCAGATGCTACGAGCTTAAAGGACAGGTAAAACAAGTGGATAAGGCGTGAGCCTTAGAATGCAAGTGCTGCACCCAGAAGGATCACTGCCTCATGGATACCTTACCTTCGCTTTCTCTATTAGGTACTCTGACTATCTCTGTGGCTCTGACTGGGATCGTGTTTGTCGTCCTGGTCTTGCGCGATCGCTCCTCAGTCTACCTTTACCTGAGCAGTCCCTCTCCCTCAGTTACAGATTGCCATTCTCAAGGTTCGCCCCGCTCTGATCCTTCCAACCACATACGCACTGCCATTGAGCAGGGAGTTGATTATCTGGAAGCATTGCCTGCCTACACTGAGGACATTTGCCCGTAAATAGGGGATGCCACATGAGCAGTTCTAGTCGCTGAGCAAGAGTCCAGTGTTGAAGAGGTTGAGAAATTGATTCTCCACCATAGGTAGCTGGATGCTCAAAAGAAGTAGATTTCGGCTCCATCACCTTTCGATACAAATGAAACCTGAACCATCCTCTGCAAGAGAAAGTTTGTTTCCCATCCCATTGCAGGTGTAAAGCATGTATTCCTCAGTCGTTGAATCATGCCATGTCGCGTTAACTAACTCCTGCAAATACTCAGGCACAGTACCCGTGACTTGATTGCCGTCAATCTGAAATCGAGAGATCTCCTTACCATTCTCTAGAACCTGAAATACTGCCATAGCGTTTGAATTGAAATGAATAGGGATAGTAAATCGAGACATCCAATTGAGGCGATCGCTTTCACAGCAGACAACCTTGTGTGAATCAGCACGACTTAGACAAAATAATCACCAAAATTACTGTCTCCGTTCTTGCTTCGATGCTGCTAAAAGCTGCTGTTGAGCGATTGTGAGAGCTTCTAAAATTCGCCTATGTTTCTCTTTACAACCTTCGGTCTGAAGTGCTTTGTTGAACTCAAAAACTGCCCTCTCAAAATTGCCTGTGGCTCCATGAATCAAACCGTAAATATAGTGATGCTTGCTCCAAGCATCACTTTTAGATGCAGCAGCCTGTAAAGCACCAAAAGCCCATTGATAAGAGCTTTGTACAGCATGGCTCAAAGCACTACGACAGCAAGAATCGTAATTATCCTCAGAGGATCTAGCTAATGCCAAAACGTCTGCTGCTGCTCGAACTACTAGAGCCGTATGCTTAACTTGAACCAGGTTGATGAGCAGATTAGTTGTAGCGTCTGATGATAAGCTGCTCCCAACTTTTAGATTCAGAAATGTTTTTATGGCACGAGCCACAGGTACAGCTAAAATTTCACCTCACCTAGTAGCAATCTCAGCAAGATTCCATTCATTCTGCAAATTTGGCTCTGATAGGAATTCCTGGAGAATTAGAACCTTAAAAACATCTTCTGGGTTAGCCATTTCTATTTCTTTAGATGATTGCTGGTGAGCGATCGCAGCGATTAACGCTTACTTAACAAAAGCTGTTGCAGTCCGTCCACTAACCTGTTCATTTGGCATCATGGGTGCAGGTTGAGCATTTAATTGACGAGCAATTGCCATGACCGTCATAGCAAACTGATGATAGGCTTTCGATGGCTTCTGGATGAACACCGGAATTGTGTTGCGAGAGCTATAGATAGCAAGGTAACGCCGCTTAACCAAGAAGAAGGCAGCAATACAACCAATTCCTGCTAGGAGAAGAAGCCCACCAAAACTGCTGTATTGAACAGACGGTAAGCCTGCTAAAAGTAGAGGAATACCTATGGCTAGAAGTTGCCAAATTGGAGACTCTACAATCTCTGCACAGTCGATGTTTTGAATTCGTGTCCAGGACTCTCGTTTCTCCAAGCTGCCTTTAGTCGTCGCCTGAAGCATATCGCCAACAATTCTGACTGTGATGCTGCCGGAAGCTGGAACAATCATCTTGCCAATTAAGTTGCCGGGTTTTCCCGTAATTTCTTGAACTAACGTACTGGAACTTGGTGGTTGCGAGCTTCTCATAGATCTCCTAAAGTTCTGGGTAATTTTTGAATCGCCTTAGCGTCTTACCCAGAGTTCCCAACATCTCTACCGAACTACTGCATTACTGCATAAATCTGTCAAGGTTCAATAACTTTTACACTGCTCCATGAGGTGCTGCTCAGGAACGCAGATAGAAAGCCTATGGAATAAGGACTTGGAGCGATTGCCCCCTCAAAACAATCGACACAATCGACTATAAATTGATTACTGCATTACTGCGCTAGCTCAAGCATCGTGGGGCATTCTGAGTAAAGTTTAGGTGACATCTCAGACCTCCTATGGCTACCTTAATTCCAGCCTTCAGCTCTCGTTCCCAATACATGACACCCGGAGAGCGGCGCGTTGCTCAGAGACTTGAACAGAAGCTAGAGGAAGATTATCTGCTCTGGTACGATGTCCCGGTCGGTGAAAAGCAACTCCACCCAGACTTCATTCTTCTGCATCCGTTACGAGGATTGATTGTTCTGGAGGTTAAGGACTGGAAACTTGACACTATTCAGCAAATCGATCCAGTTTTCGTCACGCTACTGACTGCCAACGGAGAGGAGAGGGTTAAGAACCCCGTAGCTCAAGCAAGAGGGTATGCCCTAGCCGTGAAGCAGAAACTAGAGCGAGATCATCTGCTGGTGGAGTCAGCGGGGCGCTACAAAGGTAAACTTGCCTTCCCCGTTTCTCATGGAGTGGTTTTAGCTGACATCACCCGCAAGCAGTTTGAGTCAACTGAAGGCTTACACGAAGTCCTAAAGCCAAATCTGGTTATTTGCCAGAATGAGATGTATGAAAGCGTTGATGCAGGGGAATTTCAGCAACGGCTCTGGAATTTCTGTGCCTACAAATTCGGTGAACCATTGACCCCGACCCAGATCGATCGCGTTCGCTGGCATCTCTTCCCAGAAGTGCGAATTAGCGATCGCCCACTTGAAAGGGAGACATCCCAACCCGAAGCACTGGCTGTGCCTGACGTTCTTCGAGTGATGGATCTCTATCAGGAGCAACTTGCTCGAAGCTTGGGAGATGGTCATCGTGTGGTGCATGGGGTAGCGGGTTCAGGCAAGACTCTGATTCTGGTCTACCGCTGCCTTCATCTTGCCAAACAAAGCGGTAAGCCGATTTTGGTACTGTGCTTTAACGTAACGCTGGCAGCCAAACTCAGGTCAATGCTCCACGAGAAAGGAGTAGGCGATCGCGTCACGGTGCGCCACTTTCACGGCTGGTGTAGTGATCTACTTCAGCAACATGGGATTGCAAAACCTAGCTACAACCAGTTTCAGGGGGATGAATACGTTAGAGAGCTGGTCGAGCGTGTGATCAAGGCAGTGGATAGCGGGAAAATTCCAGCAGGTCAATACGGGGCAGTCCTGATTGACGAAGGGCACGACTTCAGACCGGAATGGTTGAAGCTCACAGCCCAGATGGTAGATCCCAAAACGAGTTCCTTCCTCCTGCTCTACGACGACGCTCAAAATCTCTACGGGGAAAAACGAGCTAAAAAATTCAGCTTCAAAAGCTGTGGCATCCAGGCTCAGGGGCGAACAACCGTCTTCAAGATTAACTATCGCAATACGGCTGAGGTGCTGACCGTTGCCTACCAGTTTGCCAGAGAAGCGATGCTGCCAACCGATGGACAGGAAGAAGATACCCCCATGCTGGTCAAACCTGAAAGCTCAATGCGTCATGGTGCCAATCCTATACTAATCCGGCTACCCAATTTCAAGCAGGAAATAGACTACCTGGCTGAGCGATCGCAGCAGTTCCACGAGCGGGGAACCCTTTGGAACGAGATGGCAATCGTATACCGCTCTAAGTTTATGGGCGATCGCATCTGTAGCCGATTGAAGCAGGCTCAGATTCCGGTGGAATGGGTGAATGAAAATGGCAATAGTCGAGACTTCAAGCCGACTGAACAGAGCATTAAGCTCATCACTATGCATTCCAGCAAGGGGCTAGAGTTTCCGGTTGTCTTCATCCCCGGTGTTGGCTATCTACCTAGCCAGTACAGTACTCCAGAAGAAGAGGCGCGGCTGCTGTATGTGGCGATGACACGGGCGATCGATCAGTTGGTGCTGACGTGCGATCGGGAATCAGAGTTTGTGAAACGGGTTGAGGTTGCGTTGCAGACTGTGCCCCTGGCTAGTGACCGCTGATGCTTGTCCGGGATGAAGACCGGCAGGGTAGGGTATCCTCAGTGGCTTTCTGAACATCCTCTAGCCAACTCTGGAGAGACACCCATAGCTCAGCAGATCATCCTCCAGGATGCCAGTAAACAATGAGGGCTTCTGACGTATAACGGCTGGGAGAGTGACGGGTTGTTGGATGATGACTTCTTCAACCGTTTTCGCACCTCGACCAGTTGGGCGGCTCCGGTTCTGGGGTGTCGCTCAATCTTGCGGCGGCTGACCTAGGCATAAGCATTGTTGTGGTGCTCCACATAGCAGAGCAGAGGGCTAGTGTCGGTTCTACGGACAATGTGCAGATTTTCATGTTGACGCTGACAGACTAGCAGTTGGGGTCTTTGGAACGGTCTAGCTTATGGAACCGCAGTCCAGAACTAGCCGGGTTTAGCTGGAGATCGAATGCAGTGGTTTTAGTGTCCTTCTGCTTCTAGCTAGTCAGCCGACTGAGGCTGTCGGTAAAGGCATTGGCAATGCGGAATTCCATAAGCTGTCAAAGCTATTTTTGAATGCTTAAAAATCAATAGGCAAATCAATATAATCAATGGCTGCGATTCTTAAGACATCGCCTAGGGTGAACTGATGAGGTTTAGCAATATCATCTTCAACCCAAAGCTCTGAGTTTCTTCCAGAGAGAACCTGTTTTTCTTCAGGATAGTAGAAGATGATTTTTCGATTATCGGAAGGACGAACAATGATTTTGATTGGATTTCCCCATTTCTTAACACCTACAATGTAAGTTTCACTACATTCACGCCATTCACTGCAATCATAGTCATCTAAAGATTCCAAGAAAGCTCTAACATTTCTTTTCGCTCGGTCGATAATTTCAAGAACGTATTCTAATCGCGAAAAGTAGTCACTAGGATCTGAATAAGAATATCTAAGAGCAGTTTCAGGATCAGCGAGAATTGTTTCTAGC
This sequence comes from Oculatella sp. FACHB-28, assembly GCF_014696015.1. Lineage (NCBI taxonomy): Bacteria > Bacillati > Cyanobacteriota > Cyanophyceae > Oculatellales > Oculatellaceae > Oculatella > Oculatella sp. FACHB-28. Next base: position 200,779 of record NZ_JACJPJ010000074.1, on the reverse strand, counting down.
TTCTCCCGTGAAGTCACCCCGTGAATGATTAGAAAAGCATCATCAATCTCTTGTTTTTTCTCTGATAAGAGTTCTTTGGCAGCCTCATCTCCAGACATACCTACTGAAAGTTGAGCTTTTAATTCTTCAAGCTCTGTCTGAAGTTGTTCATTATGCAACTTTAAAGACTGATTCTCATCTTCTAACTCACGAACCTTTCTGAGGTTCCTAGCAACTTCAACGTCGTCATAAAGTTTATGGCGATTTTCGTAAAGATCCCCAAAGATTTCCTCTGCAATATCCGGGTTGTCGTCCATCCACAAAATTAGCTGATTAAAGATTTTCTGAGTCTCATCAGTCCGTGACAACTCTGAGAGCCGTGGAGAAACTAAGTCCCGAATTTTGCTACCGATATCTTTCTGAAATACCTTTCGAGTTTTAGGTATTGGCACGTTAAAAGCATTATCTATCAAGTCATCTCTAAAATCTTTTCTTAGAGATGCTGCAATATCTTTGAGTGATTCGTCAATAAGCTCACCTTCAACAAAAAGCTCACTCAATTCACAGAATGTACCATTTTGATTAGGTAAAATCGGCGAAGCATTTCCTAATAGCTCATTCCATTCCATTTCAAGAAAGAGAAGTGCTAAAACAGACAACCATTCAAGCGTTTCACTGTTCTCCTCCTTGAGATGAGTACTGAGTTTGTGTAGGTTCTGGAAAGCAGAAATCTCTTCGACGATGAACTCTGCCTGCATTCGATCAGAGACTGACCATATCTCAGAACTCCAAGAATCGATAAATAGCTTTGATGGAATTTCTGCGTTAAAAAGCTTAACTGAAATGTCGTAAATAACTTTTCTGCTTTCAGTGCTTTCAAATTCCTCTTTAGGGAACAAGCGAGTTAATGCATAACAGGCTGATTTTCTATGTTTCAGATCAACCTTCTCCGACTGGAGAGCTTGGTTAATTTCACTAATGACACTCTCTTGATTTTTTGTGGGCAGAAGTTGGCTAATTTCAATTGACCTATGAGCTAACCTTCCGTAATAGTTCTTTAACAGGCAATCACCTACATCTTTGAGAGCAACTTCAATCCCACCATCATTCCGCAAGTTGCTAGGTAAACAAAATTCGCCACGTTGATTAGGAAATATTTTATGCTCGCTATTCTCCAAGAAATCAAGAGGATCTTCCTCTGCCATTTGGAGAACATTAAAGAATTGATTGAGCCATGTAATTGGGTCGCTAATATCGAATTCTCGACCCAATTCTTTTAAATTATTCCTATCTTGAGTAATGTGTTTAGTTAAGGTGGATATATCTAGACGATGCACTTTATCCCAAATCGTGTTGTTGAATATTCTATACCAGCAGTGAATATCTTCCTTCGCAGGTAGCCTGAAACAAGCTACTCTATATACTAAATCCCAAATTCCTTCTCGAATTTCTTCTCGATCACCAAATGGGATATTAACTAAAGAGTCGCCTTCTTTCAAGGCAAGGTAAGAACCGTTTTCTGTTCTCACCAAAGGAATTTCATAAACTTTCTTCTGAATAGGTAACAAAATATTTTCTTTATGCCATTTCTTTGAGAGCCATTCTGTCTCAGCGGGCACTGTAATATTTGCTAGCTGATATAGATTTCCCCATTGATGAGATGCAGCATACTCGATGAAGTCTAAGTAACGCGAGACTGCTACTTTCAAAATTTGTTTATTGGATTCAATCTTTTCATTGCCAATATCTGTTAGAAAGATACCATCCCTTGGTTCTGTTGGATGGAAGTGTGAACTATTGACCACAAAAGGAATTCCAAATCCCTCAGATCCAACCAAAGGGAAATCGCAGAACAGACGAGGAACTATTCCCTTTCTTGTATCAACTATGACAATTGAAGAGTCTTTTGAGCAGACTGGTACAGCAATTTGACAGAGAGAATCTTTTATAGACATAAAATCATACAAGCTTTCCCCCTCTTTTGTTTGTACTTCAACCCTCCACTGCTGAATAGATAAATCCCTTATACTCCCGATATCTTTGGTTTTGGAGACGTGATATGTGGCACCTCTGTTGTCAACTCTTACGCTCAAAATCGAAGGCAAGAATACGAGTGTTAAGGGTAAACTATTTTCTAAATCTTTAATTCCTATAGTAGCTGTGGATAAACCATTTTGATCGAGATGATAAGTGAAGGCTGTATTAAATTCTCTTTCGTCATAATCCTCAAAATCTTCAGCATTCTCTAATTGGTCGAGTTGCTCAAGAGAATTATTGACACTGGCTATTATTTTTTCTAAGTCTGTGCCACTTCTATCTAGAGAGATGCAGAATTTACGATGAGGTAAGCCCTCATCTTTAACAATTCCTCTGATTTCGACAACTTCAGAAAGTAAATGAGTCGTCAAAAAGCCTGTTCCAAATTTACCTGTAGTTTCCTCTGCACTCTCATCGGATCTTTCTTTGGTTGATACCTGCTCAATTAGAAAGGTGATGTTGTCACTTGAAAAACATCTGCCATTATGTTTGAAGGCTAAAGTACTGTTCCTATCTTTCAAGTCAACAACTATATCTACACCGTCTCGCTTTCGGCTTTTAACATCTTTAGCATTTTGTAGAAGTTCCCAAATCCACCGCCTTCTATTGTTTTCGTTATTGCTAAGTCTTAGCTTATCCATTAAGTCAAGAATTTTGGTGGCAACTGCTTTTTCATATACTTTCTGTTTGGATTGGCTGATATTGTCTCTGTAACCCATGATTTTTGACTCCTATAGCGAGGAAAAAGCATCGTATGGAAAAAACGAATCAACGTTCTAGAGGGTAGATACAGGTGTAACTTACTGGGCGCTGAAGACTTTCATGACTTCATCGCCAAGGTGGTTAATGAGTTTGACGACGATACGACCTGATTTGGGTTTATCAAAGGGGCGTGAGGTGTTGATGTAGAACGAATTCCAAGCTTCCTCATCAATCTCAGCTTTGAGCGTCGTTTTCAGCGATTTATAGGGGTCACTCGCCCCTAAGAAATAGGCATGGCGCACAAAGAAACTTTCCTCGTTGTAGTCAGTGTCGATAAACCAACAGGCAATCTCATCGGCACTGCTGGAGTGGACTTCCCCTGACTGAGGATGGAGGATATCAACCCCGTGGATTTTCTACCTGGATCTTTCCGTCTTCCACCTCGTTTTGGTTGACCATCATCATCCAGTTCTTAGTGTTGAGCGGGGCAATCGTAGGGGGAGTTTAGAATCGGTTTCTCGAAAAATTGATCGACCATGATACCTTGTGAATTTTTAGCGACGCAATTTGCATCGCTTCACGTCAGGTGCGTTTTGCATGACCCAGCCTAGTTTTCCCCAGAATCTAGCCTCGGTTACTGCATTACTGCATCATCTTTAATATCCTTTAATAATCGGTCAATCGCCCTATACACCACTCAAATACCGGTCTTGCCCATAGCTTCGGTCTTTTGTAGCAATTGACCCAGAATCCTACGGCATTACTGCATCATCTTTCATATCCTTGAGCAACTGAGCGATCGCCCCTCTCACCCACACTGCCTTTTTCTGGTGCTGCCGGATCATCTGAATGGAGAACGCTTCATGCAGCGCCAGCGGCAAGTCCACCGTGAAGCGTTTAGTCGGTCTTCTCAAGGGTGCAGGTTGAGCGATCGCCCCTAGCTGTGGTTTCTCAATCATCAGCCGAAAGAATTCTGCCTTACTGATGCCTTGTCGCTCAGCTAGGGCTGAAAACTGCTGATGTAGGGAGAGCGGCAAATCTACGGTGAAGCGAACTGTTTCTTCGGCAGTTGTGGTCATGTCGGAATGGATAGAAGAAATAGGATTAGAAATTGTCCGGCTTTTCAGCCTGGTTGAGCGCCTCCCCATTCCGGCGACGGCTCCGAAATCACATACCGCTCCCGTAATGCCCTCGCTGTGCGCTCAATCTCGGCATCCTCCAGCGCTTGCAGGATAGCAGCCACTTCTGGGTCTGGAAGCTTTGATTCCAGGTAGCGTTCAATCCGATCAAACAAGTCTGCACCAATTTCAACTTTCATTTGGGCGATCGCCTCCTACTCAACAGCTCATCAACAGGTTGCGTGGTCAATTGTTTTCAGTGTTCACCTCCTGCTGCTCGTAAAAGTCAATTTTGAAGGAGGCTTTCACAAGGACAAATTCCCACTCGTGCGGATTTAGGAACATCTCGTTGCTTTCTTTGGGTTCTGCCCCTTCAATCCAAGAGAGGGTGAGGTGAGGAAAGAGATTACAGCAGGGAATTTCGTCAGGAAGTTTTATTCTGAGGGCTTCTACGCGAGCGTTCCACGCGAGTTCCCACAAAACTGCTTGAAATTCTTTGCCTTCTCACTGCTCCCAGTCCTTTCGCTCTACGCCGTATTGCAGGGTGATATGGGGGATGTCAGGGCGATTCGGGTAGCGCGATTCAACTGCGATCGGCTGAAGTGGTACAGCCCAGAGGATACCTTTCACGTTGCCTTCTGTTGGATTCATAAGCCCTCAATGCGTAACTGCCCTCTACGCTCCAGCTTCAGTTGTCGTTTAGTACTCATCGCCTTTAGGTCATAGCGACAATGACAGGGAGCACACAGAGCCTTCAGATTAGAGCGATCGCAGTTCCCAGTCTGTGGTCGAGGTAAGCGGAATTGAGCTTCACCAGCTAAGCAATACTCATTCTACGGACAGTCCGATAGAGGAGCAGGGCAGTGGCTAAGACAGTGCTACTAATGCTACTAAATAGCTTGAATGAGAGCGCACACTCCTACTTGGGCATCTTACAAACAAGTAGACGCACCTGATGGATTACAAGTCCCCAGCTATCGCAAGGTGGCTGGGGATTACTTTAGGGAAGTGCTGACAGTATCGAGACCTGACGGGCGCGATCGCTCAGTAGCATGACATACTTTGGTCAATACCTCCACCGATTTTGTCAGCATGACAGACTCTATAGATGAGCCAACGCTTTTGGAGCAGCTCAAGCAACTGACCGATGGACTCTACTGGATGAGCGAGTCTGACTACCCATTTAAAGTGTTTCGCTGGGAGGACAAAGCTCAAGCTGATTTGGACACAGAGGCAGTCTTGCGGAGGACAGGACACTCAGCCGATACCCCAGTTACCGTCGTTGACCTCGACAAATTTTTCCATCGCGCCACACAGGAAGAAAAGTGGCACAGTGATGAGGAGCGGGAAGATGTCAGACGCTACCGAGAATTGTTGGAGATGCTGAAGCAGTATTTCAGCGACATCCAGGTTTACCGGATAGGGGAAGTCAAAATAGATGTTTATGTCGTCGGGCGCTCGCCTGCTGGTAACCTAGTAGGACTTTCCACCCAAGTAGTTGAGACTTAACGGCTAACCCGACTTTCAATCGCTTCTTGAGTCTCTGTTGGAACTGCCGATAGGAAGTCATAGCCCGTAGCCGCTTCAATCTCGTCTACTGAGACACTGTAAGTTTCCCAATCGGGATCGATCCCATCTTGGTTAGGCACATCAACAGCAATCACCCGTGTCTCTTCGGTGATGTCCTCAATGCCTGAGCCTGGTTCTAGCACCACAACCACTTTCCAGGTATTAGTGGGGACAACAACCTGTCCGTTGCCTATCCGCTTTTGCTCGCCATAGCTACCAGCAACGATATACAGCTCGTTGCCTTCCTCCACCAAATCCCTAGAATAATCCTCTAATCCCCGCCAGGTCTGCTGATTATTGTCTGGGGCTTGAGGAATCATATTGGTCATAACGAAGGTAGAAGAATTGTCGCCTTCTGTTGCAGTTCGATCCGCAGAAGGCGCTAGATGCCCGCGATCGTAACCGCTCTGCCGATAGTCCCGTGGAGTCACCTGGTAAAAGCCTTCAGGCAGGGTTTCATCTGGGCGAAAGTCGTCTTGCCTTTCAGCCTCCCCAATCCAGTCTGGACCCAGTTGCCAGCTTACCCAATTTGCAATCCGTTTGCTGTCGTTGTAGGACAATGCGTACTGTGGTTTAACCATCAAGTAATTTTCGGGGTCATCCTCCCCAGCATTGCTAGGATTGCCAAAACTGAGATGGACGCTATCAGCGGTACTGCCATCCGGCATAGAGTCAGGCAGCGTCTCATCCGGAGCCACCGTGCATCCAGCGGTAAGTGCCAATAATAGTGCTGTTGTTCCCCAGGCGAGAAGGCGTTTAGGGTTTAGCATGGCTGATTTTGAGGAATTCCGTAGGTGAAGTGATGCAGGTACTGGTCAACAGTAAAATTTCTGCTATTTGGTTCTGATATCCATTGGGTTCTTCAAAGTCCTACTGCCAGTTTCCGTAGAAGCATTGTCGATTTTACAATTGCCCAAAGCTTTTCCAAACCAAAGTACTTTTGTTATCCTTCCCGTATCTCACGGACAGTCTGACAGAAAGCTAGGACAATGACCGAAATCACAGTAGACAGCCTCCCAGTAGCCCAGCTTCCCGATCGCTACAGCATTGCTCGGTCAGTTCTCTACAATCGGCTCCTAGAGTTGAAGATTGAAACTGAGAAGCGAGGAAACAAGGCTTATGTCAATGCTGAGCAAATTGAACTGTTAGTTAGATCGGTTGCACACCCATATTCAAGCAGGCGGCACTACGGTTGAGTTTCTGGTGTCTGCCGGACTGTCTGACAGACAGGAATTAGGACAGTCCAGACAGTCTGACGGACAATCTGACGGGCAGTTAGCTACTGTCGAGCAATCAGCGATGCTGGCTGTTTTGATGGAGGCGATCGCTTCCCGTCCTCATGCAAACTCAGACCCGCTAGCTAACCTGGAAGCGCTAGAAGAAAGCCTGCCGTCACCGGTGGCAGCTCAGCACCTCTCAGTTAGCACAACTGCTGAGGCTGAAAACTCTGTCAGGTGAGACAATTCAGCGCTACGGCTTCACCGTTACTAGAACGGGTCGCAACGGGGCTGAGTCAGCTTAGGCGATTACGAAGTCACATTAGCGCTTACAGCAGCGATCTTAACTTTTTGGGTGTTGAGGGTTTGCGCGATCGCACATATTAATTTTTAGGTTTGCGGGGTGGGGAGGGTTTCAAATTGAAACTTTGCCAAGAATGATGTTGGGCAAATTCTTCCTAGTACGCCTAAACACGCACTCCCTCGTTATGGATCACCTCAAACTTTGCCGAGTTAGGGGCATTTTCGGCAATGATGCTAACTGCTAACAGGGAAGGTTACCGGTCATAGAGAAACACATAGATTGTGAAGAACGAAGTCAGAAAGCTATCCCCCACGTTCCGGCGCAATGAAATGTTAGAGAACGATAGTTGCAACAATCAGAATACTGCAATCAAATTCAAATTACTCCTACGAGAGTTGGCATCTCGTACACCTCTATAGGATAGTTACTAATAAACAATTCATTTCCCTTTTCTGCCTTTCCCTGCATATAGTTGTTCATACCATATTGCAATTCCCACTCATAAATATGGGCAAAGGCAAAGTTTTGACGTACCTCTTCACAGTCGTCGTAAGTGATCAGCCACTTGTGAGGGCATTCTGACATCAATTGGGCAAAACGTTGATGATCAAAACAGGTATGCAGATCACCTTTCTTACCATAAAGCTTAGAACGAGTTTTACTAAGGTAAGGAGGATCTAGAAAGATGAAGACATCTTCTCCAGGTTCTTGCAATAGAACACTGTAATCAGAGTTAGTGATACGAGTATTGTCGAGGCATCCACTCAAGTCTGACAGTCGGCGAATAGAAGACTCGGTAAATCTGCCTTCAAAAGAAGCATTAGAATACCCACCGCTCTCAATCGTTCCCGAAAAAGTAATCCGATTTAGCACAAAGAATCTGATCGCCCGCTCTGTCGGAGTCATCGTGCTAGCATCTGCTGAAGCAAGACTATCGAACAAAGTACGTCCATCTCGTGCTTCTCGCTTTACTTGCCATACTTGCTCAACTAATTCTGGTAAGTTGTTCTTAACTTGCAACCAAAAGTAGTACAGTTCTTGATTCAGATCATTAATCCAACAAGGCAACTTCGGATATTTTTGTAGAATGTGCAATGAAACGGAGCCGCCCCCAACAAAGGGTTCTCGAAATTCTTTAAATTTTCCAGGCACATACTTAGTAATTTGAGGGATCGCCTTTTGCTTCCCGCCAGGATAGCGTAGGGGGCTTTTAAACATGGAAAGTTATGTTAATTAAGCAATAAAGTATAAGCAGATGAAAGCGGGAACTTATTTCGGATCTCTACACATAGCGTACCCAGAACATGCTGTGCCTAAATTACGGATATGAAACAATAGTACCAGGAAGGAGACTTGTTAGTGCCTTTGTATCAAACTTTAAACTTGGCGATTTTTTCAATCGACTGGATGCAGTGTGTAAACGCATTGCAATTTGCCAGCCATTGTTAAGTGTTAGTTCTACATACTGTCTGTTAACAATTGCAGTTAAAGAAGTGGGTGCCTGAATGGAAGCAAAATGATGAATTTTTAATTTCTGAGTATGAGTATCAACAATAATTTTGTAGTAATCTTTGCTGCCAACAAGATATTCAAATAAATTTGAAGTGCAAACATGAGAATGGGCATTAATGAACTGAGCTACCAGATCGCAAACTGGTGTGTATAATGATTGTTCTATCAGTGGATAAGGTAGATCTGCAAAAAATTCAGCTTGTCCAGTTTGAAGCATGAAACTTCGCGTAATTTCTTGATATTGCTGTTTAAATTGCTGCATCTCTAAGCTATTACGAGGATATCCACAATGTATCGGGGTTGTGCTTGGGCGTTGGTGCCTTAATGCTGCATGGTTATGTTTTATAGATAGATTGACTGTGTCTCCGGGTAAGGTTATGCGGATATCTGTAACATCAGTTTGATTCTGATCCGGTAATCTATCTATTGTGATCGGAGCTTGTTTAGAAACGTGAAATTGAGGTTCAAGCCATTTACTTAGCAGGGCATAAGTTGCCCAATTCAACTGTTGTAATAAAGTAGGATTTATTTCCCTCAACTTATCAACGTCACGATCTTGCGCGCTTTTAGCTCTTTGAGTCAGTGTAATTCCAGGCTGAATTTTAATTATTTCCTCAACTATTAGATATTCCAAAACTCGACCATGCAGGTTGGAAAGGGGAGTCATAAAAATCCCTATTTTTATAGGATGATTGCTCAATTCAAGCTGAGAGATTCTAGATTTTTGATTGTAAATCTCAGCTGTCTAACAGTTCAATTTAGCGACGGTAGGCAACCCAAACTCAACCTTAGTAGTTCTTAACCGTTTGCTGCATTTGCTTATGGTTAAGCGGCAGTTCAGCTTGCGTCCAAGACGTAATCTAGATCAAATGATTTGAATTTGTCAGAAGGTAGGTTCGTCTCCTTCCAAAACTTCATTAAGGACTTCGACTCAATTACAACTCTTTTTTCTATTTGAATATCAAAGTTTAAGAAATTTTGAATTGCTGCGGAGTAATCACAGATTATTTTGTCAAAGCTCTCTATAGAAATTGCATCCTGAATTGGTTTGCCAATTTTGTCAGTGAGAACAAGAGTTACATTATCCTCTGATCGTCCTTTTAACTGAAAACATAGCATTGTCTGATCAGAATTTGGAAATAAGAACAGTTCTTCTCCAGAAAGAATCTCTTGGTCAGAAAATGTATAAACTGTTGAACCATCAGATGGTGGAATCAACTTGCGGATAAAGATTTTGTACTTAATGTCTCGAAAACGTCTTTTTCTCTCTATATTTTTGATGACTAATCGAAACCCATATCCTGGAATATAGCCAAGTTTAGGATACCCTTCTCGTTGCGATAAACGTTTCAATAAAATATATTGAATTGCTGGAAAAGCAAAAAAAGTTATTAAGGCAATGAGTTGGCTAACTACTTGTCCAAGAATTTCGCTCATATGGGCAGATATTATAAATAATTTCCTACTCACACCTTCGACTTTTATATGTGCTCTACTCAGGTGAAGTAATTATTGGTTCGTTTCTCGTAGCGTGTAGCTATGCAGCGAAACTAATTTGAGCAATTAATTTTCCATTCGACCTTGTTGCTTTCATGTGGAAAGCTCCGAACAGATACACATAGTATTGCAACAAACTAATAAAGTTTCCAGATCAATTCACATTCGGGCATGTGGCACCAAGGCTTAACTCTTAGTGTTTGCCAAGCAGGAATCGGAACAGTTCAAACGTTTTGACGGACTATGGCTTCGGTTTTACTAGGGTCGGTCGTAATGGTAATCAATCTGCTTGGTCAGTATGCAAGCTTCCACAGGCTACCTGACAGATTTCTTCCGTTGACGAATTGGTAGCCGTGTATCAAGGTTAATACCTCTTGCAGTACAGAATTCTCGGACATCTTGTGCCGCTGCCATCGCCCATTCAACCCGCTTTGCTGCGTGTTCACTGGAGCAAGAATTAGCACCGTGAACAATGGTGTGCCGTAACTTGAATGCTCTGTGTAGCCCCTGCCAATTCTTAACGACAGTAGGAAGGTAGGCTTGATGTATCAGCGCTACTTCTTCCTTCCACAGATCTTTGTATGCCTGATGACCGTGACATCTTTCAAGTTTCTGCCGCACCACGACATTAGGTGACGTACCTAAAGCAATAATTGCTCGTCTAATAGTCCATTCAAAATGAATTACAGCTAGGAGAGCCGCCAAAGCAGGCTCATCAGCCAAGAACTGTTTTATTCTCTCTTCCCGTGTCGAACTAGTGTCTTTAACAAGAAACATAGAATGTTTCCGTAGGAGGTAATTTTTCCCTTAACTTAATCTCAAGCCATCTATTGAGCTTGTTGATGAGGAAGTTTCTGAACTTTCTCCAAAATTTTAACTTATGACTTGAGCTGCCCTGGCTCGTCTTCTAATAAAGGGAGCTTGAGAATTTCCTAGAGTTCTGCAATCGCTTGTTGAACTCTTTTGCTTCAACTGGAATGGGTATGATAAATCTGAATATCTTCGTCTTAACTGGCTTGCAATTCCTGTCCCCACGGTTGTCATACAATGGTGTAATCGATAGGGCAGCATCAACAGATAAAACGAATTTTAAACAAAAGTACTTAATTTTCCTTATCTTAGTGCATAGCTTCTTCCCTGCTTTTATCATTTACTGACATTGATTCCTCGCTGCTTTTCTCGTTTCCTGTTGACATTGAATATTTATTAACAAGTGCATCAAAGACACTATTAACAAAACGATCACTGAAGCCAATAAGGAAACATAAAACTAGTATGACTTCATTCTCTAAATTGCTTCCAGATTGTTGTCCCTCTGTCAGTAGGAATAACCCAGAAATTAGTACTAGATAGAATGCAGAACTAAGAACGACTCCTTGAATATGCCGTGTAAACATCCACTTAACAGCATCTTTAAACTCATAAACTGGTTTGCTATTAAAACGGTGTATTGTCGCTGCAAAACTTCCTATGAAGCTCCAAACTATAACAGGCCAAGGGATGCCTATAATCGGCAATAAAGTTTCATTCAATTCTGTCGGAACTTGAGGTGCCCATACATTGTTAACCTTTAAAATTATGGGCGTAGCAATGCACAGGCTAATAGTAAGTAATAGATAAAAGCTAACATATAACAATGTTTGATGGTGCCGCTTTCTATCTAACAGCAATAGCTTCTCAATATAAATTCGATGTCTTTCAATCTCAATCATAGTGCCTATTGCAGCCTGTGCCTCATGGCACAAAACATCTAAGGCTAAAGATTTCAACCAACTTGCACTTAGGTCGTTTGCGAGATGATTAATATTACTTAGATGACATTTTGCTTCTGCATTCAGCTCTTTATGTCCAATGTGAACTACCATATTTTGAATTAAAGCTTTTTTGGATATGGCGGGTCGTACTGCACTGTTATAGAGGTAATTGAGATTTTCTAATCTGAGGCTAACATCATCTGCAATAGAATTTATACGTTCCTGTAAGTTTAGCGAGTTTTGTGGAGCGTGGTTGTTAGAGATATCATTAGAGATGGTTGTTAATTCATTTAAGCAGCGCTTATCTAGGGAGGACAGTTCACAATCACTAAGCAAACTATACTCGTAAGAACTTGTTGGAGTTAAAAGTTTGTCACTGTCTTCTTCTTTGTATTTTGAAATCAAAGACTTATACCTAGAAATTTTCGGTTCGTCCTCCAAATAAGATAGACGTTTTTTATTAGAGAGGTTTGAAGGGAAGCGACTGGAGAAGTTTTTAAACGGCTGCATTGAAACTAAACCCTTAAACTCGTGACTATGCCGTTTGCGGAGCACTGAATATTCACAAAGTTGAGTAAGATAAATTAAAGCTTCCTCTGCAGGTCTAAGCTTAATCAAAATACTTCTTAATAGGTTTACGAAAGAAAGATTAGTAACATCTGTCCTATTTTCAGAAATTAGATCAATTAGGTTTCTAGGCTCATCCACATCTGTTTTAGTTGAGGTTGAAATCTTAAATGTAGACTCTAATTCAACGCTATTCTCCTGTTGAATTTTCCCATTTAGGGCTGAATGAGGACTACTGAGAGCATCTAGTTTTTCTTGCATAGGGATCAATAACTTTAGGAGGGTAGCCTAATTTATGACATCACCTATCTGTTTTCTCTTATCATTGAGTATCTTTCCTAAATTGATATAAATCTAAATATACTAATCTTCTACGTAAATTTCTGTATAGTGCCAAATTAAACGGCATCGAGGCAGATTGATGCTATTGGACTAGGCTGATTTCTACACATTTCCAGGACTTGAAGCTGCTGTCAAATTTGTCACTATGCACCCATACTTGCGGCTAAGTAATCAGCGAATACAAGCTTCACATCCTTAGGGACTTCAATTCAGCACTACAACAAGTAAAACGTCACTGCACGTTAACTTAGTCGTCTCTCCAAAGCTTCCACTCGTCGCTTTAAATTCTCCAGCTCATCTTGCGGATCTAGAGGCTGTAAATATGCTTTTAACGCCTCGATCGCCATCCTCGAGCGCTCTCCCCGATCGGTTGGCAGAAGCTCATCTATTTCAGGTGGAATTCTGACTGACAAAAGCGGGTTTGGCATGGTGACAGGCTGATGACAACTAATAGTGTGCTGATGATGAGCGATCGCTTCCTTGATGACAGGCTGATGACAAAACTGATGAGACCTGATGACCGCGATCGCCCGCTGCCTCAAGAAATGCATGAGCTTCAATGGAGCCGCACGCTGAAGGTACGGTGCAACCAGCCTCGACCTGGCAAGCCTGCTGATAGCAGCAGGCTGCTTCAACGGAGCCGCACGCTGAAGGTGCGGGGCAACCTCCTGTTTGGAAGAGTACACCTGACCAAGCATCGCTTCAACGGAGCCGCATCTATGATGTGCGGTGCAACCTGGGCAACTCACCCGTCGGTGAAATCATTGGGCAGCTTCAACGGAGCCGCATCTATGATGTGCGGTGCAACTCGTAGCCGCGATCGCCATTGGTCGAGTGCAAGGAGCTTCAAGGGAGCCGCACGCTGAAGGTGCGGGGCAACGTCAGTAGAGCAGATGTTTCAGATCTGGGCTGACTGGCTTCAACGGAGCTGCACGCTGAAGGTGCGGTACAACTTGGCAAGTCGTGGTCAATGATCTGTGGGGCCATGCTTCAACGGAGCCGCACGCTGAAGGTGCGGGGCAACGCGGCTTGGGTACAAATGTTCGATGCCGGAACCAACCTTCAACAGAGCCGCACGCTAAAGGTGCGGGGCAACCTCAGATCTCTTGGATCTGTAATGCCTAAAGTCATGCTTCAACAGAGCCGCACGTTCAAGGTGCGGGGCAACCTCCTAAACACCAAACAAGCGCAGCAAAACTTTGGGGCTTCAACAGAGCCGCACGCTCAAGGTGCAGGGCAACCGGCGTGGCGTTGGCTTCATTCCCTACGATTATCAGCTTCAACAGAGCCACACGCTAAAGGTGCGGGGCAACCTTTTGCTGCACGGCGTAGGAGATTTCCTACTACAGGCTTCAACAGAGCCGCACGCTAAAGGTGCGGGGTAACCTTACAGGATTGTTGCCCTATCTAACGGTGAGCCGCTTCAACAGAGCCGCACGCTAAAGGTACGGGGCAACGATAGCACTGGCACTATTTTCAACAACATATTTGCGCTTCAACAGAGCCGCACGCTAAAGGTACGGGGCAACCTAGCCAACCCCTACAAAACGGGGGAAGCGGTTGAGCTTCAACAGAGCCGCACGCTAAAGGTACGGGGCAACGTGCGTTAGACCCTGAGCCAAGTAAACCAGTAGGCACGCTTCAACAGAGCCGCACGCTAAAGGTACGGGGCAACTTTGGTGCCAACCTGAGATCGTTATTAGGGTTCATCACGCTTCAACAGAGCCGCACGCTAAAGGTACGGTGCAACGATATTTTGATTTCCCTTAAGGCACTGATGGGAGCCTTCAACAGAGCCGCACTCTAAAGGTGCGGGGCAACACAGCACAGTTGCGGGCAACCTATCCCCGCTTAGCCTGCTTTAAGGGAGCCGCACATCAGGGGTGCGGGGCAACATGAGCAAAAGCCCTCTCAGCGGCGTAACGCTTCTCGCTTCAACGGAGCCGCACGCTGAAGGTGCGGTGCAACTTAGAGCATTGCGAACTGGCTCATAGATTGTCTCGCTTCAACGGAGCCGCACGCTGAAGGTGCGGTGCAACCTGTTCCAGCTCCGGAGGCGAGGCATCCAGACGAGCTTCAACGGAGCCGCACGCTGAAGGTGCGGTGCAACCTGCTACAGAAAGAGAGTATGAGGCGTTTAATGCAGTTGCGCTTCAACGGAGCCGCACGCTGAAGGTGCGGTGCAACCAATCCTACAACCGGATTGTGAGGGAAGAATTTAGGGCTTCAACGGAGCCGCACGCTGAAGGTGCGGTGCAACTGCCGGGGGATTTGCTGCTTGGCTCAACTCCCGCCAGCTTCAACGGAGCCGCACGCTGAAGGTGCGGTGCAACCAGAATCTTGGCGGTTCAGATGAAGCTTCTCTACGCTTCAACGGAGCCGCACGCTGAAGGTGCGGTGCAACCTCTCATGTTCATCTCAAGAGAGTCACGAAACTCTTGCTTCAACGGAGCCGCACGCTGAAGGTGCGGTGCAACCAGGCAAGATATGGACTCACGCGCTTGATCTAAGTGCTTCAACGGAGCCGCACGCTGAAGGTGCGGTGCAACCGCCCGATCGACACTTCTAGCCGATTCCAGTTCGATGCTTCAACGGAGCCGCACGCTGAAGGTGCGGTGCAACCAGCGCCATTTTCAAGCGAATCGTCACGGCTTTCTGGCTTCAACGGAGCCGCACGCTGAAGGTGCGGTGCAACCACGGCGTCGAATCGATTCAGCGCATCCTGATGGAAGCTTCAACGGAGCCGCACGCTGAAGGTGCGGTGCAACGATGTGCCTCACGTTGTCCTACTTGTTTGGCTGGGGAGCTTCAACGGAGCCGCACGCTGAAGGTGCGGTGCAACCATCCGGGTCAGGGTGAAAGGCAAACTCATCAGCGATGCTTCAACGGAGCCGCACGCTGAAGGTGCGGTGCAACCTTAGAGCGTAGTGGGCTAGAGATTGCCGTGAATCCAGCTTCAACGGAGCCGCACGCTGAAGGTGCGGTGCAACACTAGATGAAATTAAGCGGCAACAGGAATTAGCTGCTTCAACGGAGCCGCACGCTGAAGGTGCGGTGCAACCTTGGCGGCCCGCAGGGCGCTGCCCCTTCTAACTGCTTCAACGGAGCCGCACGCTGAAGGTGCGGTGCAACCGCTAGGTGTCATCGTTCCACCCCCCCTGCGTTGGCTTCAACGGAGCCGCACGCTGAAGGTGCGGTGCAACCAGATTCAGAAGCAGCCCGTCTAAAGCTTCAGTCAGCTTCAACGGAGCCGCACGCTGAAGGTGCGGTGCAACCGGTCGCAGCTGGCGGTTCAGCTGCGCCACCGGCTGGCTTCAACGGAGCCGCACGCTGAAGGTGCGGTGCAACCAGCGTGATTCCAAGTCCGCGATCGCCTCAACAAAAACGCTTCAACGGAGCCGCACGCTGAAGGTGCGGTGCAACCGTAAAATCAATTATTCATTTGACCCCGAAGGCTTAGCTTCAACGGAGCCGCACGCTGAAGGTGCGGTGCAACCTGCATATGTGCCGCCAGTACGGGCAGGCAACTGGTGCTTCAACGGAGCCGCACGCTGAAGGTGCGGTGCAACTGGGCAGTCGCCAACTTGACGCAGATCCATCAATGCTTCAACGGAGCCGCACGCTGAAGGTGCGGTGCAACGTCGGAGAAGCGATCGCCAAACCCCAACAACCGGGCTTCAACGGAGCCGCACGCTGAAGGTGCGGTGCAACAAGCAATCCAATGTACTCCTTCACGATTGGGAGTTGGCTTCAACGGAGCCGCACGCTGAAGGTGCGGTGCAACTGCGGGCATCTGAAGAACTTACTATATGCGGTTTTCAAGGTTCTAATGCGCGAATCGATACTATGGGGTGCCCAAACACCAGAATTACGGCAAATCTGCTTCCAGAAAAATCCTTGAAAGCGACTCAAACCATGTAATCCAGTATTTGCGCGAATCGATTTCTGCAGCATTCTCTTATATTGCCTACTCTGCAAGGATTTACAGTCCAAACAGAGCTACTCGCATTCCTACACCTACCCACCCGCGCATATATCAAGCAGGTAAAAATATCCCTAAACCGAAGTGAGCCGCATAACCTAAAGCGATCGGGCCTACTTGAGATTCAGCAAACTCAATCTCTAACCAATATCCCCGATCAGATTCCTTTTTGCCATTGCCGTGATAGCGCCGACGCTGAAAAGCTTGCCATCGGTAGCCACTAAACTGCTTCCCTGCTTCCTCACTTAAGCACCTAACCCTCACTAGCAGTTTGCCATCTCCCTGCTGGTAGCCCAGCCAATCCCCCCCTTCATCTGGGCATTGAACCTCAACGCACTCGTCCAAAGATAGCTCCCGGTTCAAATGGTTAAGCAACTGTTTTAGCAGGCGCAGAGTTTGATGCTCAGCTCCATCAACCTGAAAGGATGTTCCAGAAATATATTTAGGATTGCCTCGACGATCGCGCTTTGGATGACGCGGTAGTACCAGTGGCGTTAAGCTTTGCCATCTACAACTTCTACCTAACAGAGGGGAAACTCCTGGCTGTTGTCTCTCACTGCTGTAGTCCTCTGTTCGTCCCAAAGAGACTAAGACGGTTTGAATGTTAAACCCTTCTGTCCCCCAAACTTTTGGAAGTTGACAAAGCGCTTTGATAGCCTGCTCCTCAAAGCCCCCAGCCGCATAAACCAATATGTGATCAATCTCCCCTTTGCGGTTCACCTCTGGCAAGTACCAAGCGTGCTTTTGTCCCTCCGCAGGTTTTGCCTTGCCTTCCTCGTCTAATTCATTTGAGTTACGACCAACAAAAATTGAATCTGCCTGCCCACTTTCATCCTTGCTCCATGCCATCAACCCTTGCCGAAATCGTTCCCCCAAAGAAACCGCTTCTGTCAGCTTGGGTAACACATTGGAAGAAAGTGCGAATCGGGCAAATGTTGGTGTATGCAACAGGGGAGGCTGCGATCGCTGTAGCTGCTGCTCTGGTGGCTCCAGTTCATACGTTATCCACCGTGTTCCTGGAATGCCGTTCCAGTTCTGTCCATGCAAATTGGCAATGTCCAACTCCAGCGCTTCCAAAATGTCAGCCGGGGCTTTCCATTTCGCTCTCCCTTTCTTCGGTTTGGGTAAAACAGCTAATGCTGCCTGAAACCCCTGTAAACCCTCAACAGTTAAGGGTGATAGCACATTCACCCGTTCCGCCCTAGAATTTGCTCCTTCGCCTGTAATCGGCTTGGCGTTACAGTGTTTTTTCGTTGCAACAACCTGCATCTCGACCCATGACTCTGCCCGTCCCAGGTAACTGACCTGCTGACAAAGCTGCTGAAGCAACTGCTGCTCTGATGAGCTTAAATCCACATCAGCCCATACCACCTGAATTTCTGCCTCAGAAGATAGTGCTCCACCAGGTAGGGCGTAGAAGGTATCAAACACCTTCGTTGTAGTCGCTTTACCTTCCTTCCAAATCGGCATATAGTGCCGAGTGTGAGCAGCAGTATGCTCTGGCAGCGCATAGCTCGGCGGTTGGTTGGCGAGGTTACTGAGCAACTGGAGCATCAGGGCGCGATTGGGTTGCTCTGGCAAGCGGTAGTAAGCAGATACCAATGCCCGCAAAATTCGCCAAGGGGAGGGAGGCCACTCGACTACCCCCTCATTCACCTGATGATCCCAAGGCGTTGCATGATAGCGTCCTGTAAGAAATTGAATAGAAAGTCCTACGCTCATTTTTTCTTCCCGCTTTCCTCAGCTTTGTACTGAACAACGGTGACAGGCGGATCTGCAAAGGCTGAAGAGGCTGCTGACACCATACTAGGGAGAGCTTTAGCTAGTTCTGAGCTGCTAGGCAGTTCAAAATCTTTCGGACGCTCGACAGTGATCGTAGTTGCTTCTAAATCGCAAGCGGTTCGTAGACGCAAACCTCGATCGAGGAACCGTTGGATCTTATAGAGAGCGATTGCAATCAGCAGATTTTCCAGATCAAGCCCCAAACGATAACCACGAATTTGCGCCAAGTCTAGGCTAAAGTAAGCCGTAATTTTCTCAGCGGTGTATTCCTCTCGATGATAAGGAATGTTGCCACCGCCCTTCTTCGCGTCAGCTTGGGGATTCACCCGGTCATTCTTGACTCCGCCTGAACTGACCACCGCAACATTGTATGCCTCGATGAAACCTGACAGCGCCCGCGCCAGTTTGAACCGCCCTCCGGCAATTTCCTTTTTTGCTAAAAAGATACCGTGCAAAAGGGAGTTGAGGTCATACCGGGTAAGTACTTGAGCCAACTTGTGAAAGTCTACTGCTCCCTCAGCAGGAGCGTCCAGCTCTACTCGTAACTGGTCAAAGAAGCTTCGGTCTTTGCCTTCCAAAATGTAGAAGGAATTAAGTCGATGCGCCTCTAAGAGGGAATTCGTAAGCACTTTATCATTCTGTTTCACCACCACGTAGGGAATACCTTGAAGTGGCGCAACGATATCCTGATTTGCTTCATCCCAAATGCTGGTCTCTAACCGATTGGCTACGCTTTGAGCTGACTCCAGCAGCAGCATCTGGGTTTTACCCTTATCAGGTAGCACATAGGTTGCAGCTCCCAAATCTGGAAAGCCTGTGGGCTGAAAACGTGTGCCTTGCAGTGGCTCCAGGTTTGCTTCAATCAGTAGTCTGGGGTGGTCTTTTAGAGCAGTAAAGTCCATAATTACTCCTTGGGGTCATCTTTGCGGATCTGCTTTAGTAATTGCGCCAGATCCAGGTCTGAAATTGGAAATGCCAAAGCAGATGCAATGCGAAGGGTGCGATCCTGCGGTTCGTATACCCCTTCAGTAAGGGCAGGGCTGAGTCCACTGGCATACAACCGTCGAATTGCCAGTTGCGTTGCGGTGTAGCAATCACCAGCCGACAGCTTCGCTATCAGTGCTGGAACTCTAGGTAAAGTTAGGTCTTGGGACAGAATGTAGCGTCCAAAGACCTTTTGACAGGCTTCTCGCTTGAGTTGACGACGATGGGCAATTACTGTCAGCGAGTAAGCAACGGGAACAGGTAATTTGGGCTGTTCCGGCAACTTGAAGAATTGAGACAGATCGACCAGACTTAGACCACGAGCGATCGCTTCCACAAGTTGATCATCAACGCTGGTGTTAATCCAGCGCACCACATCATCTAGAGCTGTAAACGGTTTATAGAGATTTGGCTGTTTGGAGAGTGATCCATCTTCCCTTTCCCGCCGCTGTACTTCAATCTCCTCTCGTTTCAGCAACTTGACCAAGTTACTCTTCAAATCCCCGGTTTCCCACGTGGTGGTGCCATCCTCGTTGTCAGCCCATTCCCAGAAACGGCGGTTTGCTGTTGGTCGTGCCCGCACCAATCGCTGTCGCAAGTTGTTACTTGCTAGGGCTAATCCCAAACGAAACTCGCTTGAACTATTCTGATCTGCACACGCATTGACCCAACTGGGTTTAAGTAGAGGTAGAGGACGTAGAAACTTTTCCTGCGCGAATTTCAAAGAATGATCCAACGCTGCCTCAGATTCACCCAGGGCCACTAGCACATCTAGCAAGGCTGCTTTTTCCCGGCTCAGTTGAATAATCACTGTCTCCAAGCGACGTTGTGCCCGTCTTATAGATGCGGGAGCGTTAGTATCTTGAGCTGCCCGCCTGAAGCTTTCAAGCCAGGGATCGATTTCTGTTAACCAATCAACTTGAGGGTTGGGTTTAGGGCGAAAGCGGTCGAGGGGAATAGCAAAGTATGACAGGCCATTACGAACCTGAAAGCTATAGCGGACAAACTCATCAATGCCCCGATCTCTACCTAGATTGGAAACAGCTCTGTAAAAGTCCACCCCGTAGCGGGCAGTACGATTGCCCACCTTGGCGCGTCCTTCACTGAACAAAATCTGTAGCTCTTTCAGTCCTGTTGGGGCAGACCAAAGCGGTGTCCACAGTTCTGCTCTTGCCTCATCCCCGTCAGAAGCACTGCCATACCCCACATTAGAAGGACGTACTGTGAATGGGTAAGCGAAACTGCCCTGATCTGATTGCTCATAGCGCCGGCTTGCCCCAGCCCTAAATAGCATGAGTCCTTCCAGCATCAGCACAAAATCCCAAGGATTAACCCTGGAATTAGCATCGTAACCGGGTGCTGCGTTGGCTCCCCCGGCTGCGATCGGGTTGAATTGTCCAATCTTGCCGCTGAAAGGGAGAGATGGCAGCGTTGCACCAAAGAGGGCAGCTTTCAGCAAAGAAAGAGCATTTATTGTCGGTTCACCCGTTGCAAAGTCGATCAGCTCCTGCAACTGCTGCATGAAAGTTCGGCTGAACTCAAAATTCCCATCGTTACCGCCTGTTCCTGTTAACGGGGGAAACTTGAGATCGTCCGATGTGACGAGGGCACAGGTATCCAGCCATTTCACAGCTTCATCAGGGAGGGTGTTCCGCAGTCGCTCCAACAGCCGCCGCTTCTCCTCCTTTTCCTTAGGTTGAACAGTCAATTTTAGCTTTCTAACTTCTTCTTGTGCTGTGGCGATCGTCTCACCATAGATTTGCAACCGCTCTGATTTTGCCTGCTGAATTGACTGTAACAACCGTTTCTGAGCAACATCCTTCTCATAAAACCCAGTACTACCATTCCAAGGAGCTACCAGCGGCGTTGGTTTGTAGCGAGTAAGAAAGAACGTTGCTAGTTCATCCTGTGTCAAATGTGTAACTAGAACAAAAGCATCGTTGTGCCAGTAGCCCTTTGCCTGTGGATCTTGCTTTTGCTCAACAATCAGCCGTAGAACGCCTAGCGCCTTAAGGTAATTGGATAGTGGTTCTGGGGTACAGCCGTCCAGGATAATGGATTCAGGCATTATTCAGTCACCTCCAGAATGTTAGGAGCATGTCTAGCAGAGCCGCGCCAGTCTGCGATCCGGATCAGAGTTTCCAGGAATGCCAGTCTGAAGGGGCCATACTCCTCCAACAGGGCAACTGCTTGGGTTGCCCACGATTCTCCATATTCACTGTCCCCTAGTCCCATACAGTTTAGGGAAAGCTCCTGGCTCTTGATTTTTGGATCTGCACCCAAGTCAATTTCTGGGATCTGGTCATGAACGCGATCGCCATGATGTACTCCAAGCGCGAACCGTTCCACACCATTCGGCTTTTCTGTAGGGCGGGGTTGAATGGTCATGCGAACTTTGCCATGATGACAGGCTGCTAAGTAACACAGCAAAAAGTCCTCCTGTTCTTGTAGAGCTAGCAGCGCACTAACTAACTCATGCCGAAATCCACGCCGATCAGCAGGCAATTGGTAGCGATCGTTCGGGTTTTTGAAGTCATGGTTTGATTTTGCCCACAGCGTCTCACCGATTTGTTCTGGTCGATTATGGGTTAGGACAGTTTGAAAGACTGGATGAGCCTTGCCCGCATCATGCCAGCGTCCAGCCCGTACTAGTAAATCAACAGGCAGATCAAGTGCTGGAAACTGCTGACATAGAGTTTCAACCTCCTCAGCGACATCTTGAGAATGGACAGCCAATTTGACAAACTCGGTTGCTCCCTGGCTCAAGTAGTCCCGCTCATCCTGGTCGGGAGCTATCCATTGATCCAACTCAACGGCTGGAGTTTGTGGTGCGTTGCCAGTAAAACCTAAAACGGGGTCATAGCCGCCTGCCGAACAATGCAGCAGTAAAGTCATTCCGGGATAGAAGGTTGTTGCTTCCTGCCAACCCCTTAAGCCGTCCCGTACCCAAACCTTCTGATTCTTGAGTTTGCTAAAGAACTCCCTGGCTCTCCCAATACTGACTCGGCAAAGTTCCTGCTGCTGGATGGCATTCATATCCTGTGGAGGTTTGGTATCTGACCAATCCCGCCATGCGATCGCAACATCAGTTTCATCCGATTCTCGAATAAACGACGAGATATCGATGTCATGCCCCGCCAAGTCGGTTGAGGTGTCAAATAGTTGTAGTAGATCGTGCTGACGTGGAATTAACCCTTCAACTTCCTCCTTAGGAGCTAGAACCTGTTTCAATGCCTCTGGACCTACATTAATCAGGTCTTTCAGCAGCGATCGTGCAGTATCTAACTGTTCAGCCTCATAGGGACTAGCATTCTTCTTCAAGTCAGGGATATCGATCCAATAAACAGTTGCCTTCTCAGGGCATTCACCGTAACGGTTACATCGCCCAAATCGTTGTACTAGTGATGACCAGGGAGCCAATTCGGTAAACAGAGTTTGAGCAGAAATATCAACCCCTGCTTCGATCGCCTGCGTTGCCACCAGAATTCCTGAAAGATTGCCCTCTCGCAGTTTTCGGTTGAGAGCCTGCCGTTCTGCTGCTCGAAAGCGTGAGTGAATCAGTGTTAATTCTTCGCTGGTTTGCTTTCCCAGAGCCTTGAGAAGTTCTTGGGCACGGCTGACTCGGTTGCAAATTACTAACGTTAGCGAACCGAGTTGGTGAGCAGCAATCACCTCCTTTGCCAGTTCTTTTGCGTAATCACCTTCTTTCCCTGTACACTCTGTTTCTGCTTTGACCAGCCGTTTCTGAGCCTGCATCCGCAACTTCAGCGTTTCGTTTAGAAAATCTGCCTCTGTGAGCTGGTGGGCTTGACTCAAATCAGGCTTGTAATTGACTGTCAACAGCAGTCCCGGTTCAAGGGTTGCGCTCATCCACAGGGATCGAGTGGTTCCGTAAGTTCTAAACATTTCTCGAAATCCTTGCAGTTGGGCTGTCGTCCTCAGTCCGGCTCCCATCAACTGGATTTCATCCATCACCCATAGGCAATCGCTGTTAAGTAGGGCAAAGTGGATTGGCCACTTATAGCGACTCATACCGTATCCTCGATTGAGCGCTCGACTGAGGAGCTGGTCTTGGGTGCCGATGAGAATGCAATTCTTCTCTGGATTAGCCTCCCATCGGTTGCTCACAGCTCCACCCATCAGCAGGTGTAGCCCGATCTCGTTGCTCAACCCTGCTTGTCTCAGCCAACTTTTTACTTCCGTATAGGTTTGCTCAACCAATGTTCGCATTGGCAAACAATAGACTAAGCGGCGGGGGGTTTGCTGGCGTGTTTCTTCGTCGGCATATAGCCTGCGCCAAAGCCAGCTCAACACCACTGCTACTGTTTTTCCTGCCCCAGTTGGCACATTCAGTAGAATAGGGAGTTCTGGTGCTGTTGCTAGTCGTTCTTGATATGGGAAGGGAGGTTTTTGAGTAATCTCAGCAAACCATCCAACATAATTCTGCATAACAAAGTGTCCGCAATGAAGCAGTTTTGGATCGCTCGAGTTGTGTTAATGCTTGACGAGTCGAGGACTATTAACCTCTTCGGCTATCTATGGGAGTAGTAAAATTGTTCTTCCCAACGTAGCCCGTCGAAATTTGAACGGCAAATAAATTTCTGTAGAACATTCAGTTCGCTTCATATTGGACAAGCCTATAGCTGGAGAGATATCTCTCCTCTCCAGCTATCCCAACTTTATTAGGTAGCGTGAACTAAAGGGCGAAAAATCAAGTTCCAGTGATAGTACCGCGTTCCTTGTTTACCTATGGGATAAGCAATCCATAGCCCTTCGTCAGTCCCAATCTCAAAGACCTTATGTTCCCGCGCAAATCTATCTAGCTTCCGAATAATTTGCGCTCGGTCGTGGCATTTATTGAGCTTAGGTTTCAGTTCGTCGTAAAGATATTTCGTCTTGCAATTTCGCTTGGTAATGACTTCCGATAACCCAAGAAGCATCTGAGCAAAGCGTGCGCTATCATCATTTGCAGGCATAAATCTTCTCCATCGAAGGTTTGCATGGCGTTGAACTAGGCATTCCCGCCGTGATTAGTCTGTTTCAGGAGCACCATCTTGTGGAGGTCTAGTCCAAAGGTGGTGCTCCTGATTTTTCATGAAAAAAGGTTTTGGACTTTGATTTTGATCTTAATTGCTTCTGAGTTAATTGTCCATGTATCCAGTAGGTTATCGCTAGTTAGACCATAAATCTGCATGACTAGCTAGGCTGTTAACCTTGACTCGTAGTAGATGCACAACTCCGGGAAGCGGACTCTCCTGGTTGAGATTGCTTAGTTCAAATGGGGCCGCGCACTATAGCGCGGTAAACTGCTCTTTATCCAGTAGCGCATCGCGAGTTAGCTTCAATGGGGCTGCTCTAGGAGCAGAGTTAGGATACCTCTGATTACTCTACACAGCATTGAGCCGAGATGAGTGTAAGACTTCACGACAAGCTCGTAAGTATACAAACACCTCTAATCTCTTACTTAAGAAGAGCCTATTTCACGAACTATAGAGGCATATTCAATAGCAAATTCACCCTCCTAAAAAAGCTGGTAGGGATTCCAATTTATAGCGTTCTGTGGCAATAGATGACTAAATCAACAGTTAATCTTGTCCCGTAAAGTACGCCTTAAATCCCCAGAAATGGGCAATCCACCAATCTCACCACATAATCTGGACCTAACTTCCCCCTTGCGTACACGCTCTTGATAAATAGCAATCAGTAGGGCTTCAAGACCATACTTCGTGAGCATATCGGCGGCTAACCCAACGATTCCAAGCAATACAATGCCACCAATCATTCCACCTGGGCCCAGCATTGCCAAAGCTGCGGTGATTGCAGCTGCCCCCACTAGCCCTGTTGTAGCCATTGTGATCAGTAGCACAACCACGGGCAGTCCGATTCCGGCAGCTTTTCTAACAAACTCGTCCATACAATAAAGACCTATATGAGTAAATGAATTGGCTGACGCACAATCAAGTTTTTTACAACCAGCGGTTTTTCACCACAAGTGTCATCAACCTCACTGTGTTGGTCACTTAAGTCAAAACGATGCACCGTTTTGACCTGTCGAACTACCCTAGAATATTGCGCCATCCGATATACCGAACCGGTTGAAGCTTTGCAGTGCAAAAAGTACTCTCTTCACTTCGGAAGCATTTTGCGTAACCCGATTCAGTTTTCCCAGAATCTAGCCTCGGTTACTGCACTACTGCATCATCTTCAAAATCCTTTAATAATCGAGCAATTGCCACCTACACTACTCAACTATTAGTTTTGCCCTTCCAAATGCTAAGACTAATAGTTTCTACTATTGAAAATTCTCTGTTATCTGCTTTAGGCAGATGCCCTTGAACATCTGTAGCGATCGGCTCAAAGATCATCTGCTCCTTCTTGGTCAATCTTGGACAGAAAACTTGCCCCATGTTGAGTAATCAGATGGTTTCCTTCTGCCGTGTCAAGCACAACCTTGACTGACCCAGCGCCATCTTCCTCAACCAACTCGTTCGCTCTCTCCAAAGCAGCGATCGCATCCGGATCGCCCTGCTGCGCCAACACGGTAAGCAGGTTGGTAACGGTCTGGTTAACAGATTTGGAAACTGGCTCTGACATAGTTTCGACCTTTTGCAGCAATTGACCTAGCATTCTACGGCATTACTGCATCATCCTTCATGTCCTTTAGCAATTGAGCGATCGCCCCTCTCACCCACACTGCTTTTTTCTGGTGCTGCCGGATCATCTGAATCGAGAATTCTTCATGTAGTGATAGCGGTAGGTCAACTGTGAAGCGCTTAGTCGGTCTTCTCAAAGGTGCAGGTTGAGCGATCGACCCTAGCTGTGGGTTCTCAATCATCAGCCGAAAGAGTTCTGCCTTACTGATGCCTTGTCGCTCGGCTAGGGCTGAAAACTGCTGATGCTGGGAGAGCGGCAAATCTACGGTGAAGCGAACTGTTTCTTCGGCAGTTGTGGTCATATCGGAATAGGGAGAAGGGAAAGGATTAAAAATTGTCTGGCTTTTCATCCTGGCTGATCGCCTCCCCACCCTGGCGACGGCTCCGAAATCACATACCGCTCCCGCAATGCCCTTGCCGTGCGCTCAATCTCAGCATCCTCCAACACTTGCAGGATAGCCGCCGCTTCTGGGTCTGGAAGCATTGGTTTCAGGTAGCATCAACGGTTCCCGCCGCCGCAACGTTGGAGTTCCTGCTGCTGCGATATCAATCCCCGGTGCATCTTGCCCCAGCG
Organism: Oculatella sp. FACHB-28; assembly: GCF_014696015.1. NCBI lineage: Bacteria > Bacillati > Cyanobacteriota > Cyanophyceae > Oculatellales > Oculatellaceae > Oculatella > Oculatella sp. FACHB-28. The sequence goes on along the minus strand of NZ_JACJPJ010000074.1, from coordinate 174,206 downwards.
TGGCCCATAGCCTGATGTAAAAAAAACATGAGCAGGGTAGATATAGCTATGAAGGCTTTCGCTAGATGGATTTTGGTAAGTAGGTGTCTGCTATCGCTAGGAGTGGGATTGCCTGGGCTTGGACGATGCCAGCAGAGAGGGCGATAGTCGTTCCTGTAAAGAATTCTGCGATTAACTGTTGTTTCATGAGAGTGAGGAGTGAAGTGTAGTCCTCACTTACTCGCCAACTGCTAGCAGAGTCCTCTGTGGTTTTACGCAGTAGAAGGATAACATTGTAGACCTGCATTCCTCTACTCAAATTTCCATTTACTTAAAGCTATAAGGTAGTGACATTTTAACAGGCTTTTATTAGCTAGAAGCTTGAGCGAAGGATCTAATAGTTGATTTTCTAATATTTTATATTCTGTGTTTAATAATTGGAGGGCTATTTTAATAGTATTGTTTTTTGGGTTGATAGTAAGCAAATAGCGATCAAAAAGGGTATGGATATCAGCTCTCAAAAGCAATCCATTCTGAACAATATTTGTTGCTTTCCCTTGATAGGGATGGATATGGGCAGCTTCTAGTACGTCTTCTACACCACAGCCTGTTACAATGCATCTCTTATAAACTTCGATCAACTTCTGTCTAAACTGCGGTTGTCCTTGGCGCAGAACTATAGATGTCTCAATATATTTTCTTGCGTCCTTAAAGCTTTTGTATTCAAAAGATTTTTCATCAATAAGGATATTTTCGTTAATTAAATTAATTTTGTCTTTGAATTGCTGGATTTCCTGAGTTTCACTGTCAATCTTATCAACTATCCAATCCAAAACTTTGCAAAAAGATTCAGGGTTTGGTATGTCACTGTATTTCAAGTTTTTCCTCCTATTTGGGTTTAACCCCCTTTGGATACCTATCCTGCTTAACTTAACGATTCCCTCATTTCGATCTTCTTCCTCTTCTAATAAGTAGATCGGCTCCTTCTTAGATCTTCGATCTCTAAATGGAATTTCTATATCCTCTCTTTTATGAATAAATGGCGAAAAAGTGACTACCCTTTTTCCAGCGTGGTAAACATTGAGAAATGGGGTTTTAACCATAGATGGTAATATCGCTGTTTGAAGTTTTGCCCATTCAAGCAATACTTTTGCCGTTTCAATTTCTTTGGCTGTAAATTTTTCACCTGAATCGTTAGACTCTTGCATCCGTCTAAAAAACTCTTGGTAAAGAGTACCTACAATGTTTTGATAATCAAAACTTGACAGAGAATATTTATTAGATAATTCTCCAATGAACTCTTCTCGGTTTTTTGCATTTATTAGTTTACTTTTAAGGTTTTTGTCCTCAAAAAGTTGCTTTCCTTCTTGAGGAATAGCTAAAGAATCTACCCAACTGCTTTTTGCATCTGCCATACAGTTTTCCAAAAAAGCCTCAAATTGAGCGCGTTAATTAATTAGTTAAATTGACAAGTTACTTCACTAGAAAAGCGATCGCCAGTATGAGTAGTGATCGCCAAAGGTGTTCTACTTAAAGACTACTTAAAGACTACTCAATCTGCTTAATTGCCTCTAATTCTTACTCCAGGAATGGGTACAGCATACGTGATGTTTCCTATTCTCTGTGAAATAGAATTAGCTTGCTTAACACGGATGTTATATTGATCAATTGCAAAACTGTAGTTTGAGTAAAAAGCTTCGTACTCACTTAAGGCACTGTTATAAGAAGTGATAGTTGTATTATGTTCATCTATTAATTCAGAATAACTTTGGTATAGGGATGAAGGAATACCATTTGGATATCTTTGCTCCATTGATCTAATATATGTTTCTGAAAATTTAATTTTTTGGTCTAGTCCGTTCAAGTGGGAATCCATTTTACTAAGATGAGACTCCATTGCTTCAATATTAGGAAGACTTGCATCAATTTCTCTTTTAACGCTATCGAATTGAACTTGAAGCTTTTGGTGTGAAACCACTGACAAGCCATTGCCTATAAGAAAAATAGCTAAAACAATCGCAAGTCCACCCATCTGAAGGCTTCCCCTTCTGCTTAAGAGGGTTTTGTATGTTAGTCGGGTAGTAGCTTTCTCCAGTTTTTTCGGCGCTAACCAAGATAAATTCGTCTGCTTTTCTACTTCAAACTCCTGATTCCAAGCAGAGTCAAAAGTATCCTTCCGCCGTCCATAAACCTTTATTTTCTTAATCTTTCCCGATAGATTCAACTTTAGGTTTCTTGCCTCTTCCTGAATCAATAGGACAACCTGCTGCTTTGGCACCTCGGTTGACTCTAGCACCACATGTAAGCAACTATCTTTAAGTGAAATTTTGGCAGTTATATTGTCTGGTTGGAGCCGAAAATTTATCAAAGTAGCGATCGCTTTTGTATCCCCCTGCTTTGCAAGTTCAAAAAGATTAGGTTGTGCGGTTGTCATAGGAATAAAGTGGATTTGGTATGGCGACTTTAACTTTTAGAGTTCCCCAGTTAGAGTTGAAAGTTGGAACTGTGGGAGAACGCAAAAAAGCGATCGCCAGTATGAGGAGCGATCGCCCAAGGTGTCTATGAAAACGTAAACGCTTTGTTTACTCTGTCATTATTCCCGCTGTGCCCGACGATACTCCCAAGGGCGCTGATGCTCACCATTCCACACCCCAACCTTATTCTCCTGGGCCATTGCCTCAGCCATTCGCATCGATTCACTGTTAGGGCACCCATCAACGTACTCAGGGTAAACATAAGCCAGCCCTGCCGTCAGCAACTCTTGCTGAATGAACGTTTCCTCTTCCCCGCTCCCAGCAATGAACACCTCAGCGATTTGGCGACCATAGCGATCGCGTTCCACGGGGACAATGCCAACCTCTTCACCCTCAACCAAGCTTCTCACTAAGGCTTCAGCTTCAGCCCCAAGTGGCTGCTCTGCCTCCGGCGCATCAATTCCACAAAGTCGGATTTTTTCAGTTGCCTGACCATGCTGAACTGTGAACGTGTCACCATCGATTACCTCCCCTGCTTGCCAGTACTGGGTATCAATTCCCTGTGATTGCTTCCAGAGCTGCCACCCTACCCCTAGTAGAGCCGCGATCGCACTGATCGATAACAGCACCAAAGCCCATTTGATAGTTCTCATTCCGTAGATTTTGTGATGTGTTCTGAGTGTTTTGGCGATTACAGTCCGCCTGATGTCATTTTTCCCAATCACAAAAAGGACTTTATGTTCAATAAGAAACTTGCTCGTGCTGTTGCGGTCTTTGGTTTTGCGCTGTCTGCAATTATTCCAGCCCTACCTGCCGCCGCTGCGGTGCCTGCTGACGTTTTCATGGACTCACAAGGTAAAGTTTACGTTTATGGCTCAACGGCTACAAACCTTGGACAATCCGCCAGAATTTAGACGGATGATCCTCTTAATAGCTGCCAGATTCAGTTGAAATAGCTAATCACCAATCGCACCGTCCCCTCCGTCCGCTGCCACACTTTGCCACACTTGTTCTGCCGTCAATGCCAGCGTCTGCTCCGTTGCCGCAAAATTTCATTGGGCTGTTGCAAGACCTGTCTCGCTCTTCTGCGAGTAGCTTCAAGGGAGCCGCACGTTTAAGGTGCGGTGCAACAACCTTGCTCCGTCAGCTGACCACGTCCTTTTTTATGCTTTAACGGAGCCGCACACGAAGGTGCGGTGCAACCGGCAGCAAGCCGAAGTGAAAACGGAAGGCGATCGAAAACCTTGCTCGATTAGTAGCCGGTCGTCCCGATCAGCAAGACTATGGGTGCTTAGGCTTAGTAGGCGGTGGCTCTTTTCTAATTTGGATTTTTCCTTCCCGCTCCGCTTCATCGATCGCGCGTTGCAAGATGTAGCCTGCTAGTCCAGCAACTGTGCGGTCATCAGACTCAGCCCACTGCTCAAGCTTCTTGTAGTAGGGGTCAGGAATGGATATTGAGATCCGCTTTGGCATTTCGGACTATGTATATTTTCTTCCCCAAATCATACGGCTGCTTCTGCTGTTACACTCGTTTGCTGCTTTTTTACAGCTTTGTAATTGCAATATTGCAGCAACTTTGGTAGTTTCGACTTATTCAGATGCTCGATCGCTTACTGCTGGGTTGAGGGCAATGAGTTTACTTACAATTCGAGCGCGAGTCGTTCCAAGCGAGCGAACAGCAAGTCGAAAAACAAAGAAAAATGTGGTTTTTGCCTATCCCAGCGGGAAGGTGAAGCGAGAAACCTGGAAAGAATCAGTAATAGTCTCGAATTTAATTGAAGATCTACGAGTTGCCGTTGCTGAACATAAGGATTTTGAAAGCTGGAGGCAAGAAGGAAAAATTTCTGACGAAGAACTCAAAAAGCTCTGGAATACTCACCGGAGAAGCTCACCCTATCAAGAGCTACCGGAGCGATTAGCGCGATCAGCCTGGTTCGTTACCGGAACTATTTACGATAGCTGGTTCGCCTTACGACAGGATTTGCAGCTTCAGATTGACAAACTGACTTCTTGGCTGCGCGTGGCAAAAGCCGATGTTGAATTAGTTGAAGCCTGTGGCTGTGAACTAGAACAAATTAAAACTAGGGCACATGAAATCCTTACAGCAGTCAAAGCCCAGTTAGAGGCTAAAAAATCTGAACCACCTGCTAAGACAACTGGACAAAATCAACCTCAAGCTCAAACAAAAACAACGCAGAAGAAACAATCAACTACTGCAGCTACGCGAAGCAGCAAGACTGCAAGCTCCCTGATTGATGCCTTGATAGAAAAGTACACTGAGCTTAAAAGCAGCGATCCTTTAAGTCAGTGTGCAATCGCACACCTAATTAAAAACGAAGGTAAGGTCGCGAAGCGACGGGAAAATATCAAGCAGTTCTTGAAAAAAGTCAACACCAAGAAAAAGCGGATTGAGCGACTAGAAGTGCAGTTAGCAGGCAGCCTACCAAAGGGTAGAGACTTAACTGGCGCAAAATTTGTAGAAGCTTTGGAAACAGCAACTCAACAGGTTCCAAAGGATAACGATGAACTACGGGCTTGGCAAGCAAGTCTTCTAAGGAGACCGAAAAATGTCCCCTATCCTATCCTCTTCCACAGCAGCGATGATCTCCAATGGTGTTTGCTGAAACGGAAAGATTCAATCACTGCTATAGAAGTAAAAGATCGAATTTATGTCCACTTCAAGGGTATGGAGAGTGAGCAAGTATTTGAAATCTGCTGCGGTCGCCGTCAACTACCACTTTTTCAGCAATTTCTGAAAGATTGGGAGACATTTTCCTCTAATCGAGATCAATATTCGACAAGCCCATTTTTGCTTTGTTCAGCCGCTCTGATTTGGGAAGAACGACAGGACAGCGGCTCTAAAGCGCCAGGACAAGAAAACAGCCATCCATGCGATCGCTACGACCTCTACCTGCACTGTGCGATCGAGCATCATGCACTGACAGAGGCAGGAACAGAGCTATTAATTGCCCAAAAAAGTGCAGCAGTCAACCGGCTCATTAAGAGCTATGAAACTAAACAAGAAACTGAAGAGTTAACCGAAAAACAACAGGAGCATCTAAACAAACTTCAGAGTCAGCTTAAGAAGCTTGAGAATCCCTATCCTCGCTCCAAAAAGCCGCTCTATAAAGGTAATTCCGATATTGTAGTTGGGCTTGCTTTTAGTCGAAAAGAAGTGGTGACGGTGGCAGTCGTTGATGGGGCAACAGGCAAGTTAATCACCTACCGAAATGTTCGTCAACTGCTAGGCAAGAATTACTCACTACTTGCTGAGTATCGGCTTAAGCAAAAGCATAATGCCCATCAGCGTCATAAGAACCAAGTCCAAGGTCGAACTCGACAAATTACTGAATCAGAGCAGGGAAAGTATCTCGATCGCCTGATTGCGAAAGCAATTGTTGAACTTGCTCGCAAACATCTAGCAGGCAGTATTGCCATGCCCAATGTGAAAGGAATCAGAGAACGCTTAGTCAGTGCGATCGAAGCAAGAGCAGAAGAACGTTTTCCAGGCGATGTTGAGAAACAGGATGCCTTCAGTAAGCAATACAAAATCAATCATCATAACTGGAGCTACAGCAGGCTAGCTCAATTTATTACAGACAAGGCTGAACAATCGGAAATTAAGATCGAGCGTGGTTTTCAGCCGATAGACGGGATGTTGACTGCCCAAGCCGAAGCAGTTGCACGCTCAGCCTTAGAGCGCAGAAAGCCGCACACGGCCTAGCCAAAAATTGAACCTTGAAAGTAGAATAAGTGGCAATCGCGCCTACACTCAGGTTTGAAGGAACCTCTGAGTGGAGGAAAGGGGTGAGTTTTACCACCGTCAGGTGGGTTCTTTCCGACCCTGGTAGATGGCTCCTACTTGGAGTCCTGCACGCCCTGAAGCTGCCCTTGTGGACAGGTCTTCCTGTCAGCAAGTTGTGTTTGTTAGTAGGCTCGCCTTATTAACAAGCCGGGAAGCCATGCGTATTAGAGTTTGCCCTCTAGCAAGTATGGCATAGGTCGCTCCCACGCAAAAGGGTAAAACTCTCGTCGTCAAAGTCGCTTTGGCGGTGAGAGCGAAGGTTACTTCGGTATCAGGCTCACCTTAGTGGTGAGTGTGCTACCACGCAGCTACCGAACCGCCCACTAGAGCTTGGCTTGCCAGGTGATAGGTGGGTATCCACAAATCCTTCACTATTTTGGCAAACCGAAGCGGGAGCATTTTTCCCGGTCAGTTTGCCAAAAGGCTACAAATTCTTTTCTAGTCTGGACTACAAAGATTTTGATTCTCTCTTTTGAGGGTCTGAATTTTGAAAAATTAAGGCGCTTGCCGAGCAATCCGAAGAACTTTGCCAATCCCCTGCAAGCAGCCGGTCTGGATAAGGATCTGAATTAGCTAGAGTTGAGATCGCCGTTTGAGCGGTTCATGGATAGAAAGCGAACGGGAAACTAAGAACTGTTTTGAGGGGGTATGGTTGAGATCGCCGTTTGAGCGGTTCATGGATAGAAAGAAGATGGGTGAATACGATGTGACACCCTCAGAATCTAGTTGAGATCGCCGTTTGAGCGGTTCATGGATAGAAAGCTAGCAACTGATTCAAGGAATCCTGACGAGAAGGAATGTTGAGATTGCCGTTTGAGCGGTTCATGGATAGAAAGATGCGATGTTCAGCAACGGGATCTATTACGATCGGGGTTGAGATCGCCGTTTGAGCGGTTCATGGATAGAAAGTTCAGAACTTGCTGTTGATTCTGAGACTAGAGTGAATCTTCGACCAAAATTTCAGCAGTTGGCGTATAGAGTTCTGGCTTGTTTGAGTTTACAGCCAGACTTAATGCCAAGTTTTGATTGCCTATCCAACAGTTGGTTAGTGGTAGGTATTGAAAAGAATAAATATGGATAGAAAGGAGTGCTGCGATCGCGCTACAGACGATCGTTTGCCAATCACTCTGCCTACATCCCTCTACAGGGCAGCAAGGGCATGAGTGATTTGTGACAATATCTCCTTAAAACTGAAATTTCAAAGCAAAAAAAGCAGTAAATCAGGAGGTGCCGCTTGAAACCCTTGAAAATACGTTGCTCGACTAAATTCTTTGACAAGAGTTCCTTAAAACTGACAAATAGCTCCTTAACGGACAAAACGGGCGAAACTGTTACCAGAATCTCTTTACATAGAAAATTTGATGGAGAATAGGGGATTCGAACCCCTGACCTCTGCGGTGCGATCGCAGCACTCTACCAGCTGAGCTAATTCCCCAAGTTGCTTTTGCATTTTATAGCACTGTTGCTCAAGTTAGCCGACTGCTTGGCGAGGTTTTGCCCGTTCAAATACCTGCCGCACTCGATCTAGCTCCAATTCTGAAAGATAGTCCACTGCCCAGTTTGACTGACGCTGCATCATGTGAAACGGGTAAGTGTTGGCAACTCCGACAACCTGCATTCCAGCCCGTTTGGCTGCCTCAATTCCCGCTGGGGTGTCTTCGATCGCCAGACACTCTATCGGCTCTAGCTTGAGCGTCGGATATTGCTGATTTAGCTGTTCCACTGCCAGCAGGTACCCAGTGGGGTCTGGTTTGCTGGTTTTGATATCGTCTCCTGCCACAATTAATGAAAAGGCTTGGGTCAGGTCGGCTCGGCTTAACACGAGTTCCACTTCTGATCGCAAGGCACCACTGACGACCGCCATCTTGATCTGAGCCGATCGCAACTGAAAGATTAGATCGGGTAGCCCTGGATAGATCGGCAGCTTGTCGATCGCCTCTAACTGCTGTTGATAGAGCTTTGATTTTCGGGTAATCAGTTGATCCAGGTATTCTTCTGTGACGATGCGCCCCCGACGCTGCAATAGGTCTGTGAGACAGACGCGATCGCTTTTCCCCAGGCAAACTTCCCAAAACTCTCCTGGCTTGGGGCGCAAGTTTTCCTGAATCAAAAGTTCGTCAATCAGCTTTTGGTGGAGCGGTTCATCATTGATGATCACACCATTGAAATCAAACAAAACTGCCTTGAGGGTCATACTTCCTCTAGCCCATTGCCCACTGGCGATCGCCTTCTTCCCATTCAGAATACCGCATCGGCTCCGCACTACCAGGAATTGGTTTAACTCCGTGTGTCACCTGTTGCACCCACCAAATATCTTCCGTTTGCACTGAACCAAACCCAGCGGCACCCATCCAGGCATCCACGCTGCCTGCGGCATAGTCTTTGATATAGGGTTCTTCAAAGACTTCAGTGAGCCAAGCCGTTTGCCGTATAGTAGCCTGATTGCCATCGAGAATGGCAACCTCACCGCCCACCTTGAGCAATCGGAAACATTCCCGCAAAATTTCACGGGAAATAGCAGGCGGCGTTTCGTGAAACAGCAAAGAAGCCGTCACCAGGTCGAAACTTGCATCGGGAAATCCCGTTTGCTCAGCTTTGCCGTGCTGAAATTGAATATCGAGTTTGGCATTGCGGGCTTTGTGGTCAGCCACAACCAGCATGTAGGGCGACAGGTCTAGACCAATCACCTCTGCCTGAGGAAAGGCTTGCTTGAGTAACAGCGTGGTGGAACCTGTACCGCAACCTAAATCGAGAATGCGCCGAGGCTTGCTTTGGATGCGTTGAATCAACCCCTGACGCACGATCGTTTCGTTAGGCGGTAGAACGTATTGAGTAATGGGATCATAGGAAACGGCTGCATCCACATTTAAATAGCCATTCTGGATGCTGTGAAAATTTTGACTGCGGTAATAGTCGGGATATTGCAGGTCTGGTTGACGCAGGTGATCGCTCTCTGCCTCCCAATCAATGCTCTTGTAAAACTGCGTGAGGGCTTCTCGGTCAATCAGGAAGTTCTTAAAAATAGGAGCCAGAAACCGTTCAAATAAAGTGTCGCTTCCAACCGCCATAGATTAACTCCATTGGTCTACCTTTACAAAGTGTAATAAATTCCTCTAGAAAGTGGAGAGCCGGAGTACTTTTGGCATTGCGTCAAGTTCAATGCTGCACACTGCATTCATTTGTATCGACACCAGACTCAACAGTACGCGGCGCTGCATCCTATAGTGAATGTGTTGCGGCTTGCTGAACTAGATATCCAGACTCCAGATTACTCATGGCTAAACCTGCAATCTTGACCGTTGATGATGATCCTGAAGTGTTGCAGGCGATCGCCCGTGACCTGCGACATCAATATGGCGATCGCTTTCGAGTTGTGCGGGCAGACTCCGGGGCAGCAGCTCTAGAAGCTGCTCAGCAGCTTAGCCTGCGAAATGAATCCGTCGCTTTGTTTTTGGCAGACCAACGAATGCCTCAAATGACGGGCGTTGAATTTTTAGAACAGGGAATGGAAATTTTCCCGGATGCTAAGCGGGTTTTGCTAACTGCCTATGCAGACACGGATGCAGCGATTCAGGCAATCAATGCAGCTAAGCTCGACTACTATTTGCTCAAACCCTGGGATCCTCCAGAGGAGCGGCTTTATCCAGTGTTGGATGACTTACTGGATGACTGGCAAGCATCCTTCCGCCCACCCTTTGAGGGGATTCGCGTCGTTGGCAACCGTTGGTCGCCCCAATCTCACCAGGTGAAGGATTTCTTAGCCCGCAACCAGGTGCCCTACCAGTGGCTCGATTTTGAGCAATCGGAAGAGGCAACCCAGCTATTGTCCTACGCCAACGCAGGACGAGAAGATGCCATACGGCTACCTACCATTGTGTTCCCGGATGGTTCACACCTCAGCCAGCCCTCTAATGCTGAAATTGCCACTAAGATCGGGCTGAAAACTCAAGCCGATCGCCCCTTTTACGATCTAGTAATTGTGGGTGGTGGCCCGGCTGGACTGGCAGCCGCAGTTTATGGAGCCTCCGAAGGATTAAGCACGCTCATGATCGAGCGTCAAGCTCCCGGTGGGCAAGCGGGTTCAAGCTCTCGCATCGAAAACTACCTTGGCTTTCCAGTGGGGCTTTCGGGTAACGATCTGGCTCGTCGGGCCGTGACGCAAGCCAAACGCTTCGGCGTAGAAATCTTGTCTCCCCAAGAAGCCGTTGGAGTTCGGGTGGAAGACCCCTACCGCATCCTCAAACTAGTAGATGGTACGGAGATTAGCTGCCACGCACTGATGATTGCGACAGGCGTATCCTATCGCAAGCTCGATGTGCCAGGCAGCGAACCGTTGACTGGGGCAGGAGTGTATTACGGCGCAGCAATGACGGAGGCGATCGCCTGTCAGGGTGAGCACGTCTACATCGTCGGTGGCGCAAACTCGGCCGGTCAAGCAGCGATGTATTTCTCTCGCTATGCCAGTCAGGTGACGATGCTGGTGCGGGGTGAATCTCTCGTGAACAGCATGTCTCAATATCTCATTCACCAGATTGAATCAACGCCCAACATCAAAGTCTGTCCCTATTGCAGTGTGGTCGAGGTGCAGGGCGATGGGCATTTAGAGAAAATTGCGATCGCCAATTCCCAGACGGGCGAAACGCAGCACGTTCCTGCCAAATCGCTGTTTATTTTCATTGGCGCCAGTCCTCAAACCGATTGGCTCAGCGGTGTCGTCGAACGGGACGAAAAAGGCTTTGTTCTAACCGGACCAGACCTGCTGCGCGAGCGCCAGCGACCCCGCGGTTGGACACTAGACCGCAACCCATTCTTGCTAGAAGCCAGCGTCCCCGGCATCTTTGTTGCCGGAGATGTGCGTTACGGTTCCATTAAACGGGTTGCTTCGGGGGTGGGAGAAGGGGCGATCGCTGTCCAATTCATCCACCAGTACCTTAGTAAGGTTTAAGCAAATACCCTCGTCGCAACACCTTCCTGTAGAGACAGCTTATAAGCCACAGCGTAGGGGCGGTTCGCGAACCGCCCCTACGCTGTGGCTTACCCATCCGAGAATGGCTGTAAGAAATGATTCCTACAGGAAGTCTAGTAATTAATTTGCTGAATGGACGACAAATCTTATGACTTGAGTCACTTTAAGCGGATTTGCATCCCGATCGGAAGTAGAAACGTATAGGGAAAGACTGCTAAACTTCTGCAAAACTTCAAAGATTTTGTCACTGGGGCATCTAGCGTTTTAGTCTCTCCAACCCGATCGCTTGATCACGACCGATGCCACAAAAATTTCTGGCTCGTCAGCTTTCCAGAGTTCCGCAAAAGCTACCGCTACACTTGATTCTGGTTGTGCCCTTCGTCTTGCAGATGTTTGCAGTCGTGGGGTTAGTTGGCTGGCTGTCCTTGCGAAATGGGCAAAAAGCTGTCAGCGAACTCGCCACGGAACTGCAAGAAGAAACGGCGGCCCGCATCGAGCAACATCTCACCACCTATCTAGCAACGCCTCAACTGATTAACCAGATCAATGTAGATGCAGTGCAGCGAGGCGAGCTAAAGATTCAATCTGAGCAGAGCAAGCGATATCTCTGGCAGCAAATTCAGCATTTTGAAACCATCAGCTGGATTTACTACGCCACTCAGCAAGATGGAGAATTCATTGGTGTGACTCGTCAGGGTCACAATCGGGAACTGCGATTGGCTTTAAACCAAAAGCAAAATGACTATCAAACTTTCTATTACACGCTCGATCTTGAAACCAACAGAGTCGAGTTTCTAGAGACTGACCCAGATCCCTATCAGCCCCAAAGTCGTCCTTGGTACCCTGTAGCAGCAAACTCCAACGAAGCAAGCTGGAGCGAAATCTACCCCGACTTTGATACGTCCCAGTTGGTGATTACAGCAAGTTTGCCGGTCTACGACGATGCTGGAGCGATCGCCGGAGTTGTGGGTGTAGACCTGTTTCTCAACGACATCAACCAATTCCTCCACAGCTTACATGCTGATAAAGCAGGGCAAACCTTCATCATGGAACGCTCAGGGCTGCTGGTTGCCAGTTCCACCGCTGAACCTCTTGCAGAAAATGCTGAGGGGCAGTCAGAGCGCATCCAGGCAACGGAAAGCCAGAACGAGTTTATTCGAGCAACCGCTGAGCATGTGAATGAATCCTTTGGCTCAGTGGAGCAAATTCAGTCTCAAACCCAGATGAATTTTGTCCTGGAGGATACCTCCGGTCAAGGCTCAACAGGAAACCGTCACTTTTTACGAGTGACTGCCTTTCAGGATGGCAAAGGACTGGACTGGCTAATTTTTGTGGTGGTGCCTGAGTCTGAATTCATGTCCCAAATTCATGCCAACACTCGCACCACAGTCATGCTGTGTTTTGTGGCGCTGCTAGTGGCGATCGCCCTTGGCACTCTCACCGCTCAGTGGATCGCTCAGCCCATCCTGCAACTCAGTGAAGCCTCCAAAGGATTAACTAAACACGTTGCCCAACCCGATTTTGTCAATCAACCGCTAGATGCAGAAGTAGAAATCAACGGAGCCGACGAAATTAGAATCCTGGCAAAATCCTTTAACCAGCTATCTCGTCAACTGCAAGCTTCATTTGTAGCGCTAGAGGGGACAAACTCTGAACTGGAAGTGCGGGTTGAACAACTCAAACAAGTCCAGCTTCAGCTGGTTCAGAGTGAGAAGATGTCTACTTTAGGACAGCTCGTTTCCGGAGTTGCCCACGAAATCAACAATCCCGTCAACTTTATTGCAGGCAACCTCAAGTATGCTCGCCGCTATACCCAAGAACTGCTGAAGCTGCTGCAACTTTACCAAAAGCACTACCCCACGCCACCCTTGGAAATCGATGCCCAAATTCGGGCGATCGACCTGGACTATGTCAGCGAAGATTTGCCCAAACTGCTAGGTTCCATGACCGAAGGCACCAACCGGATTTGCAGCATCAGCAAGTCTTTGAGAACTTTTTCACGAGGAGATTCCATCCAAGTCGCTGTCAACATTCATGAAGGACTCGACAGTACGCTGATGATCTTGAGACATCGGCTCAAGGAAAATGGACAGCGTTGCGCCATTCGGGTTAACAGGCGCTATGGCTCGTTGCCTTTGGTCAAGTGCTACCCCACTCAGCTCAACCAGGTGTTTATGAATATCATCGCCAATGCGATCGATGCGTTTGATGAACCCAGTGCAAAAAATCTGAAATTCTCTAAATCATCACCCGCCACAATCACGATTTACACCAAAGTGGCTGACTATGAGGATAAGGTGATCATTGGCATTGAAGATAACGGCCCTGGCATGACAGAAGAGGTGCGATCGCAAATCTTTGACTACCTCTTTACCACTAAGCCCCTAGATAAGGGAACAGGGTTAGGACTCCCTATCAGTCGCCAAATTATTGTTGAAAAACACGGCGGTACCATCACCTGCCTTTCTGCCTCCGGTCTAGGCACAGAATTTATCATCGAACTGCCGATGTGAATGCTACCTTCCCATTACTCCCATTCCTGCACACAGGAAACCTGAAAACAGCGTTCGAGGTGCTTGAGCTGATTATGTAGTCTCACGATCGGCAAAGCTGGTAAATGAGATAGACTCCAAATCTCAAGTCTGACCCACATCTTCTTCATAGCTGCATTCCTAAACCTCTTGGTTCAGTTTTCCCTACGGATGTCTCCTAAACGACAGCTTAAAAAATCTCTCATGCTACCTTATCACTTCCAAAAATTGGAGCTACAGATGGAAGGGCACCCCGCTTCGCGGGGTGCCCTTCCATCTGTAGCTCGTTTTTATAGAAACGGTATTACAAAAAGGTGTCCTGAACAGTCCTGCCTTTGTCTGCACTAGACTCCCTGTATGAATCATTTTTTGAAGCGTGAATGGTAGCGCAGGGTGTCTATTGGTGAGGATTTTTTGTGAGGAGGATACGCACCTTATTCCATTGCAAAAGATGAGCAATTGGATAGATGGGGTAAAGGTGTTACAGGAGTGAAAATCAGTGAAGTTTATGTAGCAACGCTTAGTTCTTCACACACTACAGGTGAACTATGGTCGGCATCTTTGCACTTTTGATTTGGCTTACCTTTTTAACCCTTCTCCCCAATCTACCCAAAACGCCTCATATTTAGCCTCATACTCAGCTTTTTTGAACGACTGAAGCCATGTGGATTTTTTGCTGTGGGATGTATCGTTCCGCCTCAACCTTACAGTTTCAAATCACAGCTCGGTTAGTTAAAGAAGTAGGCATCGGGCAACAGATAGGGTGGATAGATGCAAAGCGGCTTAACGAAGTGCGTCTAGCTATCGTCCCTCAATCTTTCTGCGAGTTTAATCAAGTTTAATGTTGTTCTTGATTGGACAAGGTTGCTTCTAGTCTGAGACAGTTTCGCCCATTAACTTGAAGCCGATATTCTACTTTATCCATCAGACGGTTGAGAATTAACCAGCCATACCCTCCGTCTTGCTGGTCTTCTGGAGTGGGCGGCAGATATGTAGATAGGTCAAACCCCTTCCCATGATCCCAAATTTCCAGGCAGATATCCCGATTTCGAAGCTCTAGGCGAATCAGCACAGGCAAGTTGGGCTGATCGCGGTGAGCATGACGTACTACGTTGGAATAAGCTTCTACCAAAACCAGGCGAAGCCGATTAGACTGACGTGGCCAATCAACTTCATTGCCTAACTCAGATTCCAGGGAACCTAAAAGCCAGTTTTCAACGATTGTCAAAAACTTGAGATCGCTCGGTACATGCAGTTCAGTTCTCATTAACTACAGAACCTCCAGAGAAAGAATGGTTTGGTCATCTTCCTGAACTTTATGATGAGCGCGAATTTTGGTAAGTAGGTGGGTTAGGCTAAGCTCACCCTGTTGTTGGATGAGCAGTCTCCAAAGCCCTGATTGTTTCAGCATTGAGCGAGTTGATTGCTGGCTAGTTCCAATTGTTTCGTCTGAAACGGTCGCTTCTGTGATGCCATCACTGGCGAGTAACAAGATTTGCCCCGATTTTAAGGTAAGTTCTTCAGCAGCAGCTTGCCATACTGGCAGGATACCCAGAGGAACTCCACGCACTTCTAAATAAGTTGGCTCTACAGTCACGTCTGGCTTATTTGCTAGAGCCAGGACTTGCTGCGGTGACCAGATTAGAGGATAAATATGTCCTGCGTTTGCGTATACCAATTGCTGGGTCGAGGGTGTGTATCGGGCCAAGACCATCGTGATGAAACAGTTACTTCCCACCAAATCTTCTGAAAGGCTGCTGTTGAGATGGCGCATGACGATGTTGGGTGCGGGCGGGTTTTCTTGAGATAGCTCACGCCGTAGCACTGAGATCGCACTGGCCATGAATAAAGCCGCAGGCACACCTTTGCCAGAAACGTCTCCGACTGCTAGCCAGAGGTCGCCCTGGGGATGCTGATAAACTTCAAAAAAATCTCCTCCAACTTCGCGAGCAGGATAGCAGCACGCCTGAACTTTAACTCCTTCTACTTCGGGTAGAGTTTGACGTAGCAGGTTGCTTTGAATTTGTCGGGCTACGGCTAGCTCTGTCCGCATCTGCTCGGTCTGCTCCTGAATCTGCTGATAAAGCTTTGCCTGGGAGATGGCCAAAGATGCCTGTTGAGAAACGCCTTGAATCAGCTCGATTTCTTCGACGCTCCAGAGGCGATCGCTCCCCCTATAAAGCACAAGAATGGCTAGAAAATCTTGCTGGTAGCTGAGCGGAACAATGAGTTGGTTGTAGGGTGCTGTTTGGTGTTCGGCTGGGATGATCTGGATCTGGCGGGTGGCGATCGCTTCTTTTAATGCGACTGGGGCAATTGCTCCTGGTTGATTCGCGTCGTTCTGGCTTAATTCTGCGGCGGATGCTTCAGTTCTGTAGGAGAAAACTTCGTCTAGCAGACGGTGATGGATGGGATCACCCACACTTTCAACAGGGCGAAGAATACAGGCATCGGCAGTAAAAGTTCGACCAATCGTGTTGACGACGGTTTGCAGCATACTGCGATAGTCCAAAGACTCTCGAATCGCAGTGGTGACAGCGTTAAATAGGGATTCTCGTCGTAGGGCACGCTGTAGCTCAGTTGTGCGCTGCTTGACGACCCGGTACGTATCAGCCGCCTGTTGCACCACCCGCTTCAGTTCGTCCGGATTCCAGGGCTTGGTGATGTATTTGAAAACCTTGCCTGTATTAATTGCGCCTACCAGGTCTTCGACATCCGTGTAGCCTGTTAATACAATCCGAGTCGTATCGGGGAAACGCTCAACCGTGCGGCTCAGAAACTCAGTGCCGCTCATTTTTGGCATTCGCTGGTCGGAGATGATCACTGCCATCTCCCCTTCCTGGTCTAGAAGTCTCAGGGCGATCAGTGCGCTCTCCGCCTTGAACACGTCAAACTCACGCCTAAAGGTTCGATAGAGCAAGTCAAGGTTGTCAGATTCGTCATCTACAACCATTAATCTCAGCTTGCTCTCGCCTGCTTGAGTCATGCGGTTACTTCACTCCCCCAATCGTGTGACGCGATCGCAAGAAATTCTCAACCAAAAATGGCAGCACTTCTAATTGAAGTCTGCTGTGTAGATAGTTTGACTGAATTGGATGGCAAAGACGTAGATTCAGAGACGACATCAGCAATTCTTCTAATGTTCTACCGGATATTAAACAGTAGATGCCTCTGCTATATGTTGATTACCACACAAATAGGTCAAGCGCTTTTTGTGTGCTTGACCAAAACTGCCCCGACTCAAACGATAAGAGATGAGCTTTAGCCAACTAGCCCAGAGCGAAGTGCCCGAACAGCAGCCTGAGTGCGGTCATCAGCGCAGAGCTTGTTGAGAATGTTGCGGACGTGCGTTTTGACGGTGCCTACAGTGATGTAAAGACGGTCAGCGATCGCCGCATTGCTACAGCCCGCCACAATTAGCTCTAGCACCTCTAGCTCACGCTCGGTCAGAGGATAGGTCTCTAGAATCTGGTTGTATTCTGGGGCAGCGGCATTGATCGCAACGGTCGGCTCTACCTCGACGGCAGCGGGCTGGGGTTGACGGGCTTGAGATAGCACAATTCGGGCGATCGCCGGATCAATCCAGCTATTGCCTTCATGGGTCACTTGCAGCGCTTCCATCAGCTTGTCAAGGCTGACATCCTTCATGCAGTAAGAATCTGCCCCTGCCGCAAAAGCCGCCAAAACAGTCTCTTCATTGTCATTTAGAGTCAGAATTAAAACTTTTGTCTTAGTCTCTTCTGAGCTCGCCTGAAAATCGCGGAAGCGGCGAGTCAGCTCAACCCCATCCATATCTGGCAAGCCAATGTCCACAATCGCGACATCGGGCTTGGAAGACTGTAGTAACTGTAATCCTTCTGTGGCGTTGGCTGCTTCGCCAACCACTTTTACACCTTGTTGCTGTTGTAAGGCAGTTCGCATTCCAACTCGCGTCAGGTCATGATCTTCAATCAGGGCAACGTAAATTTCACTCATGATCTCATTTGTGCAACTTTCTGCAACTTTGTGACGATGGCAAAGGAAGGGGAGCAGTTGAAGAATGTATCTAGACTAGCTAACGGCTAGCCAACTATATCGACTATACCGACAAGTGAGCCAGCTTCATGGGTTCAACGATACGAAGTGTAGCAATCGAGCCGTTTGTCTAGAAGTCCACTAATTTGTGCCTCCACGTCCAACCTAAACCGAGAGGTAACATACGACTACCGAACTGGATGTACGGTTTAGCGACCTGTTGCTTTTAAAACAAGAACGTTATGAATCCTGCTTTCAATCAGCAGATGTCTGAGTCTACCCCCTCTCCAGTAGAAGAACCGCCTTCAGTTGAGGTGGAGCAACTGAGATTGCGTTTGCAGGCTTATGAAACCAGGCAGCAGCAGTTGCTTCAAGCTATCCCCCACCTCATCTGGCTAGCAGATGCGAATAAATCGGTTGTTTGGGTGAATCAGCACTGGTGCAGCTACACTGGCTTGACAATGGCAGCATCGCTGAAGCAGGATTTCCTCCAAGCTCTTCATCCACAGGACCGCGATCGGTTTTTAAGCCTCTGGCAGCAGGCTGAGATTGCTGCAAACCAGTTCACCCTAATTTACCGTTTATTTCAGCCGAATGGTACATGTCAAAAATTTCTGGTTCAGCTTGTTCCTTTGAGCAGCACAGGTCAAATTGAAGCTTGGGGCGCAATTCATACTCACTTGCCTTTAGCAATGCAGCCAGATGGAATTCAACTGAGAGATGAAGGTGAAGGCGGTGAGGTAGTGCCAAGCTACGCGGCTTGGCAGGGTGTATCAACAATAGCAAGCGTTATTGGACAGTCTGCCAACCTGCTGACGCAGGGAGCGCTCGCCTCTCAACAAGCTCAACTTCTAAATACTTTGAAGGAGCGAGAAAATCATTTAACGGCTCAAAATGAGCTACTGCTCCAGCAAACCTCTAAACTGGCGCAACAACAGCAGCAGATTCAGCAGCAGCAGCAGCAGCTTCAACAAAGTGCCCGCCTCAAGTCGCAATTCTTGGCAACTATCTCACACGAGCTGCGAACTCCGATGAATGCGATTATCGGATTCTCGCAACTGTTGCTGCGTCAGCGTCGTTATCTCAGCGATTCTTCTCAAGAAGACATGCTGCAGCGGATTTTAAGTAATGGCAGAAACCTGCTCTCACTGATCAACAACATTCTTGATCTCTCTAATTTAGAAGCAGGGTATTTAGCCTTAAATCCAGAAAATCTAGATTTAGGGCTTTTAATTAGAGCTACGGTTGAAGAGATGCGATCGCAAGCCGAGCAAAAAGGGTTGTCCTTACAGGTGCAATCCGACATGCAAACGCTAATGGTCTCAAACGACCGCACTCGGCTCCATCAAATTTTGGTCATCCTAATCTCCAATGCGATCAAATTTACTGAGTCCGGTGGAATTCTAGTGTCGCTAGAGCCGATTTCTGGCGATCGCGCTCTGATCACAATCCAGGACACCGGGATTGGCATTAGCAAAGGCGACCTTTCCCACATCTTTGAAAGATTTCGTCAGGCAGACCAGAGCCAATCCCGACGCTATTCTGGTGCGGGACTGGGACTGGCGATCGCAGATTGGCTAATTCGGATTATGGGCGGCGACATCAGTGTTGAGAGCAATCCGGGGCAAGGTTCAACCTTTCGAGTGGAATTACCTCGGCAAGTGAAGTAGAAGGATGAGGCAGTACCTTCTTGCCTTAGCCTTCAACTGCCAGTCCCTACTAAACCAACAGACGCTCCAAAGCATAAACATCAGGAATACAGAGAATATCCCGTTCGCGCAGGATCAGCCCTTTACGCTCCAGCTTACTCAGCACGCGAGTTACCGTCTCCCGTGCCAGTCCGCTAAGGCTGCTGAGTTCGCGGTGGGGCAAGTTTGGAATCTCAATTCCCTGCTCTCCCCGCTTTCCCTGACCATCCGCCAAAAATAGGAGAATGTCTGCTACCCGTGAAACGCTATCTGACTCTCGCAGTCTCAACCGTCGATTGACCTGACGCAGTCGTCGCGCCATTAGCTGAGCTAACCGAATACCCGCTTGGGGCTCTGAGTTGATTAGCTGCACAAAATCCTGGGCAGGCATGTTGCCGATCGCCGTTGGAGCTAATGTAATTACATCCGTTGAGCGTGGCACCTCATCTAGAGGAGCCATTTCACCAAAGACTTCGCCCTTACCCAGAATATTGAGTGTGACTTCCTTTCCATCCAAGTTGTAAGTCCGAATCTTTACCCACCCTTCCAGGATGAAGTAGACTGAGCTGCCCCAGTCGTTTTCCAGCAAAATTACCTGATTCGGCGGGTGGCTCCGAATAACAACGTGAGCAGTTGCCTTATCTACAAGGGCTTCTGGCAAACCGTCGAAAAAAGGAGCAGATCGAATCAGTGAATCGTTGCGGGATTCACGGGGGCTGTACCGGTCTTCCATGAAGCCATCATACTCAAACTCTGAGGTCAATAAACGCTTGATTGGGGAGGCGAGGGGTGCTGGCAACAGCTTGTCTGGTTAAGCAAATGCCCTATTTAGAGCATCTTCCAGCGCTAAGCAACTTAATGAAGCGTTCAGCTAAGAACACAACCTAACCTGTGCTTACCAGGATGCTCCTTGTTTAGGCGTTAAAACGATCGCCCTAGCAGCATACCGCTTCAGCAATACCAGCGTCTAGGTAAGCGAAGTAGGAAGCCAAAATCTCCCAATGTCGCCTTGACAAGTTGTCCAGCAACCTCACAGCCATCATAACCCAGAGTCATCCTAAGACCGGAAGAAGCGCCAGGTGTTAGGGGGCTTCACCCCCCATCAGCGAATAGCTACTGTGTTGAGAATGAACCTAGAATGGCATCGTTTCTGGTGGAGCTAGATCTGTTCCGGCGATCGCCCCTGCCCCACTTGCTCTCATTCCTGGAATCACGTCCAGCCGCTGATTTCGACTAGTCGTTTGAGCGAGTTCCTGTGAGGAGTCCGGCTCAGGGTTAAATGCCCCATCCGGGAAAGGCTGCTGAGCCATCCATGCTAGTCCTCCTACGGCTCCTGCCATCAATGCTGCATATCCAAAATATAGGTGGACAGGACGCAAGCAGGAAGACGTTTCGTCTGAAATTTGCCAGGAGGGAAGCACCGTCTTAGCGGTGTCAGGAGCTGGCAAAGCCTCCGCCATGGTTGCCCCATCTAGCTCTAAAGCATCTCCCACACGTCGAATAAAACCGCGCACATAAACGTCTTCGGGCAATTGCTCAACCTGACCGTCTTCCAATGCCTTGAGTTGATGAATTGGAATCCAGGTAAGGCTATGAAGTTGGTTAAGAGAAAGAGATTTAGCTTGACGGGCATGGCGCAGTTCTTGACCAATTTGTCGCACTAAAATCTCGCGCGGTGGGCTAGAAGGCTGAGCGGTCGCATCAGGCTTACTGGGATCAACCTTCGCCAAGATGCCAGCACGCGATCGCTTTGATTTTGAACGCAGTTCTGCCTTTGGCGAAATTGCCAAACCACTCGACGAAGCTACCTCAGACTTTTCACGCAAGTTTGAGATGGCTTGAGGAATACTGTCTTGGATAGGCTCTTGGGCAGAGGAAATGCCCTCCTGCTGGCTTAACAGGCTAGCAGCATGTTGTACCTCCGACTGATTGGCAGTTGCAGGTACCTGATATTGTTTGACAAGCTGACGGAGAGCTAAACGAATTGCCTCTCTGCAAGCTGATTTGATCAGTGCTTGAGGACCTTCGATCGCCTCTCCTACAGTTTTTTGTAAGCTCGACAAAGCCCGACGGTAGGTTTCACTGTGATAAAGCTCGGCTTCGACTTGGTTGAAGATGGTCCTTAACTTTTCTTGTGAAAGTGCAATTCTTGTATTTTCAGCCCCTTCAAGGCAGTAGGTAGGTGTTAGTGCCACGATTCTCTTATCTCCGTTGCTCAATCAAACAGCGTGTAAAGTCAGGCAACATAGGCTGAGACGGAAGCACAACTCCAGACTCCCCCCTCAATCCTGCGAAATCTTCTTAATTAGCCAATTTCCAGGACTCCCAGGTTGTCGTATCACTTTTCCTACGGATTGGTAGCAATTCCGGAATCAAAAGCAGAAATCTGGAACTTTGCCCCAGGTAACGGAGTTGCTGCAGAAAGGCTTGGCGCAGCACCCCCTTTAAAAGCAAAAAGGGGACGTATTGCGCCCCCTCCCTATTTATTTATGTTCATGAATTATTTCTATTCATGAGCTAAGTAATGCTTTTGGTAGAAGCGGGTTCAAATCAAAACGCCCTATTCTAGATACGAACAAGAGATGTTGATGGATGAGTGGGCGTTCAAGTAACCTTTAGCTACGAAAATGCTCTTCCGGCCGGTAGGCGTTTTGCAAACAGCGTTCCAAGTGTCGAATGTTGTGAGAATACCAAAATCTTCGAGGACGGAGGATTAGTGGTTTCTGAGCGCTGAACAGCGGCTGGTTGAGATAGCTCCACAACGGGAAGTGATTCCTATTAGGTTTACGATTCATAGCTAATGGATGTGAGAAGAGAAGAGATAAGAGGGGATGAGTCTTTGGGTCTGCACTAGAACGTGCGACTTAATGACCTAGTATAATCGTGCCCAAATCCGCTGCAAAATTTCTCAAACTCAGAAGGTGCTATTCTGCTGCTTTCGACGAAATTGTGCGTTGCTATTTGGAACGAGGGGCGATCGCAGGCAAATCTGTAGTCGCCCTTCTTAGTCTTACTGCGTGAGATTGAGCAGAACGTAATTTTTAGGTGGAAATATGAGTACCTTCATCCAAAAATTACATTTCAACAGCCGTTGATTCCTGATCGACAGGCGGCAAAGTTCAAGAAACCATGACTAAAATTAGTCTCTGACAGTGCCATCTGGCATAATAGTTCGGCTTAAATCAGCCCCTTCCAGGACAGTTTCTTCTAAATGAGCATCCTGTAAATTTGCGTCACTCAAGTTAGCTCCCTCCAAAGTTGCCTGTTGTAGGTCAGCCCCGCTTAAGTTGGCATTACTAAGATTAGCTCCACTCAGCTTGGCACGCGGAAGTTTTGCTCCCAATAGATTAGCCTGATTTAGGTTAGCGCTAGACAAGTTGGCGTCGCTTAAGTCAGCCCGATTTAACCGAGCGCTAGTTAAGTTAGCTTCACTGAGGTTGGTTCCACTGAGGTTGGCGTTGAGCAATCTGGCATTGTTTAAGTTGGCGCTGGTTAGGTTTGCCTGTTTTAAATCAGCCCGACTCAACTCAGAGCGACTTAACTCGGCTTGGCTTAGGTTAGCGCTGCTTAAGTTGGCGCTGCTTAGGTCAACTCCAAGCAAAACAGCGTTTTGCAAGTTTGCTTCACTCAGATCAGCACTGCTTAAATCTGCTCGGTTGAGCCGGACTTCGCTGAGGTTGGCATAACAGAGGATTGCACCGCTCAAATAAGCGGCAAGTAAGTTGGCGCTACTCAAGTTGGCATTGCTTAAGTTTGCCTGATTTAAGTCAACTCCACTGAGGTCGGCACCGCTAAAGTCAGTACTGTGCAGGTCGGCCTTGCTGAGGTCGGCACCGCTGAAGTCTGAGTTTTGCAGATTGGCTCCACTGAGGTCAGCCCCAGCAAGTTTGCTTTTGCTTAGGTCGCAACTGCTAAAGTCAAGAGTCACTTGTGGATTTTCTTGTCGCCACTGATTCCAGCGACCGACATCTTGTTTGAGTAGAGTGAGTTGTTCCTCATTTGCCATAGCAAGCGTTTCCTAAAACCTGGCGCTGATTCTACAGAGGCATGATAGCCAACTTCAACGAGGGGGGTTGCCTTCCTTTTAAGACTATACGCAGACGGTGATATTTCTCCACGTAAATCACGATTGCTGTAACACGCGGTCAATCCTGTGCTAGAAATTGTTTCAGTTTGCGATCGCCCGCACCGGGTTGGAAGCTTAAGCCAGGATTGCAGTGCTTCAGGGAGAGAGTTGTGAATCCAAAAAATATCTTGCTGCTGTCTGGAGCTTCGGTCGCGCTGTTAGTTCCCCCAGCGATCGCCAACCAGCCCACCGAATCGATCCCCGATTCATCTCCTGCTATCGAAACCGATTTACAGACACCCGGATCGATTGTGGTGGAAGTGCAGGTTGCTCAGCCAGAGCAAATAGTGGAGGCAGTGGAGGAAATCGCCCCAGTTGCTCCTGTGCCTTCCGTCAGCCCTCCAGAGCCATTTGCTCCAGATTTTTCTGCGCCTGCACCGGAAGCGATCGCCCCTACTTCCCCTGAGCCCTTAGAAACAGAGATTGAGTCTATTCCAGTTGCTGCTCGAGCCGATGAAATAGTTGCCTCTCCATCAGAGGAGCCACTAGAGCTGGATGAGAAATTGGACAAATCGGTTGCTGCTGTAGCTGAAGCAAGTCCTATTTCCCCCGCAGCTTCCTCTGAACTGATTGAGTTAATTGAGACAGTTGAAGAAACTGAGTCAACTGAAGAATTGGATGAGCCAACTGAAAATCCTTCATTTGAGGCGATCGCTCCCAATGCAGAATTCCCTAATGAACACTCTGAGAATTCGCCTGTTGAGTCGCCAAGTGAATCAAGTAATCAGTCAGACCATGAATTAGATCGTGAGTTGTTCAATGAATCTTTGAATCAGTCTGAAAATGAATGGACCGAGAATTCTCCTCGTCTCTATGGAGCACCTGAAGCAGAAGCAGACCTGATTGAGCGGCTGGCTCAAGACGACCTTGATCACTGGACATCCGACGAGTGGATTGACCTACTGTTGTCTGAAGATGACCTAACAGAAGGTACCGGGAGAGATAACTTATCTACTGATCCCGCAGTTCCAGAATCGAATCAGGAGACAGAACTTTCTCAAACACAACTTGAAGCGGCACAACCCGATTCACTAAGGGATGTCACCTTAGATTCTGATCCCCATTTGCCTGAGTCCGATGCACCGCAAACACTTAACCCAGCTAGTACTGCTTCAGCTAGTGCCAATACCAATAGTATCGATAATAATTTGGATACAAGCTTTGCTAATGAAGCTGAAACAGCACCGAGATATCGTTTGGTAGTAGACGATCGCGTCATCCTCAACGTCGAGCCCTACCGCTTCGATTGGAAGCCATCTCATAATCCTGACTCAATTCGTAAGCAAAAACTGAGAGGGCGATCGCCCACCGTCAGTCCAACTTCTCAAACTGCCATCAGTGCAGGCATTGGCTTTAATTTACGAGTATCTAACCGGGCACAGTTGCAGTTCGCTTACAGTGCCCAACATGCAAATGAGTTGGAGCCAAAGTCAAAACCAAGTCCGTCTGTCCAACCAGCAACGGAAACGCCCATTTCTGCTCAGGGTGTAAAAGTAGGGCTAACTAGGGCAGATCAGCCAATCAAGACAAACAATTTGATTGAGAAAACCGAGAAAGCCGATTTAGTAGAAAGAATTAAACCAGTAGAAGGAAGTAGTCCCGTCAGGGAGACTACCAGTTCCAGCACTTCTACTAATCAATCCACTAATCCTGTTAAAGAAATTCAGTTTGTTCCTCTCAAAACAGAAAAGACTAACGTTGCGAGTGAGTTGAGCAAACCCGCCTTCAGTTTCAACCGTTCTTTTGAATGGCGGATTGCCCCTACCGTTGTTTTGAATACTTGGGGTGGCTTGACCGTTAATCCCTTGCCGCCAGAATCTCCCATTCTTTCTTTGACCTATTTGTTTTACCTGGGCTTTCCTGATCCCCTTGACCAGGAAGGCGATCGCCTAGTTTTCATGGCTGGGCAACCCTCCCGTTCAACAGATGACAGAGAGTAGGGCAAGGGAGTACGTGATTACCTCCGCCTTATTTCGTCCTTCCCCTATGCCATTGCAGCAGGTGTCCTCCCAAAGACATAGAAGCGATCACCGCTGTCTAAGCTAGAGATACATCACTCCACTTTCCCATGAGCAACTCCCCCTCTCGCAATCCGGTTTTGCTAATCCACGGCATTGACGACACTGCTATCTTGTTCAACCGCATGACCTCCTATCTTCACCAAGGAGGTTGGGCAGTTCACAGCCTGGACTTGATCCCCAATAATGGCAGCGTCGGGTTAGACAGACTAGCTCATCAGGTTGCAAATTACATTGAGCAAAACTTTGCGCCCGACCAGCCAATTGACCTGATTGGATTTAGCATGGGTGGGATTGTCAGCCGCTATTACGTGCAGCGTTTGGGTGGAATTGACCGCGTGCAGCGATTTGTCACAATTTCGTCTCCTCACAATGGCACCTGGACAGCTTACTTTCGCCCCAACCTGGGCGGCAACCAGATGCAGCGAAATAGCGCCTTCTTGTATGACCTAAATCAAGACGTGGCAGCGCTGGCACAAATCAACTTCACCTCGATCTGGACACCGATGGATCTAATGATCTTGCCTGCCGTGAGTTCCAGACTGCCTGTTGGTCGTGAAGTGATCCTCTCTGTTCCCAGTCATCCTCAGATGGTGACAGATGCTAGATGTCTGAAAGCTGTTGCAGATGCTTTGTCAGAACCGCTGCAAGTGTTGCCTAGCCCGGATCTCCGACTTGAGCAAATGTTGCCTCTCCAAAAATAGCGCTGGGATGACAGTAAAACTTAAACTCCAGCAGGTTGTAGAACGGATCTTCTAAAAAGAAAGTGCAGTGTTCTAGGGGTGAATCAATAAATCTGCGCTTGGGCTGTTGATGAAACTTCAGCCCTTTGTGTTGCGCTCTTTCTAACAACGTTTCCCAGTCCGCTTCAGCAGTAAACACTAAGCCAAAATGTCTGGGGTAAATTCCCTTTTGCGGCATCAGCGGTTCCTGCGTTACCTGTGCCACAATTTGGTGTCCGTGGAGATTGAGGATGAGCGATCGCCCCCCTTCCCGTCCTGGCTCACAGCCTAAGCCGTCAACATAAAACTCCCTGGTCTGTTCCAAATTGCTCACTGGAAAAGCCAGATGAAATAAAGTCTGCTGCATAACACCCTTATTACCTAGAGCCTTATTACTTAGAGTCAGATCGCTCATCTCCCGATAACATGGCTATTGAGTACTTCAACTTATGGTAGCTTCTTGTAAAAATTCCGTAGAAGGCTCCTAAATCATCCCCAACGCCATGCCCTCCTACCTCACTCCCCTTACTCCCTGGCTAATTGGAATTGGACTAAATACAGTTTTGCTGGCGATCGCCTATTTTGCCCCCAAAAAGCTCCTGACCCCAGCGGGATACATTCACGCCTGGATTTTGGGAGTCATTCTCTGGGGAACGTTAGGCTGGGGAGGTTACGTAGTGATGATGTTCTACTTCCTGGTTGGCTCTGCCGTGACACGAATCGGCATGGCAAAAAAAGAAGCGGCGGGCATTGCCGAGAAGCGGTCGGGGGCACGCGGACCAGAAAACGTTTGGGGATCTGCCTTGACGGGTACGATTTGTGCCCTGGCTGCCTATGTGCTCGGCTTTAGTGAATCGGCGGAGTTACAAACATTCATTCCCCTGCTGCTGTTGGGATATGTTGCCAGTCTCAGTACCAAACTTTCGGACACTTCTGCCAGCGAGGTTGGCAAAGCTTACGGTAAGCACACCTTTTTGATTACCACGCTCAAACCCGTGCCACCTGGAACTGAGGGAGCGGTTAGTCTGGAAGGAACACTGGCAGGTGTAGTCGCTTCGGTGGCGATCGCCCTAATTGGTTGGGCAGTCAATCTAATCAATCCGCTGGGTGTGCTGCTGTGCGTGATTGCTGCCTTCATCGCCACCAACTTAGAAAGCGTGATCGGTGCAACCTTACAATCTAAGTTTGACTGGTTGACGAATGAAGTAGTCAACATTCTGAATACCCTGATTGGAGCGATCGCCGCCATCCTACTGGCTTTAAGCATTAGGGCGATCGCTCTGTAGAGACGCGATAAATTACATTTCCCCAGTGCCAATCCTTCTCACCCCAAAGGAATTCCCATGCAGCGCGATCGCGTTAGAGCGCCAGAATTACCCCAAGACTATCCCTGGTTGAATAGCGATCGCCCCCTTTCGCTCAAAGCATTGCGGGGCAGAGTTGTTCTATTAGATTTCTGGACATACTGCTGCATCAACTGCCTGCACGTTCTGCCAGATTTGAAATATTTGGAGCAAACATACAAAGACTGCCTCACCGTCATTGGCGTTCACTCTGCCAAATTTGACCACGAAAAGGAAGTAGAGAACGTGCGTCAGGCAATTCTGCGCCATGACATTGAGCATCCTGTGCTGTTAGACCAAGACTTTAATGTTTGGCAACAGTATGCAGTTCGAGCCTGGCCAACGCTGATGGTAATCGACCCGACCGGATATGTAGTTGGCTCCGTTTCAGGTGAGGGACATCGGCAAGCACTCGACGACCTAATTGAGCAGATGATTCAGGAGCATCGGCAAAAAGGAACTGTTAATTTTGAGAAATTGAGCTTAGTGCTGGAGAAGGAGCGATCGCCCCTCACCACCCCCCTTGCCTTTCCCGGAAAAGTTTTAGCAGACGCAGCTAGCGATACCCTCTTCATCGCTGATTCTGGATATCACCGCCTTGTTGTCACCAGCCTTGATGGAGCCATCAAACACACCATTGGCACTGGAACAGTGGGACTGCAAGACGGCAGCTTTGCCGATGCTCAGTTTGCTTCACCCCAAGGCATGGCGTGGGATGCAGAAACTCAGCTTCTCTACGTTGCAGACACAGAGAATCACGCAATTCGCCAGGTTGACTTCCAGCACCAAATCGTTCGTACCCTGGCAGGAACTGGAGAACAAAGCCGCAACATCCGTCCTCACAGCGGCATTGGGCTAAAAACTGCCCTAAATTCTCCCTGGGATTTGGTCAAACTGGGTAATCATTTGTTTATTGCAATGGCAGGTTCACACCAGATTTGGCAAATGAATCTGGAAAGCGGCATCGTCAGTACCTACGCAGGCACAGGAGCCGAATCTTGCGTAGATGGGCTAGTCAACGATGCCGTTTTTGCACAACCCAGCGGCATTGCAACTGATGGGCAGGAACTTTATGTGGCAGATAGTGAATCCAGTTCAATTCGGGCGATCGGTTTAGCTGAAATGCCCAAAGTGCGAACTGTTTGCGGTAGTGGAGAACTGTTTGGCTTTGGTGATGTCGATGGGAAGGGCACAGAAGCCAGACTGCAACACTGCTTAGGGGTGGAGCCTGGAACCAACGGACAGCTTTGGATCGCTGACACCTACAACCACAAAATTAAGCAGGTCGATTTACAAGCCGGATTTTGTCGAACCGTTTTGGGGAATGGCGAGGCTGGGCTGAGGGATGGAGAGGCGATCGCCACCCAATTCTCAGAACCCTCAGGCTTAAGCTTCGCTGGAAACTTCTTATACATTGCCGACACCAACAACCACGCTATCCGCCGCGTTGCGCTCGATACTCTGACTGTGAGTACCCTCTCTTTCGCTGGACTCTGTGCCCCTAACGTTTGCTTTCCGGCAAGCTAGAAAAAACGGGAGAGGGCTTAAGCCCTCTCCCGTTTTTTAGTTGGAAGCGATGTTAGTTGGGACAGCTAGGAAGCGATCGCCCACCATACTCACAATCAAAATAATTCAGCGCATCCCGGCTTGATTCAAAACTGCCTGATTGAAAATGACTGCCATTAGGATAGCTGCGCCGACTCCAGATTTTTAGGTAGTACTGAGTACCGTCATCCGTTCTCCAAAGTTGATAGGCGTAGTTGCCACCTGTGCCATTGCTAACCCGAAAGTCAGCTAGTGCTGCTCTCGTAGTCAACAAAATTGTAGTCATTGCCAAAATCGAACCAAACGCAAGCATTAATTTTTTCTGACTCATTGGGAAAATACTTAGATACAAGCTGAATGTCTGCATCTAGATTGCCCAAGCTCCTGCCTAGATTAGAGAAAGTTGCGTTAAAGCGGCTTGAAGAAATCGTCAAGATTGAAAAGGCATAGGATAAGTATCACTTCTTACATAGAGCGGATGGCGTGGCTGTCCTGATCGATTGACACTCAGACAGCAAACATGGCGATGCTCAGAGACTAACTGCAAAACAGCTTGATCTCGTTGGTTCAACCTGCCCCAGTTACCCCATGCCACAACCAGCATTTCAGCAGTTTGCATGGCTGCATTCAGATAACGGTCATTTTTGTCCCCAATTGGGTCAGTTGCTTGCAGCAAATCCTTCAAGTGCGTTGCACGATAGGCAAACAGATTGACCACTTCCAAACAGCCA
Source organism: Oculatella sp. FACHB-28 (assembly GCF_014696015.1). Lineage (NCBI taxonomy): Bacteria > Bacillati > Cyanobacteriota > Cyanophyceae > Oculatellales > Oculatellaceae > Oculatella > Oculatella sp. FACHB-28. Next base: position 144,264 of record NZ_JACJPJ010000074.1, on the reverse strand, counting down.
TATCCCCAGAACTGAGCAAAACTGATGCAGCGGCGAATCGTTGGATCGTTCTTTTCGGCATCTGCGGAACTGGGGTTCAGCATGATGAATCCAACTTTTGGTGCGTTTGCATCCCATTCTCGCCATAGGGAATAGCGGTAGGTGCCTGTGGGGTCGAAGGTTGCTCCTGTTTTAAGCTGCACTGGAGGGGTGGAGGGATAGGCGTGTTTCTTAAATTGCAACTATCCAAATTTTGGCATTGGAAATAGTCATACTCGCAGCATTCAACCTTGAAGCTTAAGGAAATTAGCTACAGTGAACGACTCTAAATACTTGCTCAGGCGAGGTTTGCTTGGTGTAGCTCTGTGTGGAGGTGCAATGCTAGTTGGTTGTGCTAGCTCTCCCTTGCCTGCGGGTGATTCAACGGCGAGTGCCCCAGCTTCAACGGGAACTCCAATGGCAGGGCAAAATTTTGCTGAAACAGCCGACGTAGTGGCAGCACCTGTGGTTGCTGAAGTGCCGCGACTGCTTCCTCAAATGATCAAAACGGCAGACATTACAGTTGTGGTGGATGCAGTGGATGAGAGCCTTCAACGGGCAACGGCGATCGCTCAACAGCAGCAAGGCGATATATTAGGTTTACAAAACCAGACTCCGCCCAATGACTACTACCGCCACACCGCTTCACTTCAAATGCGAGTGCCTCAAGAGCGGCTAGAGCTAACTTTAGAGGCACTCGGCGAATTGGGAACTGTACAGCGGCAGTCCATTACGGCTGAAGATGTCTCAACCCAGCTTGTAGATTTTCAGGCGCGGCTAAGAAACCTGCGAAAGTCAGAGGAAATGCTGCTGCAAATTATGGAGCGATCGGGCGACCTCGGTGAAGTGCTGAAGGTCGCTCAAGAACTCAGCACAATTCGCAACTCGGTTGAGCAGATCGACGCTCAGCTTAGCAGCCTGCAAAATCGGGTAGCATATTCAACCATCAACTTGAGCTTAGAAGGGGCGATCGCCGATGCTCCAGCTCAGCGGGCGCTCGGCATCCAGCTTCGGGAAACCTGGGAAAGCGCCTCTCACTCAATGGGCAAGCTGACAGTTGATTTCATTCAGCTCAGCATTTGGCTAGCGGTTTATAGCCCCTATCTTTTGATCTTTGCAGGAGCCACTGTTTGGGGATATCGCCACTTAAAACAGCAGCGATCGCACTCTGCTCCTGCTACCTCAGAAGCAACTACGCGAAACACTTAACTCGGTGCCAGTTCTTGTCTTCATCCTGGCAATAGTAGCAACCTTCCCACCAAGTACACTGAATATAGGAATCGTCCACCATGCGGCTTTTAGCTGGCTGCTCATTGCTCAACACATTAACAACTTCATCCTTCCGATCAGCCGCTTTAGCTGCAATGCTATCTAGCGTCTTTTTCAGAGATTCAGGAATTGCATTGTCCTCAATTGCTAAGTTTTCCTGCTTTACCTTGATTTGCTTTGTATCTGGTTTCATCTCTGATAGATCTCCCTCTATCATTGTCATCATTTCATTACTACCTACCACGGTTCTAGCGGATCAACCGCACTGTTTGGGATATTCTCAACTTTATTTAAGGTCAACGTAGGCAAAACTCTCAGAAACTTGACGTTTTTTATGATTACTTGTCCAAATTGCGCCCACGCCAATCCAGAAACGGCAACAGAATGCGAGGCTTGCTATACGCCTTTACCAGCGCTGATTTCCTGCCCTAACTGCAGCGCTAGAGTGTCAACAGCGGCTCACTTTTGTGGGCAATGTGGACACGACTTGCACCAGAGCGAATCTCAGGGACAGCTTCCAGTGCAGCCTCCGGCACCGCCATCTCAACCGCTTGCTCCTACCATAATTGGAAATACAGGAGAAATTGAGAATACAGGAGACGAAACTTCTATGCCTCAGCATCCTGTTCCACCTGACCCTGTCTCTTTGCCACCAGATGTTCCTCCTGCGTTAGCTGGGACTTCAGTGTCCGCAATGTCCTCGACGGAAGCACCGGGGTCTGAGGCTCCTGATCCGCTATCACCCGCTGCACAGATGGAACCTGCCGTATCTCAAAATTCTTCTGACTTGCCTCCCATTATTTCCGGCAGTGCCGATTCTGGTCAGGCTGCTGGCAGTGCTTCCGCCCCTGATGTCACTCAACCGCCATCTCCAGCGGCTGCGGGTAGTAGAGTTCCAGATACTAGCACTCGGCTCCAGCAAACGGCTGCTCGTTTGTTTCACGTTCAAGGCAACAGCGTGATTGAGTTGCCACTTCACGTCAACGTCATTCACATCGGTAAGCCCAATGGTCAGATTCCACCCGATATTGATCTGTCAGGCATGACCGACTCCGATATTGTGTCGCGCGTACATGCTGACATCCGGGTTGAGGGAGATATGTTCTATTTGGAAGATTTGGGCAGTTCAAATGGAACTTATGTGAACAACCTGCCGCTGCAACCGGGCGATCGCCATCGATTGCGTCCGGGCGACCGGATTTCGTTTGGTAAAGGCGATAAGGTTAGTTTCTTGTTCCAGTTTTCCTAAACCTGGGTACCCTAAAAAAAATTTACCGAATACGGGTTTTGCTTATATCGTGTAACCTGTACACAAGGCAGCTTTTAAGGCGTTTCGCAGCACTCACTGGGTGTTGTGTACTTGCTTAGGAGCCGTGCATTAAAGGGTAATGGGCTGGTATGTGTCCCCTCTGGTGCGATCGCTAGAGTAAAGAGTCCCCAAGGAAGTCTCAAGATGCTTGTTTGTCCTAACTGCCAGTTTGACAACCCTGACAGCGGGAAGTTTTGCCAAAACTGCGGGCTTTCTTTGACCGAGCGGGTCTGCCCAGTTTGCGAATCTGCAAATCTGCTCAATGTCGAAAATTGCTCACACTGTGGTGCAGTCGTTGGTACGACCTGGCAGGCAATTGTTTCTAGGTCTTTACTGGCTCAAGGTTCTGCTAGTGCAGCAGTGCAGCAGTCCACGCAAGCAGAAGTTGCTAACTCCTTGAAGTCTCTGCCAGTCGGAGCTTATCTTGACATTCAGCAGCGCTATCGACTCCTTGCGCCTCTACCAGCATCGTCAATGGCAACGGATGTAGAGGTCAGGGTACTGGACTGCCAACCGTTTCAGCTTTCCCCCCTGGAAGTGTTGTTAGGCTACCCTCTAGATGAAGAATCGATCGAAGCAGAAGATTCGACTGCCACTGCTGCTGAGTCTGATTCTATTCAAGCAATTGACTTAATTGGACAATCTGAAAGTGCTGTAAAGACGGCTATTTCACCGATCGCTCAAATCTATTTAACGCTACAGGAACAGCTTTATCCCTCCTTGCCGCTGATTCATGATGCCTGGGAACGTGACGGGCAAACTGTAGTTCTGCTGGAGGATCGAACACATTTACCGCTGCTAATGGATTTGTGGAGTGATCCAAATGTGCTGCCCATTCAGGTTTTACATTGGCTCCATGAAATGACGGAACTTTGGGCCGTGTTACAGATTCAACATTGCTGTCAGAGTCTTTTGGAGCTGAACAACTTACGGGTGGATGAAGACCAGCTTTTGTGTTTGCAACGCCTGTATTTAGAGAAACCCGAAGGCCCACTGGAGCTAAAGGACTTAGGGCGGGTGTGGCTACTGTTGTTTCAGCAGTCTCAACGAACTCAGCTTGGATCTCTAGCGCAGTTGTGCCAGGATTTGGAGGTGGGGAACATCTCGGCTCTGAATGAACTGCGATCGCGTCTAGAAGCGATCGCCAACGAACTTCAGCCTGACGACCATACACCTGACTTAACGCCAAAGGCTATGCCCGAACTTCCTATCGATCCAGCTAATTCTGATGCAACACCCAGCACGGCGGTGGAAACCTCCCAAGCGGCTGCGTCTAACTTGAACCCTAATGCGGTTGGCGTGACGGACTTAAGCATGAACCCAGCCATACCCTCTTCAGCCGCAGATCTGAGCGATTCTGATAGCCCCACTCGGCTAGAGTTGGGTGTGCCCGACGAGGAGATTCCAGGTGACAGTGACGATGTGCCAACCGTTGTGTTGCCTATGAAGCTGATGAGCCTGGAAGATGCAGGGCGTACTGATATTGGTCGCCAACGCGACCACAACGAAGATTATTTCAGCGTTCAGACTGAAACAGAGAAATTAGAAAGCCCAACCGGACGCACTCTGCACGCTAGAGGGCTGTACATTCTTTGCGATGGTATGGGCGGACACGCAGGGGGTGAGGTGGCAAGCGCCCTGGCTGTTGATACGCTCAGGCAATATTTTGCTGAAAACTGGCGCGACAATCAGCTACCCAACGAGGAAGCTATCCGAGCGGGCATTCACCAGGCAAACAAAGCAATCTACGACCTGAACCAGCAAAATGCTCGCTCTGGCAGCGGCCGCATGGGAACAACACTGGTCTTGGTGCTAATTCAAGATACGGAAGCAGCGATCGCCCATGTAGGAGATAGCCGCCTTTACCGCTTTAGCCGTAGACGGGGGCTAGAGCAGGTCACGGTCGATCACGAAGTCGGTCAGCGAGAGATCCAGCGCGGCGTAGATCCTGCGATCGCCTATGCTCGCCCTGATGCCTATCAACTTACTCAGGCACTAGGGCCCAGAGATGAGAACTTTATCAGCCCAGATGTAGAGTTCATTGAACTCAACGAGGATTTGTTGCTAATCCTCTGCTCTGATGGCATGACAGACAACGATTTGCTCGAAACTCATTGGCGAACCCATCTTGACCCCTTGTTGAATACTCAAACCAACCTGGAGCTGGGCGTTCAACAGTTAATTGAACTGGCAAATCAGTACAATGGGCACGACAATATTACGGTTGTGACAATTCGAGCTAAGGTACGTCCTAACCTTGAACAATTGAAGTCTTAAGATTCCTAAGATTTAGGCAAAATAAAAACCTTGGGGGAAAACAAACTCGTTACCCCCAAGGTTCAAATTATGTGATTGAGGTTAGGAACATCCTTGAGTGGCCATGCAGCTTTGCTTAACTCCTCTCAAAAATTATTCCTACTAAACACGATTGCTTTAGTTGTCTTCCTCCCAAGTTTCAACCTCTATGAGGTCAATAACCGGGTCTTGCATGGAAAATTCGAAATCTTCCAGTTCTTTTTTCCAGTATGACCAGTTGTCGCCATACAGAAGGGCAATCTTCCAAATGCTGTCTGTTGGCTTTAGCAGCTTTGAGTCTACAAGCGATCGCACTTGACGCTGAAGCTTCACCATTGGGTGAGCAACTTGTTGCTCCATAACACTTTCAGGCATGATGATTGAATTTTTCAAATATCTTCAAAGAAATTGCCTAATTGAGATACAGCACCTCTGTATGCGGCTTTACGAAATGCTGTTAGGCCTAATCTCTAATATAGTAACATATCACGAAAAATCTTGCTGTTACAAATTTCAGCAGTTTTTCTGTGCGCCTTGTTACTCTGTACATTATGACATTATGCGACCGCATAATGTGGGCTTCCCAAAAAAATTAAGATGGGCTTCCCGACAAATAGGTTAACTTAAGGAAATAGCCTTAAGATATTGACTCTCCGTTGAAATGGCTGTAACGTAGGCATCCTGCCTGCTTATATAAAAGTCAGGAGAAGCTTGAGCAAGCTGTCTGTGCTAGAAGTAGATTTGCAGATTTGCTCGGCTTTTATAGCGAATAATGTCTTGTGCGGTTTCAACCTGAGATTGTTGAGGCTATAATAAGGGTTTTGGGAAGCTTTAAGGTTACAGAGGGAGAGCTAAATGTCGCGATATCGAGGTCCGCGCCTCAGAGTTGTACGCCGCCTGGGAGAATTACCAGGTCTGTCACGCAAAAGTCCTAGACGGGCATATCCACCGGGGCAACACGGACAGGCGCGGAAAAAGCGCTCGGAGTATGCAGTTCGTCTGGAGGAGAAGCAAAAGCTGCGGTTTAACTACGGTTTGACTGAGCGTCAGCTTCTTCGCTATGTGCGTAAGGCAAGACGAGCATCTGGTTCTACTGGGCAGACGCTCTTGCAACTGCTTGAAATGCGTTTGGACAATACTGTTTTTCGGATGGGTATGGCTCCTACCATTCCTGGTGCGCGACAGCTGGTCAACCACGGGCACGTCACAGTGAATGGACGGGTTGTAGACATTGCTAGCTATCAGTGCAGACCTGGAGACTTGGTCGGGGTAAGAGATCGCGATCGCTCTCGTAAATTGGTAGAGCAAAATCTCCAGTTTCCTGGCTTGGCTCACCTCCCCAGCCATTTAGAGTTTGACAAGAACAAATTTGTTGGCAAGGTCAACAATGTGGTTGAGCGGGAGTGGGTCGCTCTACAAATCAATGAACTGCTTGTGGTTGAGTACTATTCTAGACAGGCTTAATGCTGCTTCTTTAGAATGTGCTGGCTACTTAGAATATAAAAATGGGGCATGATGGTTTTCAATCTCATGCCCCATTTTTTAGTTTCAACTTTTGGGGGTGCAATTCGATATTGCGACCTGCTGAATTATCTGTGTGCTTAGCCTCCTATCTGAGACATCGTGCGAGCATAAGCTCCGCCCGTGCCGGATTCTCGCTCTTTGTAGTTGATTTCAGGTTTGGCGGACAGCAGTTGCTGCACCTGTAACCGAATTTCAGAGAGCGGGATGCCTGACCGCAGAGCCGTTTTCAAATCAAGCTGACCGATTTCATTGAGCAGGCAGGGACGAAGCCACCCGTCTGCTGATAGTCTCATGCGGTTGCAGCGATCGCAAAAACACTCGGACATCTGGCTAATGAAACCTAAAGTACCTTTTGCGCCAGGAATTTTAAAGACATCGGCGGGACCATTGCCGCAAACCGTAGCTTCAACTAACCCCCAGCGATCGCGGATTTGCTGTCGCAGTGTTTCTGAGGCAACCCAGCCTTTGTCCTGAAATAAGCCAGCATTGCCAATTGGCATGAATTCAATGAATCGGACGTGCCATTCTCGCTCGATGCTAAGGGCCGCAAGATTCGGCACTTCATGGTCATTCACTCCTGGAATAACCACTACATTCAGCTTCAGCGGGTCAAACCCAACCTGATGGGCAACCTGAATGCCCTGCCAGACTTGCTGCCAGCGCGATCGCCCTCGATTGCCTACAATTCGATCAAAGGTTTCTGGCTCTAGCGAGTCGAGGCTAATGTTGATGCGGCGTAGCCCAGCGTCGTGTAGGTCTTGGGCTAGGTCTGTCAGCAAAAATGCGTTAGTGGTCATGGAGAGATCTTGGGTTTGAGGCAGAGCAGCGATCGCCCGCACCAATTCCACCACACCCGGACGCAGCAGCGGCTCCCCTCCGGTCAAGCGAAAGCGAGTAAACCCATTGGGGATGAATACTTCACGTAGCAGCGTCAGTAACTCATCCTGACTTAAAATGTCCTGTCGTCGAACATATTCCAGTTCTGAGCCTTCAGGCATACAGTACTGACACTGAAAGTTGCAGCGGTCAATCAGACTAATGCGAAGATAATCGACCTGGTTCAACTTCTCACTCCGACACACTTGTGATAACTGCCCTTCTTCCATCGTACAGAAAGCATCGAGGCTGTATATGAGGCTAGGCTGAGATGTTTGTATAACTATAGCGGTCTGATACCGTTTTCATAATGACCCGTGACCCTCTCGCTTACTCTAAAGCACGCCCAGGATATACGCTGCCTGTGTTTGCTTGTGCTGCTGCGATCGCTGCACTGCGGCGCATTCATCAAGTTACTTCCCCCATTTCATCGGTATTGGTCGATCTAGTGGAGCCCTCAGAAACGGTTGAGATTCCAATCGAGCAAAGTGCTAGCCTTCGTGCCGATGCTGCATTAGCGATTGCTTACAGCGATCCGGGAGACAATCTGGATTTGACTCGCGATACTCCCATTTGGGCACTCGTGGAGTTTGGATTGCCAGAACAGACGGAGGCGATCACCCTTCAAGGAGGTGAGGGGATTGGACGGCATGATCAGAACGACAAGCCCGCAATTTATGCCTATGCTCGTCGGCTGCTGCACGAGAACTTGAGCCGGGAACTGGAGCCAGGAGAAAAGATTCGAGTGACAATCATTTTGCCAGAAGGTCGGGCACTGGCTGAACGCACCTCTAACGCAGCTTTTGGCGTAGTCGAAGGCCTTTCCTTGCTGGGAACTTCGGGAATTTCCCAACCACTCAGTGCGCCAGATCAGCTTGCTGTTTACCGAGAAACGTTGCGACAACGAGCAGAATATGACTGTCTGGTGTTTTGTGTGGGCGAGAATGGGCTGGATTTGGCAAAGCAAATGGGTGTGCAGGGCGATCGCCTGCTCAAAACTGCAAACTGGCTTGGTCCGATGCTGGTCGAAGCCGGACTGCAAGGAATTCAAAAGATTCTGCTATTTGGCTATCACGGCAAGCTGATTAAGCTTGCAGGAGGCATTTTTCACACCCACCATCATGTCGCCGACGGACGACAGGAAATCTTTGCGGCTCATGCTGCCAATCAGGGATTGCCGACCACAGACGTACAGCTTGTTTTTAAAAGCCCGACAGCAGAGGCAGCACTTCAACACCTCCGCCACCTCGACTCAACCACCGGGAGTTGCTGGGTTGAGCAAATTTATGGGGCGATCGCCCAGCAAATTGACCAGCGATCGCACACCTACATTCATGCTCATAGCGATCGCCGGGTTCAAGTTGGCTCTATTTTGTTTGATCGCGATCGCCAAATTATCGTTCAAAGCAAAATTGGCTCCACATTCCTCACTCAGGTTTGTTAAGCTAATCAGAATATCGAATTTCCTACACAAGCTTTATAAGTTCCCTTCGTTTCACAAAGTCGTTTCTTATAGTTCCGTTATCTTTGTCCACTACTGACTTTCATCAGGACTCATCGGTGACTCTACAAACTGAACAACCGCCGTATACGCCATCCGTAGAACGGCTCGATCGCCAGATGATTGTGATTCTGGATTTTGGCTCTCAGTATTCTGAACTGATTGCCCGACGCATCCGTGAGACTCAAGTCTACTCAGAGGTGCTGTCCTACCGCACTACGCCTGAGCAGCTTCAGCAGCTTAACCCCAAAGGCATCATTCTCTCCGGTGGTCCCAACTCGGTGTATGACGCAGGTGCGCCTCATTGTGACCCGGGTATCTGGGGTTTGGGCATTCCTATTTTGGGCGTGTGCTATGGAATGCAGCTGATGGTGCAGCAACTTGGCGGCGATGTAGAGCGGGCTGAAAGAGGAGAATATGGTAAAGCCTCGCTCCACATTGATGACCCAACGGATTTGCTGACCAATGTAGAAGATGGCACCACAATGTGGATGAGTCACGGTGACTCGGTGACTCGATTGCCTGAAGGGTTCGAGCTATTGGCCCATACCGAGAACACCTCCTGCGCGGCGATCGCCCACCACGATCACAAGCTGTATGGCGTTCAGTTTCATCCTGAAGTTGTGCACTCGTTAGGTGGGTTAGCGCTGATCCGCAACTTTGTCTATCACGTTTGCGAGTGTGAACCAACTTGGACAACTGACGCATTTGTCGAAGAGTCAATTCGGGAAATTCGCGCTAGAGTCGGTGACAAAAGGGTGCTGTTGGCCCTATCAGGTGGTGTAGATTCTTCTACCCTAGCTTTCTTACTGCACAGAGCAATTGGCGATCAGCTAAGCTGCGTATTTATCGACCAGGGCTTCATGCGAAAGTATGAGCCAGAGCGGCTAGTCAAGCTGTTCCAGGAGCAGTTTCACATTCCGGTCGAGTACGTCAATGCTCGTGAACGATTCCTCCAGAAAATTGAAGGAATCGACGATCCCGAAGAAAAACGAAAGCGGATCGGACATGAGTTTATCCAAGTATTTGAAGAAGAATCCAAGCGTCTCGGACCATTTGACTATTTGGCTCAAGGAACGCTTTACCCAGATGTGATCGAGTCGGCCGACACCAACATTGATCCCCAAACTGGAGAGCGAGTTGCGGTCAAAATCAAAAGTCATCACAACGTTGGCGGGTTACCTAAGGATTTACGCTTTAAGCTAGTAGAGCCATTGCGAAAGCTGTTTAAAGACGAAGTTCGCAAGCTAGGGCGATCGATTGGTTTGCCCGAAGAAATCGTAAGACGACATCCATTTCCTGGTCCAGGCTTGGCAATTCGGATCTTGGGTGAAGTCACAGCAGAAAAGTTAGATATCTTGCGAGACGCAGACTATATCGTGCGGCAAGAAATCAACCGACAGGGTGTATATCACGATTATTGGCAGGCGTTTGCAGTTTTACTCCCTATCCGCAGTGTTGGTGTGATGGGCGATCAGCGCACCTACGCTTATCCAATCGTGTTGCGATTTGTCTCTAGCGAAGATGGCATGACCGCTGACTGGTCACGAGTTCCTTACGATCTGCTGGAAACCATTTCTACGCGGATTGTGAATGAAGTTAGGGGCGTTAACCGTGTTGTGTACGACATCACGTCCAAGCCGCCCGGCACAATCGAGTGGGAATAGTGCTGTCTACCTTGGGATGTGTACATCGTCACAGTTTTCCAAAGTTTTTTGTGGAAAACCTACGAAAAGCTGTGGAAAACTAGATCGTTCTGTGGAAAACTTTTGGGGGTTGGGGAAAAGTCCGTTCTCTGATCCCCAATTCTCATTTGTAATATCTTCCCCATTTGAGAAAGCTGGTTACCAGATAGAGAATGACGGCTGAGCCGATGATAGCGGGAACGATGGGAACCCCTTCAATGCTCCAGTTTAGGAAGCTGTAGTTGATGGCATAGCGCTGTCGCAACAGCCCAGTTCCCCATTCGCCTAGCCAAACTCCAGTTAGCCTGATCACAATCATGCCGATTAGCTTGACCGGAATGCGGCGCGGAATCAGGATGGTAGCAATTCCGGCACAAAGAATGGCAATCACAATCTGAACAATCAGATGGGAATGTCCATTGGAGTGTCAGCCTCCTAACGCCTGCGATCGCCGATAAGCTGCAACCACTGCTTCGATCAGGGCTGAGCGAAAGCCTGCTTTTTCCAGGTGAGCAATTCCGGTAATTGTTGTACCACCAGGGCTGGTAACTCCATCTTTCAGTTCGGCGGGGTGCATTCCTGTAGATTGCAGCAGTTCGGCGGTGCCGCGCACAGTTTGTAGTGCTAGTTGAGCAGCGATCGCCCTCGGCAACCCTGCCGCCACGCCGCCATCGGTCAATGCCTCAATCATCACTGCCACGTAGCCTGGTCCAGACCCCGACAATCCGGTGACTGCGTCCATCTGAACTTCTGACACCTCAACGACTTCACCTACCGCCCGAAAAATTTGCTGCGCTAGCTCTAGATGAGAAGGTTGAGTGTGTTGTCCGGGAGCGATCGCCGTCATACCTGCTCCCACTCGTGCTGGCGTGTTGGGCATGGCTCGAATCACGGGCTGACCTGGAAACACCGCTTCTAATTGACTGAGTGGTGTACCTGCCAGAATCGAGATTACGACCTGCTCCCTGAGAGTAGGCTTTAGAGTGGCAGTAACCGTTTTGAAGAGTTGAGGCTTAATTGCGAGTAGCAACGTTTGTGCGTCTGACACAACAGCCTGGTTATCTGCCGTAACGCCAACCCCATATTCTTTTGACAAAAAATCTTGACGCGATCGCTGAGAATCGCTGACTAGAATTTGGTCAGGTGAATAAACTTGCTGCTGAACCAGGCGAGAGAGCAGAGCTTCTCCCATTACGCCGCCGCCAATAATGCCAAGCTTTACAGACACCTGGACGACATTCTCCTGATGTTTAACAAATTACCGAAGAAAAAATAAAGCAGTTTCAAACAACCAAACATTCGGGCTGGTGAAACCTTTGAAGTGCGATCGCAGGAACAATCCTTAAACCAGTTCACCTTTAGTTCACCAACCCGCAGTTAGCTCAACCACCGCTTGCCTCCAACGGATGGATTCTGACTTTCAACAACCCTTGCGTTTTAAGCCATGCGAGCCTGATCGCTGCCAGTCCATGCAGGTGCAGGAGTGGTTGGGCGAGCAGTTCTAGGTTGAGGCTGGTGAATTGGGATGTCGTTTGGAACGCCCAGTTGAGTGCTGACTTGAACGCAGTTAGGTGTGAACAAAAAGATGCTTTCACCAATTCTTTCTTGATGACCGTCAATTGCGTAGGTGCCGCCTGCCACAAAATCTACAGCACGCTGCGCCTGATCTGGGTCCATGATGGTCAGGTTCAGCACAACAGACTTGCGCTCACGCAGTGCCCGAATCGCTTGGGGCATTTCTTCAAAGGTGCGCGGCTCCATCACAACTACCTCAGACATGCCATTTACAGCACCAGGCATTCCGATTACATTGCTCATGGTTGGTGTGGCTCCGGGTTCAGTAGAAAGCATAGCCCGCTCTCTTAGACGACGGCGGCGAGGTTCTTCTTCTTGAACAGGGTGAGCGTTCTCTTCTTGGTAGAGATTCTGGTACTCTTCACCATCCATTTCGTCATACTCATATTCATAATCGACTGGGTCATTTAGCCCAACAAAATCTCGTAGCTTTGTGAAAATATTGTTCACTGTTCGCGCTCCATAACGACTACTAGGGTTTATTCAAAGAGAAGAGCCTTTGGCCAAGTGGCAAATATAGGAAAAGTCCAGATTTTTGAAGAATCGCCTCAGGTCTCAGGTCTTGGGGCAGGATCAAACAAGAAATTAACGATCTTCACCCCTAGAATGGAATCACAATCACCCTGTTTTAGTGCTGTAGATTTGAGTCATCAGTATACATCAATTTCTTGAATCCAATACCTTAATTGCATTGACTTTCGGGAAATTCGAAATTCAGCCTCAAACCCTTCATTCATTTGCTAGAGAATTTTAACCAATTCATTTGAAATTGAGCAAATTTAGAAATGCTGATTGGTGACTGAACGGTTGCAATCTTACAATACCTCCTGGCTTAAAGATTAAGCTGCAAAAACGTATTTTGTTTTGCTGCCTAACCACTGATAAGTAGTGCTGATTTATAGAACCACGTGTTTAGGTATTGCACTACACAATTGAGGTGATTCGGTAATGCCTGTGAGCCAGCAATGGTGCCTGTTAAGAACCTTCTAGCATTGGATTCAGCGATTCAATTCCTACAGGCTAAAGCCAGTCTAAAATATTGAACCGCGTTCTCAGGTTTATAGTAGCCTTTGGTTTCGACAGCCAATGCTGAGTTCAATACTAGGGGTTGAGAAAGGGCGATCACCTCATGCTCGTTCCCCAAACAAGATTCGTCCCAGACGAATCATCGTCGCTCCTGCTTGTACTGCTAAGGGATAGTCTCCTGACATCCCGATCGATAGCTCTTGCATTTGGATATTGTGCCAACTTTGCTGGCGAATCTTCTCAGCTAAGTCGTGTGTTTGAGTGAACACAGAAAGGGTTTGATGGGGGTCTAACCCATAGGGGGGAATTGCCATCAATCCGACAATATTCAAGTGAGAATATTGGTCCAGCTGCGGCAAATCATCCAATAATTCAGAAATAGTCCAGCCATACTTGTTTGGGTCTGGCAAGATTTTTACCTGAAGGCAAAGATTCGGTTTTTGGGGTAAGTTTGCGGCAAGTTGGTCTAACCTCTGGGCAAGCTTGAGGCTATCAAGCGAATGAATCCATTGAAATAGCTCCAGTGCCTTTGCCGCTTTGTTGGTTTGGAGGTGCCCAATCAAGTGCCATCTGATATCAGTCAAATCTTGAAGTTGGTCTTGCTTCTGGGTGGCTTCTTGAATACGACTCTCACCAAAGTCTCGCACTCCAGCAGCATAAGCATCTCGCATTGCCTCAACGGAAACCTGCTTGGTCACGGCAATCAAACGGGTAGAAGGGGGAAGCGTTTGCCGAATTTGAGCAAGGCGTTCTGCGATCGCACTCATTGTAAGAAAAACCAAACCCTAATAGGAGTTACTAAACTACAGTGGTCTTTTTGTAAAAGTTTCCTTCGTAACTTCATAAAAGGAATTTCTACGAGACCAAATCTAAAGGCTTTCTAAAGAAGAACTAGAAATCACTCCCAAGTAATACTATGCGGGGTCCCAGAAAATTTATACCTGAAATAAGGGTATTTCAGTGCATCTAAGTGTGCCTCCATTTGGGAGGACGCTGTGACTGCCAGATTCATTGTTCGTCAAATTTATTGAAAGCGATGAGTTAAGGCAGTCGCAGCTAAAGCTGTTCTTCGGTGTGATCAACAAAAAGGTTGTTTGATGTGATGCGTTCCTCAGGCTATCAAATTTTAGTAGTGGATGATGTTGAAGACAATTTGCTCTTACTGCAAATGTTTTTAGAGGCAGAAGGATATGGCGTTGAAACTGCTGATAACGGCAGTGCAGCGATCGCCAAGGTCGAAGCTTCACCCCCCGACCTGCTTCTGCTGGATATCATGATGCCAGACATGAATGGCTATGAGGTGACACGCCACATCCGCCACAACAAGGCACTCTCTATTCCGATTATGCTGGTGTCTGCTCACGATGAAGCCAACGCCACTGAGGGCTTAGAGATTGGAGCGGATGACTTCATCCGCAAACCTATCGACTTTGACGAACTGCTGACCCGGATTCGAGCATTTATTAAGTAGAGCGATCGCCTGCTCAGACAATCTGCTTAGACAATCCAGGTGTTGAGGTTACGTCTCCCCTTGACAAAACAGCAATGCCAGGAAGCAGTATTATGAAGGTAGTTTAAGAATCTTTAAAAAACTACCGTGACGACTCAGCAACTTGGCCCTGTCAGCCCCTTTCCGCTGCTGGATTGGACCTGGAAAGAATACCGGATTCGTTATACCGCTGTAGGTAGTGGTAGACCTTTGATCTTAATTCACGGGTTTGGGGCGGCGATCGGACACTGGCGCAAAAATATTCCCGTTCTGGCCGCAGCAGGTTACCGTGTATTTGCACTGGATTTGCTGGGCTTTGGTGGCTCTGAGAAACCGCCTCTAGACTACAACCTGGAGCTATGGAAAGAACTGCTCAAAGATTTTTGGACTGAGCAGGTACAGCAACCTGCCGTGTTTGCAGGTAATTCGATTGGCGGATTGCTGTGTCTGATGGTGATGGCTCATCATCCCGAAATCGCAGCAGGTGGCGTTTTGCTGAACTGCGCTGGAGGGCTAAATCACCGTCCTCAAGAGTTAAACCTGCCGCTCAGAGTTGTGATGGGTACATTCACGAAGTTGGTTAGCTCGGATGCAATTGGACCACTTTTGTTTAACCGAATTCGTCAAAAGACCCGATTGCGGCAAACCCTGCTTCAGGTGTATCGCGATCGCCAAGCTGTAACAGACGAGTTAATTGACCTGATCTACCAGCCTTCGTGTGATCCGGGCGCGCAAAAAGTGTTTGCCTCTATCCTGACTGCTCCCCCTGGTCCTTCACCCGAGGAACTGTTGCCTCTAGTGAACGCTCCGCTGTTAGTGCTGTGGGGAGAAGCAGATCCCTGGACCCCGATTAAGGGCGCGAGAATTTATCAAGATCTAGCAAAGCAGGCAGTTGATGCAGGGCGTAGCGTACAATTTGCTTCAATTCCCAATGCAGGGCACTGTCCCCACGATGAATGTCCAGACAAGGTTAATCAGCTCATGTTGAATTGGCTTAACGTTAAGTTTCCCACAGGGACATAATCTAAACGTTTCTGCACTTTCTAATAGCCCCTAACAGCCCCTAATTTCCATGTCTTTACCGACTGTGATCTTGCCAGGATATTTAGCTGGCGCAAATGCTTACTTGGAGATGGAGCGAGCTCTGGGAGATTTGGGTTTTCCCACTACCACTGTTCCTTTAAAGCGGCGAGACTGGGTGCCGACCCTGGGCGGCAGGTCAGTGACTCCGATTTTGCAGCAGCTTGACCAGACGGTAAAGCGGGTAATGCAGCAGTATGGCAGCGATCGCATCAATTTGGTCGGACATTCAGCAGGCGGCTGGATCTCGCGGATTTATCTGGGCGAAAAGCCGTATAGCGTGCATCCAGCAGATAAAAACCGGGTTTGTCTATGGCAAGCCCACCCGACCGTAGCGACCCTAGTTACATTAGGAACGCCCCAGGTTAGCCGCGAACGTTGGACGCTGAGAAACCTGGACTTTGTTAAAAACAACTATCCGGGCGCATTCTACCCATCTGTTCGCTATGTTTGCGTGGCGGGAAAGGCTCTGTATGGCGATCGCAAGTGGCAAAACTGGTTTGCCTACAGTAGTTATGAGATGACCTGCGGCACAGGTGGCTGCTGGGGAGATGGCATCACGCCTGTCGTGGCAGCCCATCTAGAAGGTGCAGAAAACCTCGTGTTAGAAGGCGTGTTTCACTCGCCGCGTCCTGGAAGACTTTGGTATGGCTCTCCTCAAGCGCTAGAAGTTTGGGCAAAGTACCTGGCGTGAATCTACAGCCTGGTTATTTTGTTTCAGCATCGACAGCTTCCGGTTGCGATTGCTCACGGCGTTCTTGAAGGGCGCTGCCAATCAGCTTGGAAACTAACCATGAGATAGAACGCTCTTCTGCCTCTGCCCATTCCTCTAATTCTTGCTTCCATTCGGGAGGAACGTAAGCCGTCACTCTATCTAGATCTGTCTTGCCGCCCATACTTTGATGTTGCCTGCGTTGAGAGATAGGATGCTTACTGTATCTTATCTTAACGCCTCAGCCTACGCTCTCACAGCATAGCTTACTCCTTGCTATTCCTTGCTGTGTTATGCTGTAACAGCAGTTCGTCAGGTTGAAAGCGATGAAAGAAGATAGGCTTCAGGTTTGGGAAAAACAGTTGAAGCAGCGATCGCCCGCCGAAAAAAGTTTGCCGCTGATGCGATCGCAGCCCTCCAAAGGACTCGTCCTGCTTTCTGACAAAGAGCTAGACAAAATGCGTCGGGTAGGTCGCCTCGCGGCTGAGTTGCTGAATCACCTTGAACCGATGGTGCAACCAGGAATCAGCACTCAAGCCTTAAATGACGAAGCAGAACGGTGGACTCAAGCACACGGAGCAACCAGCGCTCAGCTTGGCTACACTCCCCCTGAGCATCCTCCCTTTCCTGGCTCAATCTGCACCAGTGTCAACGAAGTGATTTGTCATGGTATTCCCAGTCGCCAACAAATTCTCAAAGCAGGAGACATCGTCAATATTGACGTTACACCTCTCCTGGAGGGCTATCACGGTGACACCTCCAGAACATTTTTTGTAGGAAATCCTTCCCCCTCTGCCCAAAAGCTGGTTCAGGTGACTCATGAGTGTATGCTGCGAGGAATTGCTGAAATCAAACCAGGAGCACGCATCAGTGACATCGGAGCAGCTATTCAAGCACACGCGGAGGCAAATGGCTTTGCAGTGGTTCGAGATTTTGTCGGTCACGGCGTAGGCAGGCAGTTTCACACAGAGCCTTCTGTTCCCCATTTTGGTCAACGCGGGCGCGGGTTACGGCTCAAACCCGGAATGGTGTTTACGGTGGAACCAATGCTCAACGAGGGGACGTATGATTTCAGAATTTTGGGCGATCGCTGGACAGTGGTTACCAAAGACGGCAAGCTTTCCGCCCAATTTGAGCATACGGTCGCTGTCATCCCCAACGGAGTAGAAATCCTGACTTTATAAGCATTCTTGTGGTTCGAGATCGAGAGGCAACCGCAGGGTAAAACAGCTTCCCTTGCCCAGTTCTGAAACAACAAGGATGTCGCCCTTGTGAAGCTGAGCGAGTTTGCGGGCTAAAGCTAGTCCTAAACCCGTTCCTTCGTAGCGGCGATCCAACCCGCCATCTAACTGCTGGAAAGACTGGAATAGTTTCGTTTGATTGGCAACTGAAATACCGATGCCTGTATCGATTACAGCAAATTCGATAAAGCCTTCTCGCTGCCCAACCTCCAGACGAACCGAGCCAGCAGTCGTAAACTTAACCGCGTTAGAGAGTAGATTAAATAGAATTTGCTTGAGTCGTCGCTTATCGGCGGTGCAAATCGTTAAGTTTGGATTGATGTCTAGGCTCAGCTGTAGTTTGCGATCGCTTGCCAGTTCTCGAATCATGCTGATGCAGGCTTCACAGACTTCCTGAATGACGACCAGCTCAAACACTAGTTCTTCTTTGCCCGCCTCAATCTTGGACAGATCCAACAAATCGTTGATCAGTTCGAGTAGGTGCTGTCCACAGGAAGAGATGCCGTTGACGTACTGCAATTGTTTCTCATTGAGCGATCCAAACACTTGTTTTGAGAGCAGGCTAGAGAAACCCAGTATTCCGGTCAACGGTGTCCGTAGTTCATGACTCATGTGTGCCAAGAATTCAGTCTTAGCGCGATTGGCAGCGTCGGAGAGCAATTTTTCTTGCTCTAGCTGTTGGGTACGTTCTTGAACCAGTCGCTCTAGATGTTCATAGCTCTGGGCATTATAAAGAGCGATCGCCGTCTGCTCGGCAATTCGCTGAAGCAGATGAATTTCGGCCTCTGTGAACGTTCTGTAGGCGGTCGTCATTTGCAGAACCAAGCCGCCAAAGAGCTGATCGCGAATAAAGATCGGCACTCTGAGCACAGAGAGCGTTTGCGTCGCCTGCACTTGGGCTTGATAGTCTGGAGCGCGAGGACTCTCTAAAAATCTGGGTGCGTGCAGCACTCGATACCATGATGTTTCCGAGTTTGGCACTAAATTCTCAGGTAGCACCGATAAAAGAAGCTTGAAGTTTTTAACAGAAGGAACCTGGTCATTAGCTCGCCACTCATTCAAGACCTTTACATATTCAGAGTCAAGCGAGAAAATGGTCACCCGATCAACGCCGAAGCATTCTCCCGTGCGAGTTACAATCTGCTGCAGAATATAGTCTGGATCGAGGCTGGAATTAAGAGATTGGCTAATCTGGTTAAGCAACTGCTCTCGCTGAGCTTGCTGTTGAATCTGGGCGATCGCCTCCTGCTTTTGACGACGCAGGGCAACTTCCTGGAGCGATCGCTCCAGCACCGTCGGCAGCCGAAACAACCGATCTTTCAATACATAGTCTGTCATTCCTGCTTTGATGCACTCTACTGCGGCCTCTTCGCCCAGCGTCCCGGTCATCAAAATCAGGGGAATGTCCTGTTTCGACTGCTGAAGTAGCTCCAGAACCACATACGCGTCAAAACCAGGTAACCGATAGTCAGACAGCAGCGCATCATAGGTGTGCTGCTCTAAACACTGTTGGCAATCAGCGATCGTGTCTACATTGTCGTAAGTAATTTGAAGACCTGCTTCCTCAAGCGTGATGATTGCCAGATTCAGGTCTGCTGGTGAATCTTCAACAATCAGCAGATGAAGCAACTGTTCTGACTGTATCGAGGGCATCGGTTCGGCAAGTTGGTGCTCTAACATAGCTTAATTCCCCCATCCCTATTCCTATAAGAAAGGATGCCACTACATTTTCTTTCATGACTGAAGTTCAGGATTAAGGTAGAGACAAGAGCATAGAAACTCTTCTCTTTTATGCCCTCTCAAGCAGAGAATACCCACTCATTAATAGACGTAAACACAGGTTTAAGTTTTTTTAGGAACGAAGCCTTGAGATGAAGCTTTTTTATTACTTTGAAACTTTTCTAAGCTCTCCTATACAATGCTTTGCCCCTGTACAAGAAATATTTACCCTGATGGATTTTGGTTTAAGTTGCAGGTACAAGTTGCACTGCGGTTCTGTAATGGGAACATCACTTTAAGAGCACTTTAAGAGCGTTGGTAGATTAATCTACGTTGCTGTGGTTGCGGGTTTGCCAAGCTAATTCTAGGATCTGTACCCAGCGCTTGTGGACCTGCTTAGGAGTGCATTTGAGCGTTTTGGCGATCTCTTCGTCAGAGCGAGGGGACAAAGTGTTGGGATTAACGGGACGCTGCTCTCCAATCTGCATTCCTTTGAGCTGCATTAATTGGCGCTGTTCGGGCGATAGCCGCTCAACAAAAGCTCGCCATTCTTTTTGGGGCATTCCCAGATTTTGATCCAGGTCTGCACCGAGCCACTGATGTACCAACTGCCAGCGATGAGAGCGAGCAAACTTTTCAACATGATACTTAAATCGCTGCTGTAAGTAGTCGCGCTGGCGGGCAGACAGTCCCAAAATTGAGTCAATTTCAGGAGCAGACAGGTCTTGCAGCTTCAGGGTGAGATAGTCGATGCAGTCAGACTGTCCCTGAGATTCTAGATATTGCACCAACTCGGTAACTACGCGATCGCGCAACACCGATTCTGCTGGATCAGTTGCATCTGCAACCATTTGCTCTCGCACCTGCTGCACTACGGGGGCGCGGCTGTAAGCTTCTGCCTCTTCGCCTTTAGCAGATTCAACCGCCATTTCAATATCGAGGGCTGTTTCTGGAGGTTGGCGGCGAGAAAAGCCTTGGGCCCGCAGTACCACCAACTGCTGATTGCGATGTCCTGGTAGCGTGATCCGACGTTTGGCGTACTGTTCAGTGAATGCCATGTATTCCGCCAGTTCTAGCCGTGTGCGGGGGCTATAGTTCTCAGGGAGCTGGTTCTCTCGCCGGAAGGCTTTTAGCACCTCAATATAGAAGCCCTGCAAGAAGTCTTCGATCAGGCTGTAGCGTCCCTGAAACCCTAGCTGCGCTCGACTGGTTGCCACATGACGATAGACAATCGCACTCAAATGGCTGTGTAGATCGACCCTGCCACGCCGGGAGCCTAGCCGATAATATTCGATGCACTTTTGTAGCCGATGGCGGGCCAGGGTGTTTTGCCAGGACTGAATTTGACCCGAGGTTTGAATGCGATCGCTTTTTGCACAAATCCGCTCAACTTCGGTTGCAATGCGGGTCGCGACCGCCTCAGCGCTTGCCGATAAAGTGTGAATTTCTGCTTGAAGTTCAGAAAGTATGAGTTGCACAAGCCTGATGGTTTGCGATCCGGGTTGGACTTGAGAATTGGAGGCGTTAAACTCGTCGTTTGCAGATTCAACGGAAGCAATGGACTGATCATCAGGTTGCAGCCCTGTGTCCAGGGCATCGCCTTCATTCTGGCTAAAGGAGCCAGCAGAATTCACAGGTTCGACATTCATGGCTTGACCTTGGGTGATGCACGTTAACAAGTGTAGAGAATTGGGGGCAAGGGAGCGTTTAGGTTTCACCCTCCCAACCGACTACACTTTGACTTTATGCGGCTATGCCAGTTTACTGTGACAGTCGTGTGTCACTCTTTGAATTAGCCTTCGGGGTAGCTGTCTAGGCCGGAGTCGATAGAAGGGGCGATCGCTCCTTCTAGGTGGCTAGCTCTCCTATCAAACCCTTTGAGAATCAGCTCCATACTAAATTCTGCCGAAAATTTTTATCCGGCAACAAAGTCTTCCAATCCTGCGTCTGCATAGGACAATCGGCTAACTGGTTCTTAACTTGCCTCTACAGCCCATGCCGCTGCCGCTTCCCATCCCAATCCTTTTCGGGTAATGATGGGTTCCTTTCCGGTCAAATCCAGCATCGTGGAAACCTGATAGCCAACCGGCTCACCGTCCTCAATCATCACGTCAACCAACCCATCAAGCTGGTCAAACAGCTCTGCCTTGGAAATTTGGGTGTCAGCCTTGTGACAGGCGGTCGGTGCAGAAGTTGAAATAATCGGGTTGCCCAAAGCCTGAAGCAACGCCTGACAAATAGCATTATCAGGAACACGAATGCCTGTCGTCTTACGCTTTGGGCTCATCACCAGTCGGGGAACCAGCTTGGTCGCAGGCAACAAGAAGGTGTAGGGTCCAGGAATCAGCCGTTTGAGAGTGCGGTAGGCTGAATCCGTCACATAAGCATAGCTAGCAATGTCAGATAGCGAAGAACAAAGGAAGGTTAAGGGTTTGTCGCTGGACAGTTGCTTAATCTGCCGTACCCGCTCCACTGCCGATTTAACATTGAGATCACACCCGATCGCGTAGACTGTATCCGTTGGGTATAGCAACACTGCCCCGTCTCGCAAAGCGTCCATAATTTTCTCTATCCAACGCATTTGAGGCGTGTCCGGATGGATTGTAAAAACCGTTGCCATAATTTTCTCTTAGGACTTTTAACTGCAAACCGCCACACTGCTTGGAAATTATCTTTATAAGAACCGGGGAGAGCCCCAAAGGGACGCTTCCCTGGTTCTTAATTGTGTCTATCGGACTTATTAAACTATGAAGAAACTAGCGTATTTGGAGTGCCCAACGGGTCTGGCTGGAGATATGTGTTTGGGTGCTCTAGTGGATGCAGGCGTTCCACTAGACTATTTAATTGACAAACTCAAGCTACTGGGAATATCTGAGGAATATCGCCTCTGGACAGAACAGGCTCAGCGCAATGGTCAGCGAGCAACCAAAGTGCATGTCGAATTAGTCGCGGCGGCTAATCTTCCTACCCAATCAAACCTGGAAGTAGGGGTTGATCCCGTTCCTACGTTTGATCGCACTCGCTTTCCCATGATATCGCCACGCAGTTCCGATCCAGGCAGTCATAGTCACGATACCCATAGTCGAGGCAGTCACAGTCATGATGCTCATGGTCATGGCGATCGCCCTCACGACTCAACCAACCCTGCTCATGGCACTCGTCATTTGCCAGAAATTGAGGCGATGATCCGAGCCGCAGGGTTACCTGCAAGAGCAGAAGCCTGGAGTCTAGCCGTATTTCGTCAGTTGGCAGAGGCAGAAGGCGCAGTACACGGTATTCCGGCGGACCAGGTTCATTTTCATGAGGTGGGAGCAACGGATGCGATCGCCGATATTGTAGGCACCTGCCTCGGGTTAGATTGGCTGGGAATTGACCAACTCTACTGTTCACCCTTGCCAACCGGCGGTGGCACAATTCGAGCGGCACATGGACGGTTACCTGTACCTGCACCTGCCGTCCTCAAGCTATGGGAAATGCGCAAGGTGCCAATTTACAGCAATGGCATTGAGCGAGAACTGGTAACACCAACTGGGGCTGCGATCGCCACTACCCTTGCTGTTCAGTTTGGTGCTCCTCCCACCATGATGCTGCAACGGGTTGGACTCGGTGCAGGCTCTCGCGATTTGCCCATTCCCAACATCTTGCGGCTCTGGTTGGGTGAGGGACCAGGAACTACAGAAGAAACCAAGCTGACCTTCCATACCAACCCATCGCCGGAGGCTCCACTCTCACACTCCCCCACTTCCACCCTCCCATCCCAACAATCCATTGCAGTGCTAGAAACCCAAATCGACGACCTGAATCCACAGGCGATCGGCTACATCTTTGATGCTCTGTTTGCAGTAGGTGCAGTAGACGTATTTACGCAAGCGATTGGAATGAAAAAGTCGCGTCCTGGCATTCTACTCACGGTTATTTGTCATCCGGAGCGGGTGCAGCAGTGTGAAGCCGTGATCTTTCGGGAAACCACAACGTTAGGAATTCGTCACGCTGTTCAGCAGCGCAGCATTTTGCATCGAGAGATGCAGACAGTGCAGACAACTCTAGGAGAAATCAGGGTGAAAGTGGCTTGGGGGGAAGGAGGGGCGATCGCCAATGTGCAGCCAGAGTACGAGGACTGTGCAGCTTTAGCAAAAAAGCACACCGTTCCCTGGCGTGAGGTTCATCAGCTTGCTCTGACAACCTGGCAGCAATCCAAAAACTAGTGCCCTAAAGAGAGCTTGGAACGGCTCTTAATCTGCTTACAAAGCCTTAATTCCGTGCCCTGCTGATTCCAGTGAACCTGATCAAAAACTTGATGAAGGATAAAAAGTCCTCTCCCACACTCACCTACCTGGTGAATATCTTTGCCCTCAGGGCGGTCAAGCGTATGGGAACAAGTAGGAGAAAACCCAGAGCCTTGATCAGAAATGACCCACCAGTATTCGTTTTCTAGAATGTAAAACTCAACCAAAACCGTTTTATTTGGATCTAGCTTGTTACCGTGCTTGGCAGCATTGACCAGAGCTTCTTGTAATCCAAGTCTGACTTCCGCTTGCCATCGAGCCGGAACATCCGTCATGAGCAGATCTAAAACGGGACAGAGATGAAGAGTGGAGGCGAAGCTAACTGTGCCCCACTTGCGTCCGGTCGGGCGCAGTGAGATGGCAATCACAAGAAAAACCTCACAGTTTCAGGGGTATAAAACAAACATTTCCTGACCTTATGCAGCAGCATACTCAGTTCTGGAGGCTTTCAGGGACAATTATTGAAATAACTCTGCAAATAGCTACAAGTTAACCCGATCGAATGTCAAGCTAACCGAAGCTATCGCAATTAGAATAAGCAGCAAGACTTATCCTTTAAAGCTAACTCTCGCAGTATTTGCTAGAGCTTAAGCCCATATATTTAAATACTAACATATCTATCTTGGCGCCCATATTCTGAGAAATGCTTACAAGAAATGGGAGTTGGAACACCCCTACGGTTCCAACTCCCGTCAAAGACACTATGAACTTCCAGCCATCTCTTGACTCTCTAGCCCCGGAGTGCGATTCGTCACACTCTGCTATTTCCAATCAGGAAGCTCACACAATTTTTTAACTAGCCCAAATAATTCAAGCTATTGGGTCAAGTGTTGAACTAAGCTGTTTGCCCTGCCTTACGGCGGCGGGAAGC
The DNA here is from genome assembly GCF_014696015.1 of Oculatella sp. FACHB-28. Lineage (NCBI taxonomy): Bacteria > Bacillati > Cyanobacteriota > Cyanophyceae > Oculatellales > Oculatellaceae > Oculatella > Oculatella sp. FACHB-28. The sequence continues at coordinate 119,788 of NZ_JACJPJ010000074.1, read as the reverse complement.
TGCTAGTCCAGCCGCGACTACACCCAATCCAGCCAGAGTTGCTGGTTCTGGTACAGACTTAGCCGTAACAACAAAATCATTTGCATCTCGGTCAACAGGCGAGGAATCATTAATCAGGATTGCCGTCTCGCCATTCTGGAGCGGTAAAGACTTAAAGTTAGCACCGGTAGGTGGTGCATACTTGGTTGGATAAAGAACAGAATCAACATCCGCAACGAATCTAAAGCCACCAGGGGTAGCACCTCCGACAGGATCATCTGAAAAAACGGTTGTGTTAATTCCTAAGGAACTTAAACCCAGATAGTAAGAGGTGTTAGCCAGAAAAGTGTATGTGGTGACGCAAGGCGCAGGATTAACTGTGACTCCACAAGTTCCGCGAGAGTCTACGTTGTTGTATTGATTAGTTTTACCGCCCGAAATTGGGTCACGTGGTAAATCTTCTACGAACAGATTTTGCAGCCGTTGTCTGTTGCTGTTATACACAGCAAGGGTAGATTGGTAAGCACCATGAGAAGCATGAAACTTGAATTCAACTCTGGTGTCTTTGCTGAATGAGATCGGATTACTGTTGTTGAATAAGCTTGCTGCTTGAGCAGGAACGGTTAAACATGCGGCAGTAACGGCGGTAGCTGCGGCAAAAAGATATCCACGAAGCTTCATTGCTATTTTCCTTGATGGGGAGAGATTGGATGATTTTGACTTGTGAGTGTTGAGTAATCCTTCATGGGGCGGATAGGCATTACTCAGACTGTCTCAAAATAGACCGAAGCTTCTCCGTGTTTTGATCGTATCAACAATCGCTTTTATAACTCGGAAGTTAAATCCCTATTATTTAAGGTAGATGCGATGAGATAGATACAGAGTCATCAGATGGGCTGCTATTTAGTACTTCTCGTAAACTTTGGAGGCTAAGTGAATGTACTGGTCCATGTTCTTATCTACTCACACGCTCCGAGAGATTGTCATCGGCGTGGTGCCTTTGTTTACCTATTCTTCAAGTTTGTTGCTTTCAATACAAAACCTTGATGAACTGTGGTTCAGAGCTGGCTTTGTTGCTAGTGATCTGCCGGCACGAAAAGGGATAGGGAGGTTGGGGAGATTAGGTGGGCGATCGCTCTGCTACCTGAACCGTCCTTTCACCTAAATCTCCCTTCACCTGAATCTCTTTTGAGGCAATGAATGGTAGCGCAGCTAGCCACGCTACCATTCATTGAGTTATTCAAGGAGCAATGAATTCAGCAACTTAAGCCGTTTTGCGACGACGACGAGACGCAACAAAGCCAGCCGCTACTGCGCCTAGACCAGCAAGAGTTGCGGGTTCGGGAACAGACTCGCTAGTTTCACTTTCAGCTTGGGCTGTAACGATGAAGTCGTTGAAGTCGCAATCGGCCTTAGGATTGCTGCCTTGAGCTGCACAAGTTGCGCTATTGGCAGTTCCACCAATGTCCTCAAAGGCGATGGTGGCACCGCCACTGAACAGGTCACCGGTGAAAATAGCCTGCTTGGAGTTGTTGCTGTTGAGTGAGTTGGTGGAGAAAACCCGGTTAGCAGATACGCCATTCGTGCCGGAGTTTCTGGTCAAAACGAAGCTATAAGTCTTACCTGCCTCAAACTTGAAGGAGGTGTCGCAGTTTTGTACAGTGTTACCGCAGCTTCCAGCCCAATCATTCGCACTGCTGTCATAGCCAGGGTTTGCTTCGCTAAACAGGGTGGTGAAACTGCCGGGTGCGCCTACTTGCTGGATACCCAGGTCTGACCGAAATCTACCGTGAGATTCCTGGAATGAAAAGTTTACAGTGGTATCTTTGTCAAAGGTGATACCGGTGTTGCCAAAAGTGGCAGCTTGAGCGGGAACTGTTAGTCCTGCTACGGCTGTAGCGGCTGTAGCGGCTGCAAAAAGATATCCACGAAGCTTCATTGCTGTCTTCCTTAAATTCAGTAAATTCAGTAGAAATTCGATAGTTCGTCAAATAGCTGACAGGTAGGTCACATTTCCCTGGTAAGGCCACGTGTGGTGAGTGATGAATGAACCAGACTCCAGTCTTGTTTCTGCATTTAGGGGCCGGCACTGGCTTTGAAAGTCAAAAGACAATTTCGCCGTTGGTAGATGTAGTGAGGTAAATGCAGAACCTATTTCAGTAGGGAGACCGAGCTTATAGAAGCTAAATCTGGTTTTTAGGTAAACTTACGCGACCCACGTTTTCATGTACTCACATTTACCGAAAGTTTGTCATCGGCAGAGCAGTACAGTTCACCGTCTCTTCAAGTTTGTTGTTTTGAATACAAACCCTTGGTGAAATAAAGCGTGGCCGATGTGAAAAGAGTGGTGAAAAGCGCTAGTTACTTCAGGGGTACAGCTGTAGTTATAAAGGTTAGGGCAAAAGAGAGAGGCGGGGCTTTAGCCCCGCCTCTCTCTTTTGCCCTAACCTAAGCGATTTGCACTATGCTGCCTTACCTAATAGGTCTAGAGGTGTGTTTTTGCTTCTTGAGCGACAGGCTGCATTTCGTCCTGGGAAAGACTTTGCAAGGCTGCTTTTGCGTCTGGATGATCAAAGTGACTCAGGGCTTGCACGAGCCTGTAGCGAATTTGCCAATCGGGATGAGAGACGAAGGGAAGCAGCAGAGGCAGCGCACGGCTATCTCCCAATTCACCCAGGGAACCGATCGCCGCTGTCTTAACGAGTTCGTTATCTGCGTTTAGCGCGGATTCTAACAGGTCAAAGGAGCGGCTGTCTCCTAACTCTCCCAAAGCTGCAATGATACTGAATTTGACTAACCATTCAGAAGTGCTGTGATAAAGCTGCTGCAAGTCTTCAAACGCATCAGTGAGCTTTAGCGCTCCCAAAGAGTCAGCCGCCGCCGCCTGGACATCTGGCTCGCTGTCATTGAGCAGGCGATCGCGCAAAAGGGGCAAAGCGGTTTCTAAATCTTGCTTACCCAAGCTAGAGATTTGGCTGATAGCGGCATAGCGCACACGCGCGCTCTTGTCTTGGGCAGCGACCTGGATGAGATCAAAGGCGATCGCCGGGTCAAGCTGGCGCATCTGATTGACTGCGCTCAACCGCTCTCCAAAATCTTCGGAATCCAAGAGTTGTTTAACCGACTCAGGGGTAATGCTCATTAAATTCTCCACTAATCCTGATTTGCTGCCATAAAGCGCACGATGTCGCCACGAGTCAAAATTCCAACGACCTTACCAGTGGGGTCAACCACGGGCAACCGACGCACATCACGGTCGTGCATCAACTGGGCTGCTTCACGCAAAGGTTGGTCAGGCTTGGTCGTGATCGCTTCCTTGGTCATGACTTCGCCAACGGTTTGCCCCAGTGCTTTGTGCAGTTCTTGCTCGTAGCGGGCCGGGTTTTCTAGATAAATAACGCTGTCTAAAACCATGATGTAAGGCGGAGGGGTGGCTCCTGTTTCCTGCCACATCAGGTCAGTTTCTGAGATTACCCCAACCAACTTGCCTTGCTCATCGATGACTGGCAGTCCACTGACTCGTTTTTCAGCAATCAGGTGGATAGCTTCTTTCAGTGGTGTTTCGGGCTTGACCACGATAGGGTCGTGGCTCATGACATCAGCAACAGTTGTGGGCATATTTCGCCGGAACTACTCAACGGAACCTTTACTCTCATTGTAGGGAATCGCGGGGATCGTCCGTTTATGGTTCACAGGTCGTTACATCACTGCAATAGGCTTTGAGAATGTCGATGCAGTTGGCGATCGCTCCCAGGTCTGCAATTTCGTACCCGTGGGTGTTTTGGGTGGGAAAGCCGAGACAGGCGGCACGGGCAACGTGACCATTTTTCATGGCGATCGAGCCGTCGCTGCCAAAGCCGCTGATGGTGGCAAACTGAAGCGGAACGCCAATTTGTACAGATGCCTCTCGAATCTGAGCATTCAGGGTTTCATCATAAAGTCCGTAGGCATCTTGAGAGAGCAAAACGGGAATGTCTCCGTCTTGAATCGGATACTCAGTGGAAAGCGGACAAATTTCCAGCGCAATCAAGGCATCTAACCGCTGATTGCGGGAAAAATAGAGCGCTCCTACGGCTCCTACTTCTTCTTTGGAGGAGGCAACTAAATAGATGTCGATCGCGGGTTCTTTTAGAACTTCGGCTAGCCCTAGCAGAATGGCGATCGAGGCTTTGTTGTCGAGCGTGTAGCTAGCGATGTAGTGTTTTAGCCTGAAGGGGCGCTTGCGGTGTTTGCCGATGACGACGCGAGTGCCAGGACGAATGCCCGCTGCCTCTAGTTCTGCAGCTGTGCATTTGGTTTCGACCCAAGCATCTTCCCAGCGCAACACTTTGTCTTCTTGCAGCGCTTTTTGGGGCGATTCGTGGGAAACGTGACGCGAGCCGAAGCTAAGAATGCCGCTGAGCGTCTGGCGATCGCCCAACAAATCGACAACGCCTTCCCCATAAACCCAGGGAAAGGAGCCGCCCAATTTCCGCACTTCTACCCGACCGTGTTTGCCAATGAATTTGACGATGCCGCCGATTTCATCTTTGTGGGCGGTGATTGCGAGAGCTTTGGTCGAATCGCGACCAGGGATTTTGGCGATCGCATTTCCAGCCTCGTCTAACCAGGCTTCGACTCCCAGTGCTTTGAACTGGTCGAGCAAAAAACCGTCAATTTCTGCCTCTGCGCCGCTGGGAGAATGATGGAGAACGAGCGTTTCGATCAGGTCAAACAGGCGATCGGGGTCAGATAGAGGCATGATTTGAAGGAGGAATGGAATGGGGCGATCGCCCTACTTTGCGTCGTAGCCGTAGTGTAATCCCCAAAATGGTAACTGTGAGCAGCCCTACAACCGAAGTCGGTTCAGGAACACTGGCTGGCGCGGCTTGACTAGCAAGTTGAGGTGTTTGTGCTTCAGAGCGAGCTTCTGCAACGGCAAGCCCAACTTGAGGCTGCACTTCACGGGCTGGTTCAGCCAGCAGATTCAGCGCGAGTTGGGCAATCTGTCGATGTCCAGCAGTTGTGGGGTGGATGTCATCCCAAAATAGATAGCGATTCTGCAAACTCGGAGTTGAGCGGCAAGATGGCACTGAGAGACAAGAGCGAGTGACATTCCTGAACCCATACGCGGTGGGATTAGCTTGTGCCTGGTCAAACAAAGTATCTACATCAAGCGTCAGCAAATTCACTTGCGGATTGAGGGTGCGATCTAACCGCCGTAGCTGTCTCGCCAAATTAACATTATGCCGACTGCTCAAGCGGTTTAACCTGCCAGACTCCGCTGTTTGGCGGGTGGAAGGCAATCGTCCCAAGTCAGGCAGGTTGCCTACCATGATTGTTCGCGCTCCTGCTTGGGCAAGAGTTGTGATTGCTGAGGACAAGTTAGCTGGGGGAATTGCGGGGTTTGTGACGTTGCCGCCAAGATAGTCATTTGCGCCTGACCAGACGAGATACAGCGCATTGGGATCGGCAACAGGGTTGTCTTCAACAAAACTTCTCACCTGCTTCTGTAATCCAGGAAATTCCAGTAGCGGGAGGGAGACTGCGTCATCCTCTCCGGTCGTGGTGCCACCGTAAGCATAGTTGTTATCGCGATCGGCTTCGAGTCTCAGTCCTTGAGTGACGTACTCATTCCAAACTAGCCCGTTAGAAAATCGCCCTTTGAAGTAGGGCGGACGGGGATAGAGTCGGAGTGTTCGTCTATATACATTGCCTGTGTCTGAGAGGCTATCACCAAACACATAGGCCTGGCTGAAGGTTGCTGCCTTTGCTGCGATCGGAAACAGAAATGGCAGAAGCGCCACTCCCGCTGCTAGACAATGTTTTTGTAGCCTGTGCATAAGAATCAGCGGGTAAATTACCTGGACTGTGAGCCAGATGGCTGGTTGGGCTGCTGGTTAGACTGCTGGCTGGCGGGCTGTTGCTGGGGTGGTCGTTCGGTCTGCTGCTCGGTTCGCTGCTCAGTTTGAAGTGCATCTTTTGCGGATAGCCCTTCACCTTGAATACCGAAATACCAGAGGACGGCAGTGGCTTCGGCACGAGTCACGGTTTTCTTCGGCTGAAACAGGGTGGTATAGCCAAAGGCACGACGAATATTAGACAGTTCGCCATTTTGGAAGTCTGCCAAAACTGCCCGTAGCGCCTTGGGGTCAATTCGAGCGGTGTCCTGGAAACCCCAGGTTTGCTGCACTGCCTCTAGTGACGCATTCGGTAAAGTTTGGCGAGTATCGATTGGCATTTTCCAGAGAATCAAGTTTTCGCGAGTCAGAGGTGCATCTGGGCGAAAGGTGACCGTGGTCGAATCGCCGGAAAGGGGGCTGGGAATCAAGCCTGCTTCTGCCAATCCTTGAATTGCGGCAAAGTCGGGATCGTTGCGCGGCACGTCCTGAAAGGCAGGCTGGGAACTGCCGTTGCCTAAACGGATGCGACTGGCAGGGCGATCGCCATAAATCAAATTATTCGCTGCTACTAGCCAGCGCGCATATTCCCGTCGAGTGATTTCTTGATTGGGCTTAAATTCATTGCTTGCCTGATCGCCAAAAACGCCTAATTCCGCTAGATCTGTAACGTATTGGCGCAATTCTTCGGGAGCCTGGTCAAGGTCGCTAAAGCGCTGAGAAGTAGGACGGGCAGCAGCATCGCTGTTTGCATCGGTGCCAAAATCGGCTGGCGGTACGGGTCCAATAAAGTCAGGATCCCCGGGTTGTGGCACAGCCGCCGTTTCGTCAGCATCGTCTGAAGCTGAATTATCTGAAGTTGAATTATCTGAAGCTGAATTCCTTGGTGAGTTGGTTAGCTCCGACGATACAGCCGCATCACTGGTGAAAGCGTATTGCAGCGTAAATTCAGTGGGGGTCGCAGCGGTTAAAGTTGCCGCATTAGAGACTGGTGCAACCGTTACCCGTAGTCCGTCTCGTGCTGCGGCGATCGCTTCCTCTACTGACTGATCCAAATTCCAATTGTCTGAGGCAAAGGCTTCCTGGTAAAACCGGCGCACTTGCTCAATCGGGTCAGAAGTCTGCCAGCGCGTTTGCACTTCCGCGTTAGGATTGTCGCCATTCGGCTGAATTACCTCGACTAGCTCCGCTCCCGGATAGCGCGGAATTTCGGCAGGAAAGTTGGCGGGCAGTTCAGCGACTCCGTCCGGAGTCGCCTCTGGGGTAGGCGTACCGCCAAACAAAACCGGATTTTCCTCTAGCTGGGGATCAGCCGCCAGGGAGCGCTGGAGCGTTTCCCCCAGTGGGCTGTTAGCGCAGGAAGCCAGCGGCAGCAAAGCAACCGCAAAACCTAGAAGAAACAAACGTTTGGGAAGTCGTTTTAGGGGCAACATTTTGGAGGTAGCAGCGTACCATCATGAATCACATCGTAATCCTACGCTAGCGTAGAACGATCGAAAGATTGATCGTCTGCTATTCTGCTGGTGTTTGGCCGCCCATCCATCAATCTTTGAAGAAATCTCTATGGCTGCAAAACCCATCATCATTGATTGCGATCCGGGAGTAGATGATGCGATCGCCCTGCTGCTTGCTTTCGCCTCTCCTGAACTGAACCTATTGGGAATTACAACGGTTGCCGGAAATGTGCCGCTTTCCCTGACCGCAAAAAATGCTCGCAAAATTTGTGAATTAGCTGGACGAACGCAGATCCCAGTGTATGCAGGTTGCTCTCGTCCGATGATGCGATCGCTCACCACCGCGGAAGAAGTTCATGGCAAAACAGGTCTGGAAGGCGTAGATCTGCCGGAACCGCAGATGCCACTTCAATCTCAACATGGAGTTGACTTTTTAATTGACACGTTAATGAGTTCATCGGGTGAAATTACCGTTGCTACCCTTGGACCGTTGACTAATTTGGCGATCGCCCTGATCAAAGAACCCCGCATCGCTGCCAAGATTCCAGAGGTCGTGCTGATGGGCGGCGCAATTTCTCAGGGCAATGTCACTGCTTCGGCTGAGTTTAACCTTTATGTCGATCCCCACGCAGCGCATGTAATGTTTAGCAGCGGCATCAAGCTAACCATGTTTAGCCTGGATGTGACTCACCAAGTACTCACCACACCAGAACGGTTAGAAAAGATTCGAGCGATCGCTACTCCGGTTGGCACTGCCGCTGCAAACCTATTAGGACACTACAGTAGCCGTGATGCTGAGCGATTTGAGATGACGGGCGGTCCACTTCACGATCCTTGTGTAATTGCGTATCTGTTGCAGCCTGATCTGTTTAATTATCGCGACTGTTATGTAGAAATTGAGACGGCGAGTGAACTCACGCTTGGGCGAACGGTAGTAGATTTGTGGAATAGTAGCGGGCGATCGCCAAACACTAAAGTCGCTCAAACTGCCGATTCTGAAAGATTTTATCAACTGCTAACTGAGCGTTTAGCAAAACTATAAATCCACTTTCACCGCTCCGTAAATTTGCCCCTATAGCTTTCAAAATCACGTTAAAAACATCACAAGCTACTTTTAATAACTTGAAACTTAAAGAAATTTTTTGATTTTAGAAGTATTTACTCGGCTTAATTCTGTATCGTGAGATACTAAATTTGTGTTAATGCTACTGCACGATACATCAGTACTCAGCACTAAATTTCGAATTCAAGCATTGATAGATCTTAGAAATATTTCGGATGAAATTCAATGTTTCACCTAAAAGTATTTCTATCGAACGATGCCAAATTCAGCAATAGCAACCGAGCAAATAATCATGATGAAAAGACTCAAGTTTTTGTTTACTGTTCTACTAACTGCAGTTCTGACAATTGCAATTGTCACGGGCTGTAACTCTCAGGGTGAAGCACCCAGTGATCCCGCTGCTTCAGGTGAGTCAGGCGGTAGCGGCGGTGAAACGCTAGTTATGGCAACCTCAGCAGACTATCCTCCTTACGAATTCATTGATACGTCCAGCGGACAGCAAGATATTCAGGGCTTTGATGTAGATATTGCCAACTACATCACGAGTGAATTGGGCTATGAACTGGAAGTCACTAATATTGATTTCAACGGACTGATTCCAGCATTGCAGGCTGATCGGGCTGACTTCGTTATGGCAGGCATGACCCCTACTGAAGAACGCAAGCAAAACGTCGATTTCTCTCAAATCTATTACGAAGCTAAAAATACGATTGTGGCTCCCGAAGGCAGCAATCTAACTGAGCCGACAAGTCTGTCTGGTTTACAGGTTGGCGTTCAGCTTGGCACCATTCAAGAAGAAGCTGCAAAAGAAATTGAAGGGGCAAATGTAGTTCCTTTGAACCGGATTAATGAAATCATTCAAGAACTCAAAGCGGGACGAATTGACGCGGCAATTGTTGAAGATACAGTTGCCAAAGGCTATGTCGAAAACAACCCTGATTTAGAATTCAACACTATTCCAAATGCCGAAGAAGCGGGTTCAGCTATTGCGTTTCCTAAAGGTTCAGAGTTAGTCAGTGAGTTCGATCGAGTAATTGCTGAGATGAAGGAAAACGGAGAGCTAGAAAAGCTGGTTGAGAAGTGGTTTGGTCAACCGATTCCAGAGCAGCCAGAAGCAGGCACCGAGGCACCCGCAGAGGGAACTGAGTCTCCAGAAGCAACCGAATCCCCAGAAGCCGCTCCTGCAGAGCCAGAAGCTTCTCCTCCTAGCTGATCTACTGTTTTTTATATCAGGAGAAGGGGCTATCGCAGAAATTTGGCTCTCTACAGATCCGAAGGAATCTTCCGATACCAACTCAACCTTCTCCTGCCCTGTATTCTACTGAGTAGATCAATTTAGGAATCTCGACACAGTGTAGAGAATAGGGTAAAGACGACCTATTCAAGCAATGGCTCTTGCTGTATTGATGGCGATCGCCATTTAGCTTAAAACAAGGGGCTTGTAGCGATTAAGAATTCAGTTGGGAAATTTTAATAGAGGGCGAACGATCGTTCGCCCCCGTAGATTGGTCAAACAATAGCTGAATTCTTTTCTTAAACTCCATAAACCCTTGTTTACAGATACTTTCATTCCTTTGCAAAGAGTTGCATTGTAATATTTTCAAAGGCAAGCATTCGGGCATGAATTTAGATTTCTTAGATTTCACACAGATCTTGCCCTCTATTCCTTACATTTTGCAAGGAATCAGGGTAACGCTTATGTTTACCCTATTGTCAGCCCTGTTTGGGTTTACTCTAGGCACACTTTTATCCCTGTTCAAAATTTCAAGCATCAAACCGCTTAATTGGTTTGCAGTAGCCTACACGTCTATTTTTAGAGGTACTCCATTAATCTTGCAGCTATCGCTGATTTATTTTGCAACCCCACAAATCACAGGGTACGCAATTAAACCACTTGAAGCAGGGGTAATTACCTTTGCGCTGAACTCTGCTGCCTACAGTTCAGAAACAATTAGGGGCGGCATTATGGCAGTTGATAAAGGGCAGAGAGAGGCTTCTCTGTCTTTGGGAGTTCCCTATCGTCAAATGATGTGGGATATCATTTTGCCACAGGCCTTTAAGAACATTTTGCCTGCCCTGGTCAATGAGAGCATTGCCCTGCTAAAAGACTCTGCTCTAGTTTCTACCATTGGCGCACTAGACTTAATGCGACGCGGCGTGATCGTGGCAGCCGAAAAATTTATTTACTTTGAACCTTTGCTTTTTGTTGGACTGATTTACTACGTCATGGTGATGGGTTTGACCTGGGTAGCACAGAAACTAGAAGTAAGGATGAGGCGCAGTGATTAGAGTTGAATTTCTTTGCAAATCTTTTGGTGAATTGAATGTCTTAAAAGACATTTCAACTGAAGTTAAAAAAGGCGAGGTTGTTGCCATTATTGGTCCTTCTGGATCAGGCAAATCAACCCTGCTGCGCTGCATGAATTTGCTGGAGGTACCGACTCGCGGCAGGGTTTATGTAGATGGCAAGGATATTACGCTGCCAAAAACCGACATCCTCAGAGTGCGGCAAAACGTAGGCATGGTATTTCAGCACTTTCATCTATTTCCTCACAAGACGGTGTTGCAAAATATTACCTATGCGCCCATGACTGTGAAAAAGATGTCAAAGGAAAATGCTCATAAGGTTGCGATGGATCTGCTGTCAAAGGTAGGACTGTCGGAAAAGGCGAACGTCTATCCGTCGAAGCTGTCTGGCGGTCAAAAGCAGCGGGTAGCGATCGCCCGTGCCTTGGCAATGGAGCCAGAAGTGATGCTGTTTGATGAACCAACCTCCGCGCTTGACCCAGAGATGGTAAAAGAGGTGCTTGAAGTTATCAAATCTCTGGCTAACACGGGCATTACAATGGCGATTGTCACCCATGAAATGGGCTTTGCTCGTGAAGTTGCTAACCGGATCTTATTCCTGGATGAAGGGCGACTGGTGGAAGACTCCCCACCGAGCGAGTTTTTCACCAACCCTAAGAGCGATCGCGCCTGTCAATTCTTAGAAAAGATGCTGTAGCCAGACTCACTTCAACAGCCAGACTCACTTCAACGGTTTGTGAATGGCAGCGTAGCTTTGTTGCGCTGCCATTTACGCTTTAAATAGTGACTCATGAAGCAGTGACTCATAAAGCATTAACTCATGCAGGAGGTCGCATGTCAGTTGTTGTATTTGGCAGCGTCAATATGGACCTGGTGACCCGTGTGCCTCGGCTACCCGTTCCAGGAGAAACGCTAAAGGGCTACCAGTTTGATACTATTCCCGGTGGCAAAGGCGCAAATCAGGCGGTTGCGGTTGCCCGACTGGGGGTGTCTACCCAGATAGTGGGACGAGTGGGAGGCGATCGCTTTGGGCAAGACCTGATCGCCAGCTTGGAAACGGCGGGTGTGGAGTGCGATCGCCTGCTGCGTGACCAATCCACCACTTCTGGCGTTGCGGTCATTGCAGTCGATGATGCAGGAGAAAACCACATCATCATTATTCCAGGAGCAAATGGACGGGTCGATCAAGCTGATGTAGAACGGTTGCAGCCCATTTTGTCAGCCGCAAAAGTCTTGCTACTTCAGTTAGAAATTCCCCTAGATGCGGTAACTGCTGCTGCCAAAGCCGCGAAAGCCGCAGGTGTGACGGTGATTTTAGATCCGGCTCCTGCACAGGACAATTTGCCCACAGAACTTTATCCTTTGGTGGACGTGATCACGCCTAACCAGGTAGAAGCCAGTCAACTGGTTGGTTTTGCAGTAGAGGATACGGAAACCGCCACCAAAGCAGCCTCAGTTTTGCGACAGCGGGGAGTGCAGACAGCCATCATCAAACTCGGCAAACAGGGCGCACTCTGCCAAACCGCAGCGGAAACTTTCTCAATTCCGGCTTTTCCAGTAGAAGTGGTGGATACAGTTGCTGCCGGAGATGCCTTTAACGGTGGCTTAGCTGCCGCTCTCGCGCAAGATTTCTCCATCCAAAAGGCTGTAACTTGGGGAGCCGCAGTCGCTGCCCTTTCTGTCATCAAAGCTGGGGCACAAACTTCACTCCCTAGTTTGCAGGAGCTTGAGAATTTTTGGGCTTCGACGAATCTCTAAGTCAGCTTAAAAAGCATTCTGCAGAAAAAGTTGATTGAGCAGAACTTCTTGATCGGGAAATGCCAGTGGAGCCAGCATTGTGTTTGCAGAGAGCGTTATTTTTTGCTGATAACCTGCTTGAGTGGGTTCCCGAAAGATATACACTTACCGAGCATTCACGTCCAAAATCCAATAGTCTAAGATTCTGGCTTTGGCGTAAACGAGTACTTTTTGCTGACGGTCATTGAGCAGAGTAGTTTTATACTGAGAATGAGTAGCTAGTTCAAGTAAAAGCTCTTGGGCAAGCTGAATTAGCTTTTTTCTTGTTCTAATACAACCATGGTGTCATTTGACCAAGTAGGGGTGTAAGTATACCCTTGAATATCAGTTTGCTTAATCTCGACCGCTTCATCCTTCGGCTGGACGAAAACAACTGCACAAGGAACAAACTGACTGTAGGGAAGCAGATTAGATTTTTCAGCAGAAATATTTTGAACCTTGACATGCTCTAGGCGAGTCGATCGAGTATTTGTGCTGTTAAAGAGAACCCAAAAAGGATATTCCCAGTAGCGATTTCCCACAGAATCATTGGTTCCTAGCCAAAGCCCAACGTTCTGGCATTGTTGAGCTTTGACAAAATTTACTGCTTCCTCATAGGGAACTTGTAGCTGTTCTCTATTGATAAAGTATTGTTCAATCCTATCCATGTTGAAGATGTTTTGTTCTGCGGCAATAGGACGATACTTATTCTCTAGTGCCCAAGGGGTAGAAGCTATTAGCATAATGACGATTAAAACTGAAACCAAGTAGCGATTTAGTGCTTGAGATAAGACAACTCCTACAAAGGCAGAAAAAAGCACAAATATGGAAAGATGATGGCGACTCTGATAAGGCTGCAATTTTAGTAACAAGCAAATCAAAGCGAACCCGCCTGTAGTTGCTAATAAATACAGTGTTAATGATTTTTGCGATCGCAAACGGCTATACGTTAAAAACAGGGCAATGGATACAAGAATGAAAACTAAATGAAGCGGGTTGCTAGCCGTGTTTTCATCAAATGAGATTCCGGGAACTTGATACCAGCCAGGAGGATGGGTAGTACGTGGGTCATTAATATCTATTCCTAGAATTGAGTGCAAGATACGAATCACTTTTTCTACTAACCCATTCAGAGGGACAATCAACTTTTCAAGGTTGAGAGATCTAACGATATCAGCATGAAGAGAAGCATTTCTAACTAAGTTAGAAATAAAAGCAGGTAAGCTGATCACTTCAATCTTATATTCCTTAGCAAAATCAGCAGGTGTTCCTAAAAAAGAACCAAACAAATCTAGATTTCGCAGATAATGGTTGAAGTTTAGAGTAAGAAAAAGAGTGCTGATTACTAGCAAGGGTTTCCAAATTTTCCATCCTGTTTGTCGTGCTTTGATTAAGAAAAGAAAAGCGATAAATGGAAAAGCTAAGAGATAGGCTGAGCCTTTTGTCAAAATTGCCAAACCAAGACTTGCTCCAATCGCAATGCTATTTGAAAAATTAAGTTTTTGTTGGACAGATTGAATCACGAAGTAAGCCAGACAAACAATCCAAAAGCAAACGACATAATCATTTTGGGTACTTGAAGCCTGTAAAATTCCCATTGGAATCGTGACTGCAAATACTGAGGCGATAACCTGCCCTTGAAGATTTGCTCTCAACTGTTTGGCAATTAGCGATACTCCGATCGCACTACCAACCATGCAAAACCACTGCACCAAATTGGCAAAGCGATCGCTCCTGCTCAATATTTGTAGATGTAGAATGGCAAACTCAGCAAAAGGTGGGTGAAAGAGTTGCGGCAGGTTATAAGTGGGGTAATGAGCAACGTTGTGGTTTTGTTCCCAGTGGGCAACACGACTCATGTGATAAGTCATAGAGTCCCAGGTGTTTGGAGGGGCTACTATTGCGATTAGACCTATTGTTGTGATGATGAAAATAGTTCCCGTCAGCCAAACCCAACAGATTGCAGGCATCTTAAAATTCCGAATTAAATCAGAAGTTGAAGCTAAGCCACTACTCACCTGATGCTGTTTTAACTCTAAAACATATAGCCCTATTAAAGCGATATTAATCGCACTCCAAGATAATGCTAAACCGCTGAAGGATAAAAGGCTGAACCAACTCAGACTTTCAGTAATTGCGGTTAAAGTATATCCCCATGCGATCGCTCCTAACAGAATTGACCTACGCCAATCAAGCACCTTTCTATTAAAAAGCAGAACTAGTAAAACCAAGCTCAAGATTGGAAGTAAGATAAAAGTGTGCATGACTATGAGGGATAGTTTCACCATCCGTTCTAAGGTTTTAATGACTTGTCCTATCTACTTGTCCGATCTAATGGATTGAAACTGAGTCCAAAAGACTATTTAGGCTCGTTTACATCTACGTGTTCTGAAGAATTCTCTGTTCTGTGTAGTGATTGACGAGTATCCTGACGAGAACGGCGGTACCATGTCGCGCCAGCCACTAACATCCCAATTAAAGTTAACGAAGTCACGAGGGGTAGAATGTCGCCCCCTCTCAAAGCCTTTAAGCCGGAACTTCCCAACATAACAAAGGGCAAAACTCCGGGAACGGTTCCTAGCGTTGTACCCAACAAGTAGTCCTTGAACTTGACAGAGGTTAACCCTGCGGCAAAGTTAACTAAACCATAAGGAATGATAGGCAGCAGCCGGATCGAGAACATGTAAAATAACCCGCTATGCTGAATCTCACTGTCAATGGCTTGCCATTTGCCGGACATCCGATTCTCTATAAACTCACGACCAATGGTGCGGGTAAAGCCAAAGGCGACAATTGCGGCGACGATTGCTCCAACGCTCGTCCAGAACGTCCCAACCCAAGGCCCAAAAATAGCTCCACCTGTCAGATTGAGCGCTGTTGAAGGCAAGATCAATAAAGTTGCGACGACATACACCAACACATAAATAACAGGTGCCCAGATCCCTGCTTGCTGTAGCCATGTCTGAATCTGTTCTGGGTCAACCCCACCCAGCAAATGCATTGCTAAAGCGGTTGCTACCAGACAAATTAACGTAAGTAAAACAAGACTGCCTTTAACGTTTGACATGACATCACATTTAACTTCACTAGGGTGTTTGCCGCTTGATTCCTGTTTTGATGGAGATCGAACTACTTCGTGGGAGGCACATCAATGCCGTAGGAGTTGCGAACCAAATAGAGCGGTCGTCCTTTTACTTCCTCATATACCCGTCCAAGATATTCGCCAATGATGCCTAAAGTTAAAAGTTGTACTCCGCCGATAAACAGAATTGCGACCATGAGTGATGCGTATCCGGGAACATCAATGCCTGATATTAAAGTGCGAATAATCAGAAACATCGCATAAAGGAATGTTGTGATCGCTAGTGAGAAACCCACATAGCTCCAAACCTTTAGAGGTAGCACACTAAAAGAGGTAATACCATCTACTGCAAGATTCCAAAGCCGCCAGTAATTCCATTTAGTTCTACCTTTATAACGTTCGGCTCGATCGTAGAGAATAAAAGTTTGCCGAAATCCAACCCAGGCAAAAAGACCTTTCATAAACCGGGTTCTTTCTGTCATTTGCTTGAGCACTTCCACAACCCGTCGGTCGAGTAAACGAAAATCTCCTGTATTCCGAGGAATTTCGACTGTACTCATGTGTCCTATCACTCGATAAAAGACGTTAGCGGTAAAGCGTTTGAGCCAGCTTTCTCCCTGCCGCGATTTACGTGTGGCATAAACAACGTCATATCCTTGTTGCCATTGGGCAATCATATCGGCGATTAGCTCTGGCGGGTCTTGAAGGTCTGCATCAATGGGAATGACTGCTGCACCGATCGCATGGTCGATCGCCGCTGTCAAAGCAATTTCTTTGCCAAAATTTCGAGAGAGACTCACGACTTTTATACTCGGATTTCGGTGGTGATGAGCGACGAGCTGTCTGAGCGTATTGTCTTTGCTGCCATCATCCACACACACGATTTCATAAGCTAGTCCAAGACCCTCCAGGACAGATTCTAGTCTTTCAAAGAAATAGTTGATATTGGGTTCTTCATTATGCAAAGGGACGACTACAGAAATCTGAACCGTATCAGGCGTTGAATCTGAGGACGAAACAGTCTGTGGGAGCGAAGTTAGTAAAGGAAGCGAATTAGGGGGAGACTTGATTTCACTAGCTGCGTTATACATTTTCACATTAGGGTGAAAGAACAGTAAGAAAACTCTGTTATTGAAACTTCTACATTCGCTGAGTCAAAAACCTCTGTTGCCTTATTTTTAGGTAAACAGAATATCGTAGCAATTAATACAATTCCACTGGTTGGTAGGATGCTGTGCGCCCAGATTTAGATTCTTCTGGATAGAAGCCTTAGTATACGGGATTTCTACATAGAACCAACGTCTTAGCGTATGCACGTAACGCTATAAACGCTTTAAGATTCTCGTTACTCTATGCGTAGATACTATGAGTGCTAGAAGTATAATTCAATGTTCCGACTTTAAGTTCTTCCAATCTTTATAGTTTCTTGGAATCAGTAAACTTTGAATAAAATAGTTCCTGTACGAAATTTGCGAACACTAAATGCATAGATCCGAATTAAAAGTATTAAGTAGCTAAAGTTTTGAGGGCGTAGTATTTTAATCACTAGATTTAAGAGTTTGAGTTACTTTTGCAATGCAGTGAGTGTTTGATCAATCCAGTCGCAGTTGAAAATGATGGTGTAGATGCGATTATGAACTTCGAGCCTGTTGGTGTGTTTGACAACGAGTCCTGATAGCAAAAGCTCTGTCTGGTCCGGGTTGTCAGCCGTGGTGACTTCTTCTTGCTGCCAAACTTTACGATAGAGCGTTAGCAGTTCAATGGCGCGGAGAGGGTCTTTGAGCAAGCGATCGCGAATCGTCCTTAAATGTTCTGGTTCGTCATTAAATTCCCAGTTTTCAATGATGTGAGTTCGCACCAATTCCTCAATCCAAGCAGTTTCCTGATTCGTTGGAATTTCAGACTGAGCATTGCGAATCAGACGACAGATTTTTTGAGTTAGGAAAGGCTGTCCATTGGTCCAGCCAATCACTTCTCGTAGTACGGCTTGTGGGTTTTTTACTTTTTCTGCTAAACCTTGCAGTAAGGGCTGTGCTTCGTGAAGCTGAAAGTCTTTGAGCGGAATGGCTTGCCCAATATTAAATGGAGTACGAATTTTGTCGTGGGTCAGCTGTGAAGGGGTGGCAACGCCAAATAAGGCAAAGGTGAGACGCGCATAATCAGCATGATCAGCGCGTTTGTTGTAGCAGGCACGAAGCAGTACAAAGAAGTCGTCAATCTCAAAGTCGAGATTGATTACGCTGTCAATTTCATCGATGAAAATAACAATTTTTTCGGGAAGGTGAGTCAGTAAGACATCGTGAAGGAAGTCTCCTAAACGCTGTACGGGTGATAGAAAGCTGCGATCGCGCCACCAAGTTCGAATATCAACCCGATCCAGCAAATTAAAGTTGCTGGCAAGAGAATAGATAAATCCTGCATACCACTGCTCATCTGAAAGCCGTCGATTGCCAATTTCAGAAATGTCGATCGCTGCACAGACAAAGCCCTCAGCTTGAAGTCGTCGCATAATCTGTACCCGTAAGCTCGATTTACCCATTTGGCGAGCATTGAATACATAGCAAAACTCACCGCGTTTGAGTCCGGCATAGAGGTAGCGATCGGCTTGTCGAACCACGTAAGTCGGGGCATCCAACGGCAGGCTCCCGCCTACCTGATAATCATAGGTAACTGCGTCTTCTGCACTTCTAAGCAGCGCATTTTCGATCATCAATTCTGCCTGCGTTGCCTTGAGGATTTGCAGCGTTTCGGATAACTCTTGCGTGCGCTCAACGACCTTTTCTTCCAAAATTTCCTTTTGTCGCTTTTGGTCAGTGATATCTTCGATAATGCCTTCGTAATAGAGCAGATGACCATCTTCATTTCGCACTGCCCGGGCATTTTCCTCAACCCAAATGATGCTGCCATCTTTGCGATAGCTTTGATATACCATATTCTTTACTTCGCCGGTGTCTGACATATATTGGCGAAACGCCTCTCGCCCCACCGGATCGACATACATTTGCTGTTCAATGTTAGTCACGCTAGCGATCATTTCATGTGGAGAAGCGTAACCATACATCCTTGCCATTGCTGGGTTCACGCGAATAAAGATACCGTGTGGCGTAGATTGGTAAATCCCTTCTAGGGCATTCTCAAAAATGCCTCGATAGTTTTCTTCTGCAATTTGGAGTGCTGCCTCTGCACGTTTTTGCTCCGTAATGTTGCGAATGATCATCAGCACCTCATCCTTACCCGTGACGACCATTCGCACTTCCTCATATTGCAAATGCCCGTCAATCGAAAGCTGCTGTTCGTAGACCTGCATTGCCCCAGTTTGCAGCGTTCTTTGGATGTAGTGCATCCGTCGCTGAGCTTCTACAGGCGGCAAGGATTCATAAACTGTGGTTCCTATCTGAAAATGGTCGCTGCTATGGATAGCCAGCCGATTTCTGCCTTGAATATCTCGATAGGTGCCATCGCGACTGACTCGAATCAGCAAATCTGGCATGGCTGCAATCAAAGCTCGATTGTTTGCCTCACTTTGCTGAAGCGCCTGTTCGGATTGCTTGCGCTGCGTCATGTCTCGGACAATGACTAACACTTCGTCTGGGTTGAGCGGAATCAGTCGCGCCTCTTCGTAGTGATGGTTTCCCTCCAGTTCCAGGTCATATTCATAAACTTGTAGTTCACTGGTGTTGAGTGCTTGTTGGACGTAGTGCATTCGCTCTTGAGCACTGTGGTGGGGCATCAGGTCGTAGATGTTTACACCAACGTGAAAACTGTCTTCCTTCAGCATTCGGGTCGTTCTGCCGGGGATAGCTCCCAAGTAGGTGCCATCACTGCGAATTCGCATGAGTAAGTCAGGAATAGCGCTAACAATTGCCTGGTTGGTGAGTTGCGCCTGACGCAATTCTTCCTGGGCCCGCTGGCGCTCGGTGATGTCAATGCCGACGACAACGATCGCCGCTCCCTGCTGGTATTTTTGAGCCGCAAACAGGTAATAACGCTCCTCACCATTCACCTGAACCGGAATTTCTTCGGAGGCAGAGTTGGTGGAATTGTTGAGGAAGTTTTGGACAAAGGTAATGTATTTGGGGCTATTGCCAACGGTTCCAATCGGGTTGCCCACAATTGCTTCGGGCGTGAGGTGGAGGCTTTGAGCCAGGTAAGAATTGATGCCTAAATAAATGCCGTCTGAAGCAATCCAGGAAATCGCTCCGGGAACCGCATCCAGCACCGCCTCTAACTGTTCGTTTGCATTGGCTAACTCATCTTTGGTTTTCTGTAGGTCTGCGTTGCGCGTTTCCAGGGCAATAAAGGAGTCCTGAAGTTGGCTTGCCATCTGGTTAAAGGATTGGGCTAACTCCCCTAACTCATCTGTACGATTGGTTTCAACGGGTTTGTTCCACTCACCTTTGGCAATATCTTTGGCCGCAGCGTTGAGGCGCAAGATAGGTTTGGCTACCCAACGGGCTGTGACAATGCCAACACCAATCGCGGTGATGAGGGAAAGGACATAGAGAATAAACGTGGCGCGAGTGTTTTCGCGAATTTCACCCGTGAAGTCAGCTTCAGGGACGACTACCACAATTAGCCAATCGATGCCGCGCCCATCTTGAAAGGGCAAGACCTGCACCAACTGTTGCTGTCCGTCGAGTTTGTAGTTAAGCTGTTCTGCCTGCTGAAT
This sequence comes from Oculatella sp. FACHB-28, assembly GCF_014696015.1. Lineage (NCBI taxonomy): Bacteria > Bacillati > Cyanobacteriota > Cyanophyceae > Oculatellales > Oculatellaceae > Oculatella > Oculatella sp. FACHB-28. The sequence goes on along the minus strand of NZ_JACJPJ010000074.1, from coordinate 99,579 downwards.
GGCGCTGAAGTTTTGGAAATGTTCTTGTAAGTAAGTAGCAGTGCCGCGAATCAACGGATCGGTACTTTCTAAAGCAAGGCGATATTTTACGTCGTCTCCCTGTTCCTCAATCAGTTTTTCTTCAGTAGAGGTGGCAACGAGAGTGCCTGAACGCTCCATGATAAAAGTTTCCCCCGATCGCCCCACCTTCAAGGTTTTCAGGAAAGCACTCATTTCAGCCGGTAGGATAAAGTCAGTCGCACAGACCCCAATCAGTTGGTTATTGCGATCGTAAACCGGAGAGCTGGCAGTGATAGTGGGCAGTTGGGTATCAAAGTCTAAGTAGATTTCGCTCCAGGAGGCATCCCCATGGGCTTTGGCGGCTCCATACCAGGGACGAACGCGGGCATCAAATTGGTTGCTTCCGACCCCCTGTAGGTTAGTGCGATCGCCCACGCTATTTAAGTTGTAATAATGTCCCAGATGACCCGTCTTCTGGTTATAGGTGATCAGTCGCAGAGAGCGATCGTTCTCGTTGCGACCGACCCCCAGTAATGACCCATCCTGTTCACTAGCGCAATAAATTAAGTTGGTATTGGGATAAATTTTGGCTTGTTCCCACAGTTGGTTAAATCCTTCAGCTTCGAGAATGTTGATATCCCCTTCTACCAGAGCGCTGGCATTCACCCGATTAAGTGAGTGAGGAATATCGACATAAGATTGAAGCTGTTGTTCAATTCGGGCAGTGATTTCATAGCGCAATTGAGAGGACAGGTCTTGTACGGTTTCTTGTCCATTGCGGAAGGAGAAATATCCAACGAGTCCAATCGCTCCGGCAAGCTGTAGCACAAAGGGAACGATCAGAATCGCCCGCAATGATGAAGGACGTAATCTCGTCATGTAGGAATTCTCTCTGCGAGGCGATCGCGGAAATATTGAGCATAGAGCGCACAGCTTGGAACAGCCTGATTTCCCTGGAGATGCACTAAACCTAAACTTTGTAGCCGAAATGCTTGAACCAAGCTCAATTCAACGGGCTTTGTCGCCGCAACCACTTGAGCAAAAGCAGTGGCTAACTCTGGGTGCTGTTGCAGATACCAAAGCTGCCGTTGCAGGTGGTCGCTGTAAATTCCAGTGGCGATCGTGGAAGGCTGCAACACCTGCTCTAAAGTGACATCCTGATGCCAGATATGATAGAGCGCCACCTGAATTAAGTAAGGATAACCTCCCACCAAACTCATCAAATGGTCAGTCTGTTCTTCTGCCCAGTTCAGCCCATGCCGCTCCGCCAAATCTTGAACTTGCTTGCTTGTGAAGGCTTTCAGTTCAATGGGTAAACCTACATTAAATGGAGATGAATTTACATTTAGCGGAATGTAGACTTCTGTCGAGTGAGCAACCACCAGTCGCAACTGCTTCCAAATATCGCGATTTTTGGCTTCTTCGTGCCAGGTTCGCAATAGTCCAAAAAACTCATCTGCCAGATCAGGATACTCAAACAGGCGATCGACATCATCTAATGCCAGAACCAACGGCTGTGCGATTTGGGGTAATAAATATTGTTCGAAATAAATCTTGCAGCTAATCTTACTGCCAAACAGATCATCCCAATACTCGTCCAAGCGTTTGGGAATCTGTAACCCTAACCCCACATTTGCACAAAACCATTGTAGGAACGGATCAAGATCGCGAAAAATATCCTTATCCGCCAGCTGAAAACTCAACGATACCGTTTGACAGCCGCGCTGAGCGGACTGACGCAAAATCCTGCTCATTAGTGAGGTCTTACCCATGCGGCGAGGCGCTTTGATCCGAATTAGCCCACCTGGTTGCAGAACCGTTTTATAGCAGTTCGCTTCGATCGCTGCTCGTTCAACATAAAACGTAGAATCTAAAGGAACTTGACCTCCCGGCAAATCGGGTAACTGTAGTCCTATCTCCTCCGCCTCTGAGCCTTCAGGCTCCTCCTCCTGGGCATCTGGATGATAATAATCACCCTCTTTTAGAGTCAGCTTAAACGCCCTAAAACCGACCTTTAAAGTTTGCTTGTCTACACCTGCCTCACAAGCTAGCATTTTCATCAGCGTATCTACAGCCAAACCCGTACGCTCACTCAGCGCCTCTAATGTGTAGCGATGTCCGGCATTTTCCTCAAATTCTGCGTCCGATTTGGCCTGTTGAAATCGATCTAATCCCTCTGGAGTGAGGATTACACCGCGTCTGCGTCTGCGTTTTGGTTGCCCAGTTTGTACCATAGCTACACATTCAGTCAGACACACTTGCAACAGTATTTACACTATATACCTTGTATCTCTGCTGCTAAACAGTTTTTCTTCAAAATCGCCTATCGTTGTCTACGCGAAGGTGAAAACTAAGCGAATACCAAGGCTGGCGTGGGTTTGCGCGCGTTCTATTAGGATTAAGCAGAACTAAGCGGAGCAGCGCTAGTGCAAATTGAGTCTACGTGAAATCACTCAATTGAGTGAATTTCTTTCTGAGATAAGCTTATCGGCTCCTGACTTAAGTCGCGTTCATCTGCTGACAGTGGTTGTGTTGATGGGTCAATCTCTTGAGAATAGGGCGATCGCCTATCTTTCACTCAAAAACGCTTAAGTTCCTGCTTAAAAGCCTAAACCCCGATTGTTGATAGGGGGCATCAAAGCCAAACTAGATTCAGTTGCAGGAACAGCCGGGTTGCACTCCGCTCCTACTAAGCCTCGCTTATTGAGCAAATGGTTTAGCCCCCGCTAGCTCCTTTGCTTAGCAACGCCCCCTAACTAAGTATCTTCAGGAGAACGACCATGTTACTCACTTACCGTGGCTCAAGCTATGACTCGTCTGCTACTCAGGTCAACCTTGATCAGGTCACAACGGGTCATTATCGTGGCAGCGACTATCAGCTTCGTCAATACGCAGCAATGCCACAAATTACACAGGAGTTGAAATATCGCGGTATTTCCTATACTCCTGGTGTAACTCGTCGCAGTGCTACAAGAAATGGCGAGACTGGCTGGCAACCTGCAACTGCCTAGTTATACCGTTTCTACATGAAGCCGTATATTTTGGAGCGTGCCCCGCGTACGCGGGGCACGCTCCAAAATATACAGCCTTAAAAAGAACTGGTATTAGATCTGAACTAAAAGATAGGGGACATATCTCATTTGCCCCAACGTCCCCTATTTTCTCTAAAATCGATTGCTCTTAAAGCCTCCCCTGAATTAAGGAGCAAAGTACATGCAACGCCCCTCACGCTATCAAGAAGTATCTAGCACTGCTCAACCTAACGTTGGACAAGTTAGTTTTTACGACAGCCTAATCGGAACCTTGATCATCGTCCTGCCGCTTTTGATCGCAGTCGGAGTTATTTTTCGCAAAAGACATCGAGCTTCTGCCCTGCGAAAGCAGATCGCAGTTCTAGAGCAGCTATGGCAAATCAACTTGACTAGAGATGATTGTCATTAAGAGGTGATTGTCATGAGTCCATCATAAGTTGTGAGTTTGATAACTCGTGATTAATCACAAATGACAATAATCTAGTGTGTCTTCTGAACGGCCCTCACTCTACATCCTTCTCCCACCAGAGAAGGACTTTAATCCGGCTCCCTTTTCTCTTTGGAGAATGCAAGTCTCCAAATTCGCCCTTTAAATCGCCCCACTTATCCAGCCGTGTCAACCCATGAACAACTTACTTCGCGCACAATGGTTTGCTTTAATTGCTCGGTTAGAAACTTTGCCTCTTCTCTGGATTGTGCTAACCCTTACTTTGCTTGAAACCGTTGGAGAGGGAGTGTTAGCCGTGCCGGTGGCGATCGCCAAACTCGGTATTGGGGCAGGCGTTGGAACTGTACTGTCATTAAGTGTGATAAATGGGTTGATTGTAATGGCGATCGCCAGAGCGGCTCAAAATAGCTCAGTTCGCTCTGAAGATACCTATTTAGGAGTTCTAACGATTCCTCTGTTAGCCAGCTTATTTGTGCATGGAGCTGTAATTTGGCGGTATCCTACGAGTTTCTGGGTGGGTGCCCTCGTCAGCATATTGTTGTTAGCAATACCGCTGATGCTGATTCGTCAGGGCATTCTTACTTCCAGAACCGTATTAGAATTGCGGCAAGATACACGAACAGATCGACAAAGTACTTTTTCTCTTACCTCGAACGGTCAACCTCTCGCTGCTCAGGTTTGTTTAAGTTACGCCAGGGGTGCAATTCATCTACAGACTTCTGCTGGCACGGTTTTTGATGCTCCATTGCTTCACTTCGCCTCTTTTTTGCTGCCCACTCGCTTTACTCGTGAGTTGCGAGTATCTGCCTATCAAATCACCGCAAACGGCAGGTATGAAGGTTTATCTGCATTCCTTGAAGTGAATAACGGTGGTGAAACCAAACAGTATGATTTGAGCCTGACGAATGGGCGGTTGCTGCTGCCGCTAACGGATAGAATGTGTAACCTAAAGGTTATCTTTATCCAGGATGTTGATCTTAAGGCCGATCAACGGGCTGATAGAAATCTTGCTCAAGCATCAAACTACTAACTCAAGAACAAATCCACGCTGTCAAATGTTGCTTAAGCCTAGATACAAATTAGAACGCAATTGTTTGATGAGCAGTGCCGATTTTTGTATCGCTGGGCTGAACGTGATAAAGGGCGATCGCCAGTGTATTGTCCCTAAACTGGTAGATTGGCGTGAGTGCCTTGCCCTGCCGGGTGAGCGTAGACTGAAGGCGATCGCTTGGGTTGTAGACAAACACATCGCTAAACTCATGTTCAGTCCACTGCAACTCATCAACTGTAGCTTCAGTTAACAGCAACAGTTTTGTGTTGGAGTGAAGCCGATGTCCAACCGGCATAATTCCTCCAAACGGCATGTCAGAGATCACGAGTGGCTGCTGAGATTGATTAATTTGTTCGGCAACTTCCACATCAAACTCTGACCATCCCCACCAGGTGTCCGCCTGCATCGTGACTACATTGGAAAGAATGCTGCCGGAGAGCAATATCACTGTGATCACTTGCCACAGTCTCAATCGAACTAGATTTGTGGTGTTGCGGACAAGCTGAGATGCCAGCAGATAAGCAACGGTGAGATGAATTCCTAAGTAGCAGATAAAGAAGTAGCGATCGACCGCAGAACGCCGACCCGCCGTGACTAAGTCAGGCAAGAGAAATGCGGCAGTCGTAACGCCCATTAGCGCAAAAAGCAGTATCCAAACTTGCCTGGTGCGACGTTGAAGGTAGTAGACTGCACCCGCAATCAACAGCAAAATGGCTGCACTCAGACCAATTAACACGCTATTCAGAGAAGATGATGGAATGGACACGAAAGCGTGACAGAGATTCAGGCTCCAGCTTTTGACAAGTTCCGTAAAAGGCAGCGGCACTTTTGCCCAATTTGTGGTGAGAACCAGCCGTTCTCGGCTCATCCACATCACTCGTAGCCAGGGAAGAAAACTGAGAACGGCAATTGATGCACTCATTAAGTAGGCGATCGCCGCTCCAGTCAGCCGAAAGCGCTGTACCACCAACACATACATTCCGTGACTCACCAATACCAGTACAGAAAATACGTGACAGTAAAGAGCCGCGATCATGGCGATCGCATAAATTCCCCAACTTACTGCTGTCTTCTGCCGTATTGCCTTCAACAGGAAAGTAGAAGTAATCAGGATGAGCAAAATCCACATACTGTAAGGTCTTGCCTCCTGTGCATAGCGAATATAAATCGGCGCGGTTGCCATCAGTGCGGTTGCCATCCAGCCAACTAGCGGGAGGGCAAATAACTCCACACAAAGCCAATACATGAACGGCAATGCCAGAATGCTGAACAGGACAGACAAACTTCGCAGCGACACAATGGAACTGCCGAATAGTTTTGCCCAGGCTCTCACAATGACAAAGTACAGGGGAGTATGCTGTGAATCTTCTTCGGCGATACGTTGGATGGTGGCGATCGCCCCATGTTCAGGAGAAACCTGCTGGTAGGGGCGTAATGCCTCCACATCAATAATCTGTCCGTTAAAAAGCTGCATCACCTCCTCAATTTTGAACCCCGAAATTCGCAAAGAGGTGTAAGTTTCATCGTGCCAGTAGGGCTTTTGGTCTAGATTAACTAGGCGAAAGAGAACACCAAAAACTATTACAATTGCCAGCGTCATCTTCAACCCCTGTATCCAGGGTTGTTCGTATTTCATCATTGGAGTATCTTCTCGGGGGTGGTAAAAGAGAGTTCGTTCGCTGAGTTACATTGATGTATTAGCTGCTGTAACGCTTTTCCAGCCAAATCCGAGCTTCTTGTTCAGAATCAAAATAATGACGTTTTTCTGTCGTCACATCGTAAATTTGCAGGCAACGCTCGCCCTGACGGTTATTCTTCCAGACAACTTTAAGGTCGGTTGAACCGGGTGACTTGGTAGTGAACAGTTGCCGAATTCTGTCGAATCGGCTGTCTTTAACGAAAATCCAGCAGGTCTTGATTGCAGTAGTCAACATAATAAGCCTCTTTGTTTTGTCTAATATTGCAGTGGGGCAATGTGTAGTAAGTTACGTTGAGATTTTGTTGTGGACATAGTTGGGCGATCGCCCCGGTCAGCCTTGGGGTTGAAGTGTTTCTGACTTTGGCTCAACCCGCTTGGGTAATGTCCTCAGGAGAAGCGATCGCCATATTGGTGAGAAATGGCCGCAATGCTTGAGGATGCATAAATGAGAGATATCGAGAGGCGATCGCAGGTGGCAACAGTTCGATCAGCAAGTGGTTTTCGACCCAAAACTCAATCACCTCAAAATAGTCGTCACGATTGCAACGAATCATGTGCCAGTCTTCACGTTGGGCGATCGCTCGAATCTCCTCCTCACTCACTGGAACAGAAATTGCAGCGTGAGTTGCCGTGTAGGCAGAGGAATTGAAGTTTTGTGCAAACTGAGCTTCCCTCTCTTCCGTTCTAGGAATCAGTTCAGTTCCTCGTGGCAAAAGTTCAATTAGCGTTCCGTTGATGTCCAACGGGAGCACCATATAGGCACCGTCACAAGGTGGAAAAGGAGCAAATTCCCCTTGCCATAGTTCTGCTAAAACTTGAGCAACATGGCGCGGATTGTCAACTGCAAGTGAAATGTGATGAATCATGATATAACCTATTTCCTGTAGCTCTACACAAGCGAAAGTGATTGAAGGTGGGCTATTCGTAAACCCAGCAATTCCCAGTTGATCAATGATTAATGACTAATGGTTATTAACTAGTAACTCGTGATCAACATTCACTTAGCATAAAAAAACTCACTCCCTCTGTCGGTCAGAGAAAGTGAGATCAAAGGTCAGAAAAAGTCTGCTAAGAAAGTGGAGGCAGAGTCTCTTATTGTTGAGAGTGTTGGTGCGGTTGCTCTTCGGCTACAGCGGGAAGTCCATCGGCGATCGCCTCTTCCAGATTGGCTCCTTCCAGATTGGTATTGCTCAATCTAACTCCAACCAACACGGTTTCTCGCAATTTTGCTTGGCTGAGGTTAGCCTCAGTGATGTATGCCTCTGTTAGATCGGTCTGTTCAAGATTCGCTTGACTTAAGTTTGCGCCAACTAAATCAACGCCCTGAAAGTTTGCTCCTTGTAGGTTAGCGCTGGTGAAGTCAGCTCCGGTCAGCGTGGCTCGTTTTACATTAGCTTCCTGGAGCAAAGCACTGTTCAAGTTTGCCCCGATCAGAATTGCAGCACTCAAGTCTGCCTTTATCAGCGTGGCATTGCTCAAATCCGCGCCACTTAACTCTGCGGCGTGTAAATAGGTGCTTTGCATATTTGCGCCACTCAAGTTAGCTCCAGTTAGAATGGCTACGGCAAAGTTAGTGCCTTCTAAATTGGCGTTACTCAAGTTTGCTTCACCAAGCTTTGCCCAAAATAAGTTTGCGCTACTTAAGTCAGCCCCAGTTAGGATAGCTCGACTAAAATCTGCTCCTTGCAGCACAACCCCGCTGAGATTAGCTTCAGTTAAGTCGGCTTCTTGCATTTTCACCCCAAACAGATCGGCTCGATCAAAGTTGGCTTGGGTGAGAATTGCCTGACTCAAATCTGCGGCATGGAGAAATGCACCAGTGAGGTTTGCCTCAGTCAGATCAGCGCCTCGAATGTAAGAAGTGATCAGATCAGCGCCGCTCAGGTCAGCCTGCTTAAGATTGGTTCTGCCGTAGCCTTCAGCCTCTTCACTGTTGCCTGACCAACTCATTTGTGCGGCTGTCAGTCTCGCCTGGGTGAGATTTGCCTGAACCAAGTTTGCAGCCCTAAGATCTGCCTGAACCAAGTTTGCGCCACTTAGATTCGCTTGACTCAGGTTAGCACCTCGCAAATCTGCGCCTTGAAGATTTGCATTCTGTAAATCTGCGCTGCTCAAGTCTGCACTGCTCAAGTTACAACCTTGACATTCCTTAGTACTCAACAGTTGTTGGACATCTTCCTCATCTGGTGCAGGAATGGAGACTCCTTGTGATGCGGCTGGAACACCATCTGCGCTCTGATTTGAAGCTTGGTTTGGGGTTTGTACTGCTACCTGAGATGAACAGGAGGAGAGAAAGGTGAGCAGTATTGCTCCAGTGGCGATCGCTCTTAATTGCATAATCTTTTGTTTCCAAAGGTGAATGAGTCCATTTTTCTAAAAACAATTTTCAATTCAGCCCCACAACTGAACTGAAAAGATGACTTGGAGATAGAAACGGATAAGTTTAAGCAAACATTTTTATCCTAAAATTCTGCTTCAAGCGTTATGTCAGCAGGAATTTTTAGGAGAAAGGTTCTCTTGCTAGCGGGTACAAAGTGATAACTACTACAGACTCATGAATGTCCCTAACAGCAGAAACAACGGCTTTGTTTCTGCATCAAACCTGGTTGACTGACAAATCTTCTGATGTAGGTTGGATGAAACAACGTGAAACTCAACACCCACCTGAGTTCTGTTGGGTTATGCATTCGCTTCACCCAACCTACGAGATACCCACAGTTCTGGGAGATTTGTCAGTCAACTAGGCATCAACCTCAGTAGAAGAGATAGCACCGATTGTTTGCCAAGGGTTGTGAAACATAGCAGACTTATGGGCAGTATTTTGGGGCTTTACTTGGAGATGCCTCTAAAGCTTCAGAACCAGTGGGTTTTAGAAGGCACTAACAACTCTGCGTTCCAGTTGGAGCCTTAGAACGAACTGTATTCAGTCAGATTTATTCAATCTTGCAGGGCAATGTAAAGAAATTGAGTCTTGTAAGGTAGAGCTTTTCGATCCCTGTTATTTCTAATACCCTGTGTATCCTAATCTAATGGGTTCATCCCAAATTATGCGGTAACTTTACGTAAGCTTTAAACCAGAAGATTGAGAATTTACCCATAATTGGGTTGGAGGATTAAAGTCGGTTAAAACGGTGAAAAGCTGGTGTCTTATACCTTTTATCCCGCTGAACTAAGGATAGAACTGACTGTTGGGTTATTCTACCTGGAGAAAGAATCAAAAGAGCCAGACTAGCAGCGGATTTCAGTGTTCTTCAGTAAATTTGCGGATACATTAGGGTGCGCTCATAAAGAAAGCATGAAGCTGCTAGGTTGCTACAATCAGGCAGACTGATAGATTTTTCTGAAGTGCATAGAAGATCATAATCAGTCTCTAAAAGACACGGATTCTGCTTTTTTTGTCTGAATAAGCTAACAAAATGGAAAGCCAATCTAGCTCGTTTTGGAGTCAACTTTTTGTGTCTAGACTAAAAGCCGTGTTGAGCTTCAATTCTTGAATGTGGCTCTGAAAATCCTACACTCCGGCTCTCCAAAATGGGTTGAACTGTTAAGCTTCTTCAACCTACATTTCCTCTTAATTGAGCTGTTGCTTTCGTTATTTATTTCTAATAGTTTAGATTCCTAAAGCTTAGATAGAGTTCCCGGAATGCCCCCTTCTCAACCGCTTGACACTCGACTTGGTCGCCCAGTTGGCGATCGCCAGCGTTATCTTCTTACCGACCTAATTAGCAATGGGGGTATGGGTGATGTGTTTTTGGCGACCGATTCGCTGTTGGGTCAGCACGTTGCGCTGAAAGTCTTAAATGAGCGCCTTGTGGTTGGAGAGTTGAGAAAGCGGTTTGAGCGAGAGGTGGCAGTGATTGCAGCGTTGCAAAGCGATCACATTGTTCAGGTGATGGATTATGGGGTAACGGCTGAAGGCAATCCGTTTTATGTGATGGAGTATTTACACGGGCAGACGTTGGGGCAGCTTTTGCGTCAAGAAAAGCGCCTGTCCGTTCCCAGAACCGTGAGCATCATTCATCAGGTTTGTTCTGGATTGTTTCTGGCTCATCAAGGCGTTCAGCTTCGTCAGGAGGTAGGGGTTGAGCGGGTCAAAGTTGTGCATCGTGACCTGAAACCAGACAACATCTTTTTGGTGACTACCACACTGGGAGAATGGGTCAAAATCCTGGATTTTGGGATCGCCAAGATTCGCAGCGATCGCTCTGAGCAAACTCACGTTACAGAGATGTTTTTGGGCACGTTTCGCTATGCGGCTCCAGAGCAGCACGGCATGGAGGAAAATCTAGATGAGCGGGCAGATATTTATAGCCTGGGCATCATTCTCTACGAAATGCTTTCTGGCTCTGACCCCTACAGCTTTGACCCCGAAAGTAAGACGCAGCATCGGTTAACTGGGGTAGAGTGGGCAGTGGCTCATTTGACTAAATCGCCATTGCCGCTGCGACAACAGTCTGGCTGCGACGACATTTCGCCCGCAGTTGAAGCGGTGGTAATGAAATGTTTGGAAAAAGCTCCGGCAGATCGCTTTGCCTCGGTTATGGAGCTAAACCAAGCGCTTCGTGCGGCCTTCCAAAATGGCGATCGCATTCCCACGGCAGCTAGAAAACCCATCAAACCACGCAAGCCAGCAGAGGCAGAGCCAACGATGGCGGTTAGCCCTCCTCTACCTACGCCCGTCCCTAATGCTGCTGCAAAAGTTAGTTTAATGACTCGGTTTGCCCTGTTGCTAGCCGGATCGGGCATCACAGCGGTGCTGCTCCTTGCAGCAGGAAGTTATGCTGGGTGGTCGCCGTTCCTGGGCACCAGCAAATTTGATGCGCTTGAAGAAGTTTCTAACTCGTCGCTAACTCCGGCGAGTGTCATCGTCCAGGAGCCACAATCTGCGGCAGCGCAATCATTGTCTGGACACATGGATACCGTTTGGGCAGTTGCCATTAGCCCCGATGGGCAAACTCTCGCCAGTGCCAGCTTTGACCGCACCGTTAAATTTTGGAATCCGTTAACTGGAGAATTGCTGCAAACGGTGAATGCTCACTCGGATGCGGTACGGGCGATCGCCTACAGCCCGGATGGCAAAACCCTTGCCAGTGGCAGCGGCGACAAAACGATTCGGATTTGGGATCTGCAAACTCAAAAGTTAGTCCGTACCCTTTCTGGACATTCTGGCCCAATCTGGTCGATCGCCATCAGCCCTGATGGACAAACCCTTGCCAGCGGCAGCTACGATGGCACCATCAAGTTGTGGAATCCGCAAACGGGAGAGCTGCGGCAAACCCTAACTGACCACTATGACTCGATCTGGTCGGTCGCCATTAGCCCCGATGGTAAAACTCTGGCAAGCTGTAGCTATGACGGCACTATCAAGCTGTGGAACCTCCAGGATGGGAAATTACTTCGTACCCTTTCTGGACACAGCGATGCAGTCCGAGCGATCGCCATTAGCCCTGATGGTGAATATCTGGTGAGCGGCAGTTGGGATAAGACCGCTAGAGTTTGGGATCTACAAACTGGACAGGTGCTTCACGTCCTGGAAGGTCACGAAGACCGGGTGTTGGCAGTCGCCATTAGCCCTGACGGAAATACGATCGCCACAGGCAGCACCGACCACAGTCTCAAAACCTGGAATTTGCAAACTGGAAGGCTGTTGCGATCGCTTAACGCACACGCAGATTGGGTGCTGGCACTCACTTTTAGCCCTGATGGAAGAACTCTGGTGAGTGGCAGTAAGGATAAAACTATTAAAATCTGGGACTGGCGCTAGGAATAATTCAAAACTTAAACCTGGTGAACAGCCGTCCATCAATTGCTACAAGCCCTACAAAGATTAGCGCCATACCTGCGAAAGCATTCCACTCCAGACTTTCACCCAGCGCAAATACACCCAGCAATAGCGCACTCAGGGGAATCAAAAAAGTCACTAACAACAGGTTTGTTGCACCTGCGATCGCCAGAATGTGAAAGTAAAGCAGATAGGCGATCGCGGTACTGAACAGACCTAATGCCAACAGTGCACTCATGCTTGCCCAATCAGGGTTTGCTGTCCAGGGACGCTCCAAAAACAGTGTGAGTGGAGCCATCATGATTGCGGTTCCACTCACCATTCCAGCAGCGGCGACGGTAGCCGGAAGTTGCCGAAACCGTCGTCCATAAATGCCCGCACAAGCGTAGGAAAAGGCAGCCAGCAACACGGCAAATTGCCCAAGCCCTTTGAGCTGCAATCCGCTAAGAACTTCTGTGCCCACTAAAACTGCTACGCCGAAGAAACCACAAATGACCCCCAACAGTCGATTGACGCTCAGCTGTTCGTCAGCCGTGAGAAAATGCGCTAACACTACGCCAAATACCGGTGTGGTGGCATTGAGAATTGCGGCAAGGCTACTATCAATATGCAGTTGCCCCCAGCTAATCAAGCTAAAAGGAATCAGATTATTCAAAGCGCCCATGACTAAAAATTCACGCCAAAGTTTGGCTGAAGTAGGCATTTGATGTCCCTGGAAATAGGCGAACGTGGTGAGGGCGATCGCTGCCAACACCACTCGTCCTAACACCACCGTGAGAGGTCGCAAATCCTGAAGCGTGAGTTCTATAAAAAAGAAAGAGCCTCCCCACAGCACAGATAAGAGAATCAGCAAAAGCCACGCTTTGGTCGTCATCGTAGGAGTCTTAGCAGGTTGTTTCATGGCGATCGCCTCTTTTGGCACGACCACAGCATAAAACTCCTGTCAGCAGAAAGTCTGGCTATTTTCGGACTTGGGTATTGCTCAACCTTTTGATGGGAAAAACCTTGTGATCCAAAAAATAACCCCGATCGCCTGACCGGGGTTAAAAAGAAGTTTCTAATTCCATACTTCTATCTTCTCTCAAAATGTTTCCCACGGCATTTCCAAATTGCTGAGCCAATCTCCGTCATACTGCGTATTTTTAAGAGTGCTACGTCCTACAAAGGACGTTTATTACTTTTCAAACTCTGCTATTCCCTCTGAGGAGCCACTGCAAAAATAAACTTCAACAATCACTTAAGAGTCTTACGAAATGTGTGCAGGGAAAACAATTTTTTCTGTGAATTTGTTGCATTGTGGAATAGCTAAAATGCTTTTGAACCAAGGGCTCCAAACTTCAAAGCCACATTTGTTTGTAGAAAATAACCCAATGTGTTGAGAATGATTTCTAACAGCAGAAAGAGGCAATGTTGACTCCCTAAATGAACCTCGATACATTGAGGGGTAGAGAGATAAAACAGCATCAACTAGCTGATAGGGGGAAAGAGGTATGTCTACAGTTGAAGGAGTCTTACAGTCCTTTGAGCAAATGCGTGGAAATCCCATCGCATTAGAGCTCCATGTAACGACGGCTGTTTGCGAAGGGCTCAACATTGTTCTGGCAAGTTTTCAGGCACTATATCTGCAATATCAAAAGCACCATTTTGTCGTTGAAGGGGCTGAGTTCTATTCGCTCCATGAGTTCTTTCAAGATAGCTATGGTGAAGTAGAAGGTCACGTTCACGAAATTGGCGAGCGGCTGAATGGGCTAGGTGGCGTTCCGGCTGCTAGCTTCACCAAATTGGCGGAGCTATGCTGCTTTACTCCCGAATCGGATGGGGTATTTTCTTGCCGGCAAATGGTTGAGCATGATTTAGCGGCTGAGCAGTCCGTTATTCAGGTGATTCGTCGTCAGGCTGGGCAAGCTGAGAGCTTGGGCGATCGCGCTACCCGCTACCTCTACGAAAAAATCTTGATGGAGACAGAAGATCGAGCTTTCCATCTCGATCATTTCCTGGCTCACGATAGCCTCACTCCAGCGTTTGCGCTAGCTAACGGTAGCAACTAGATGCAGCGATTGAGTCGTGATAGAAGCTGAAAGCAGAAACGTGACTGCGGACTGTACTAGAAATAGGGTTGAAGTTAGGGTTGAGTTAATGTCATAACACCCCTATCTTTGGTAAGAATTTGAGCGTGAAGGTGTCGCCTTCGCGCTCAAGTTTATTTTGGGATTGCGGCAGTTTGGCAGAAGTTTAGAAACGGCTGATACAGAAGTTGCTGTTGCTGGCGATACAGTATGATCAATCAGACATTTTTCGTAACAAAGCCCTGTTACGGTTCTATGTCGAGTTGAACAGTTAGTTTGGAACAGTTAAACGGTTGAATTTCTCTACTGCCTACTTATTGGTTTCTCACGGAAGCCGTGATCCTCGCCCTCAAGTTGCTATAGAAGAATTGGCACGCTTGATTCGCGATCGTCTGGCTGCCGAAATTCCTGTCCCAGAGGAGCTACAAACAACTCCCCTCCGGTTGCCCTTTGGTAAAGCTAGACTACAGGCTCCCCGCCGCCCAGCGCAGCGGGTCATGGAATCATCGCCGCTTGTAGGTACTGCCGTTCTAGAGCTAGCTCCTTTGCCGCTGCACCAGCAAATCCAGCGGTTTGGCGATCGCGCCCGGGCCGCAGGTTACGGTCAGGTAAAAATTCTGCCCCTGTTTTTGCTGCCCGGTGTGCATGTGATGGAAGACGTTCCGGCTGAACTGGCGATCGCCCAGGCTGCTCTAGGGGAGAGTATTCGCCTTAGCTTGTGTACCCATCTGGGCAGCCATCCTCGGCTCAGAACTTTGCTCACCCTCTCCGCTGACACGCCACCAGAAGTTGCCAAAGTGATAATTTCTCATGGCAGTCGCCGACCCGGAGGAAACCAGCCTGTAGAGGCGATCGCTCAACACATGGGAGCAGCCCCCGCTTACTGGTCAGTCTCTCCCAGCCTAGATTCTCAGGTCGCAGCACTCGTAGAAACTGGCAACCAGGTGATCGCCATCTTGCCCTACTTTTTGTTTGCCGGAGGCATCACGGATGCGATCGCTCAACACTTGCCCCACCTCGCCCAGCGGTTTCCTCACATTCACCTGTATTTAGAAGACCCGATCGGAGCCAACGCCGAATTAGCTGACATCGCTATAGAACTGCTGCTTGCCTAAAGCTGCTTGCCTAAAAGTTATAGCTCCTTTCCCTTTTTTTACTGTGTACACGCTCTAACCTTCACTCACCCAACCCTCCCACTTCCATGCATCAAACTCCAGGCAAAGTCTACCTAGTTGGAGCCGGACCAGGCGATCCCGGACTATTTACCCTGAAAGGAAAAACCTTGCTGGAGTGTGCCGATGTCGTTGTTTATGATGCGCTGGTGAGTCCGCAAATTTTGGCGATGATCGGGTCGCAAGCAGAGCAAATCAGCGCAGGCAAAAGGCGCGGGCGACATTCGCTCATTCAAGAGGAAATTACTCAGCTTTTAATCGAAAAGGCACAAACTCATGCAATTGTAGTGCGGCTGAAAGGTGGCGATCCGTTTGTGTTTGGGCGGGGTGGCGAAGAGATGGAAGATCTGATCAAGGCAGGTGTGTCTGTCGAAGTAGTACCGGGAGTGACTTCTGGAATTGCCGCTCCTGCTTACGCTGGAATTCCCCTAACGCATCGGTTACACAGTTCTTCAGTAACGTTTGTGACAGGTCATGAGTCCGCCGGGAAGTATCGTCCGGCAGTCAATTGGGGAGCGATCGCCCACGGCTCTGAAACGATTGTGATCTACATGGGTATTCACAACCTTTCCTACATTGTCGAGCAACTCCACACAGCGGGTTTATCACTCACTACGCCGATCGCTCTAGTGCGCTGGGGTACCCGTCCTGAGCAAGAAGAATTAATTGGCACACTAGAAACTATCGTGCAGCAAATTGAGGAAACGGGCTTTGAGGCTCCGGCGATCGCCGTTATCGGCTCAGTCGTTAATTTACACGCTGTGCTCTCCAAAGTTGAAATTCAAACAGTGGAATCGTGACGCGAAATTTACGCACCTATCTTTCAACTCACCACATCATCAAAAATTTCGTAGCATACAGGTGAGGATCGCGTTGCCTAACGTATCCTAACGTGAGTTCGGGTTAAGCTAAACGCTGCAAGGTTTGGTATAAAAGGCTTTAGGCAAAGGGTATTGCTGTAGGCTCTTCTCAATAAGGTTGTTTATTGAGAAAAATTGCATCTGTGGACCTTGCTGACAATAGCTTGATTCACTGCAACGAAATGAGGTACGAAAAATCAGGGGTTCTGACGATTTCTTATCCCGAACTCACGTTATCCTACGAAACTCTGAAGCTGCCTACGGGTGATATGGCAAAACGACGAACTTTTCTCTATGGAGCAGCAGGAGCATTAGGCTTTGGTGGCTCTTGGCTTGCTGCTCAACAAGGCTTTAGCTCCACTTCCCAACAGACGTATGGTTCGGATCAAGGATTGGTAGCTAGCAAGAATCACCTATCCAATGATGACAATAGGCGAGCTTCTCTAAGCGATCGCGCTGCCTCAAAAGGGTTACTCTACGGAGCAGCCGTTACCGCACATAGAATATCCTCAGATGCAAGCTTTGCAGCTTGCGTTGCACGAGAATGTAATATCTTGGTTGCAGAAATTGATTTGAAATGGAAAGCTCTGCGCCCTGCCCCTGACCAGTTTGATTTTAGTCGGAGCGATCGCCTGCTTGACTTCACTCAGCGTCACAATATGCAGTTTCGCGGACATACATTAGTTTGGCACAACGGTTTACCCGACTGGTTTGAAAGCACCGTTACAGCCGACAATGCAGAACAGTTTTTGCAAACTCACATTCAAACCGTAGTGAGTCAGTATGCAGGCAAAATGCACTCCTGGGACGTAGTGAATGAGGCAATTTTGCCTGCTCACGGACGGCAAAACGGATTACGAGGAACGCCCTGGTTAAGCCTACTTGGAGAAAGTTACATCGAGATTGCCTTCGAAACTGCGGCTCAAGCTGACCCAGACGCAATGTTGGTTTACAATGACTTTGGGCTGGATTATGACATCTCTGAAGAAGAACGCAAACGTACAGCCGTTTTGGAACTCCTTTCAAGGTTACAATCTCGTGGCATTCCTATCCATGCACTAGGCATACAGGCACATCTACATGGTGACTTGACTCACTTTAATCCAGATAAACTTAGGAGTTTTATTCAGGATGCTGCCAGCATGGGTCTAAAGGTTTTAATTACAGAACTGGATGTATCCGATCGCCGCTTACCTCGTGACATTGATACTCGCGATCGCCAAGTCGCAGAAGTGTATGAAGCTTACCTTACTGCCGCCCTCGCAGAACCGTCTGTGATTGCTGTTCTCACTTGGGGACTGAGCGATCGCTACACTTGGCTTACTCACTTCCAGCCCCGTTCTGGTGGTGCCGCTGTGCGTCCTCTACCACTGGATGATCGGCTTCAACCTAAACGGGCATGGAGGGCGATTGCTGATGCTTTTGATGAAATGTCTGAGCGTGATGGATGAGGGCGATCGCTAATTCTACCGATGAAGCAAAAGAGTTGATCACAGTGGAATAACCTGTGGAGTGGGACACCTACTCCCTTGGATGGGCAAGATGCCTGCTTCAGTAGTAACGGTAGAATTGTTCACAGATATGCTTATAGTCAACTTGCTTGGAGAAGCACATATGACTTTATCTGAGGTTCTTCCGTCTATCCGCCAACTATCTACCCTTGAGAAACTAAAGCTAATTCGGATTTTGGCAGAAGATTTAGAAGCAGCAGAGGACATTGCACCTCTAGAACCCTTTAAGACCTACGATTTGCCAACACCTTATGACAGCTTCAGTGCTGGTTCAGTGTTGATGCAAGCGGCAGAGTCAGCCCCCCAAACTTGACTGTCATGCGTTTTCGCTACTCCACCTCCGACCTTTTGCAAAATGAGTTTGACAGTTTGCCACGGGTGCCGATAATTCTTCGTCGAGAAGGGTTTACAGTTGAAGCACTCGGTTTGGTTGACAGTGGTGCAACGGTCAATGTGATGCCCTACGAGCTAGGGTTACGACTAGGTGCTACTTGGAATGATAGTAAAGCGATCATCCAACTTGCAGGTAATTTAGGCAGTCAATCAGCGATACCCTTCTTTGCAATGGTTCAAGTTGGAGATATTGCACCGCTTCAGCTAGCTTTTGCTTGGACTAAGATCCCGAACGCACCTTTGATTCTAGGGCAGGTGAACTTTTTCATGGAGTTTGACGTGTGTTTTTACCGTTCTCAGATGGAATTTGAGATTAAACCTAAATCACAGTGAGAGGTCTGATACCTCCCATATGAAAGGATCTGTAAATCTTCAGGATCTTCTATGGTGAGTAATTGGAATTGATTGCATAGAGGGCGATCGCTCCCTATAATCCCTCAGTTACAACTCCCAGCGATAATGAAAGGGTTGAGTATAGGCACAAACTTTGTCCCCAAAACTCCCCGAATTTGACTTAGAGGTTGAAGCAACCACAGAACGGCTCGATCGCTACCTGGCTGAGCAGTTGCCCGATTTATCGCGATCGCGCCTGCAAAAGCTGATTGAGCAGGGACAGGTCTGGGTGAATGGGCAGGTTTGTACGTCTAAGAAGGCAGTGGTGAAAAGGGGCGATCGCATCTCACTCACCATTCCTAAGGCTCAGCCGCCGGACTTGCAGGCAGAGGACATTCCACTGGATATTCTCTACGAAGATGAGCATTTGCTGATTTTGAATAAACCCTCTGGACTGGTGGTGCATCCTGCACCTGGTCATGAAGCGGGGACGCTAGTCAATGCTTTGCTGGCGCATTGTGGGGAGCTACCGGGAATTGGCGGCGTGCAGCGACCAGGCATTGTGCATCGGTTGGATAAAGACACAAGTGGGGCGATCGCCATTGCCAAGACCGATCAGGCACACCAACATCTTCAGGCGCAATTTAAGGCGAAGACGGCTCGACGAGAGTATCTGGCGATTGTCTTTGGCGCACCTGCGGCTGAGAGCGGCACGGTTGACTTACCGATTGGGCGGCATCCGGTCGACCGCAAAAAGATGGCTATCGTGCCTGAAGAGAAGGGAGGACGGCGAGCCGTCACTCACTGGATTGTTAAAGATCGGCTGGGAAATTACACATTGATGCAGTTTCAGCTTGAAACGGGGCGGACACACCAGATCCGGGTACATACGGCGCAAATGGGGCATCCGATTGTGGGCGACCCGGTTTATGGGTCTGGGCGATCGGTCGGGGTGAACCTGGAGGGACAGGCACTTCATGCCTGGAAGCTGAGATTGCAGCATCCGGTATCAGGAGAATGGATCGAGGCGATCGCCCCTCCACCTGAAACATTTACCGTGCTCTTGAGGGTGCTAAAACGGCGGTTTGATTCACAAATCTAACTTCATCAAATGAAAAGTGTCACAATGTCGCTTTGTCTTTCTTAACAATTGCCTTATCTTGCTTCTACCTTTGGGTAGACCTTAACTGGCTTAAATAAAAGCTTTCTGCAAATCTTAAATAAAAATAAAAATTTTTGAAAAACACTTGATAAGTATAATTACCCCTATCAACTGTAAACAAATATGTCGAAAATTTCCTTTAAATGAAGGTGAAATGCCTGTCTTTTATGGGTTCACGCCGTTCTTCTGCACAGGGTTATACAATTTCACAACTTGTAACAAATAATGGCTTTACCGCATTGTATAAAGATTACCGGAAGGGTACAAATGACAGGAAAAAGTTAATCAAATCACTAGTTCATCAGTTTTTCCGTTTCTCATAAAAGTTGTGAAATTTTCTCAGATTCAAAACGTTTACGTTAACATTCTCATCAATGGGGAATTGAGTCTGAGGTCACTGCGAATTCAGTGATTTGAGCAGTATACCTGCTTTACCTTCCACGGGCTGCGCTTTGCAGCTTGAACTGGCTGAACTTAATCCCAGTTTTAATCAAAACCGAACTCAACCAAAAAAGTAGGAGATTGAGTCCATGTTAGATGCATTCGCTAAGGTCGTTTCTCAAGCTGATGCCAAAGGTGAATTCCTGAGCAGCTCTCAGTTTGACGCTCTGTCAAACATGGTGAAAGAGGGCAACAAGCGTTTGGATACCGTTAACCGCATCACCGGTAACGCTTCCACCATCGTTGCAAATGCTGCACGCGCTCTGTTTGAGGAGCAGCCTCAGCTCATCCAGCCCGGCGGAAATGCCTACACCAACCGTCGCATGGCAGCTTGCTTGCGCGACATGGAAATCATCTTGCGCTATGTCACCTACGCTGCTCTGGCTGGAGACGCTAGTGTTCTAGATGATCGCTGCCTCAACGGTTTGCGTGAAACTTATCAAGCACTGGGTGTACCCGGTGGTTCCGTTGCTGCTGGTGTCAGCAAGATGAAGGAAGCTGCTATCGCTATCGTGAACGACCCCAACGGTATCACCAAGGGTGATTGCAGCGCTCTCGTATCTGAGTTGGCAAGCTACTTCGATCGCGCTGCTTCTGCTGTTGGTTAATTCCACCAGTGCTCTCCTTTAAGGAAACGGCTACGGCTTGAGCTTGAGTCTGGTACAACGGGCAACAAGCTAACGCTATAGCTGAATCTAAATAGCCATTTCATCGAAAACTTTGAAGGAACATATCTTAGGGAGATATCTCAACTATGAAGACCCCCATTACCGAAGCGATCGCTGCTGCTGATACTCAGGGACGTTTCCTGAGCAACACTGAGCTGAACCAAGTATACGGTCGCTATGAGCGCGCCGCTGCTTCTATGGAAGCTGCTCGTGCGTTGACCACCAATGCTCAGAAGCTAGTTGATGGTGCTGCTAACGCGGTTTACCAGAAATTCCCCTACACCACCCAACAGCAAGGTGCTAACTTCGCCGCTGACTCTCGCGGTAAGTCCAAGTGCGCTCGTGACATCGGTTACTACGTTCGCATCATCAGCTACGCACTCGTTGCTGGTGGTACCGGACCTATCGATGAGTTCCTGTTGGCTGGATTGGATGAGATGCACCGTACCTTTGACCTATCCAACAGCTGGTACGTTGAAGCGCTGAAGTGGATCAAGGCAAACCACGGTGTTACCGGTCAGCCCGCTGTCGAAGCAAATGGTTATATCGACTACGTGATTAACGCCCTGAGCTAGTCTCCAGGTCTATTGCCCGGAAGAATAAGCGAGTGTTGGCAAGTTGGCTGGCAGTTGTTAATTTTTCCGGGCATTGTTTTTCTCATTTTGATGATAAAAATCTTCAAACACGTTGTTCAAATTGTTGCTTCGGGAGAATAGGCATGAGCGGTTTAGTTGCGTCTAATTTGTCAGCCGCAGGAAGACTTGGTCTTTCTGCATTTGATGCTTCCAGGGTAGAACTGCGCCCCGATCGGACAGAGGATGATGTGCGCTCGGTGATCAATGCAGCGTATCGTCAGGTCCTCGGCAATGACTATATTATGGCGTCAGAACGCCTGACCAACGCAGAGTCTCAGCTTCGTCAAGGCAATATCACCGTTCGGGAATTTGTCCGGGCGATCGCCAAATCAGATTTATACAAAAACAAGTTTCTTTTCCGCAATTCCAATACTCGCTTCATTGAGCTGAATTACAAGCATTTGTTGGGTCGTGCGCCTTACACCGAAGATGAGGTGAATTTCCATCTCAATCTTTACAACACCAAAGGCTATGACGCTGAAATCGATTCCTATATTGACAGTGTTGAATATGAGAACAGCTTTGGTAACAATGTTGTTCCCTACTACACTGGTTTTTCAGTTGATGCAGGCGTGAGAACCACTGGTTTTACCCGCATGTTCCGCCTCTACCGGGGATATGCAAATAGCGATCGCTCTCAAGTAAGCGGCAGAAGCCCTCATGTCTTCCGCGAACTCGCTCAAAATCGTGCCTCTACCATCGTCAAGCCTACCGCCAGCGATCACAGCGGTGGGTACCATGGCGCTGGCTCGGCTGACACTCCTTCTAAGGCATTGGGTGGTTCCTTTGGAGAGAGCGGCAGAGTTTATCGGCTAGAAGTTGCCGGAATTGTTCAACCCGGTTATCCCAGAGTGCGTCGCAGCAATGTTGCTTACCTGGTGCCGGTCGAGCAAATGCTGCCCAGAATGCAGCAAATTCACCGCATGGGCGGCAGAATCGTTAGCGTTTCACCTGCTTAAACCGTGCTACCCATCCTAACGGTGATGTGAAGGTGGGTTCTGCTTATCTCATCCCAAGCAATTCAGACGGACTTCGCTCAACAGCGTGTTCTCCGTAGTCATTTGGAGGTATTTCACACGATGTCTAGTAATGCTAGTTTTAGCGCCATTTCTAAGGACGCAACTCCAACCGCGTGTCTGGGTGGTTCCTGGGATGAAAGTGGTCGCATTTATCGGCTTGAAGTAACCAACATTCTTCAGCCTGGATATCCCAGTGTGCGTTATAGCACGACAGCTTTTTTAGTGCCCTTTGAGCAAATGCTACCGAGAATGCAGCAGATTCATCGTATGGGCGGCAAGATCGTCAGCGTTACGCCTGCCTAGTTTGCTGCAATTCGTCTGCATACTTCCCAATAGCACTCAGTTCTTAGTAGAGATACGGTAACGAATAATCTGCGAAGCTGAGTGTTATTGGTATGTGTGGTGAAAGGCATTACATAAAGCTTTCTAGTTCTGGATGGGAGACCGATTTGTCGTCTCTCGAACACTTAACATCAGGAGTTTTACTGGTTATGTTTGGTCAAGCAATCCAGGGAAGTAACAGTTTTACAGATAGCGCAGCCCGCATGTTTTTGTTTGAAGTTAAGGGTTTGCGTCAAACTTATCAATCTGACAAGTTGAGCTATCCGATTCGTCGCAGTGGTAACGCGGTTGTTGCAGTCCCTTACACCCGCATGAACGAAGAGATGCAGCGAATTAATCGGTTGGGCGGCACGATTGTCAGCATTAAGCCGTTGAATGGTGCCGAAACCAGTAATGGAGCAAAGCAGCAAGCTACTGCTGCCCATGCTGATGCAAAAGTTGCTCACACCGAAAAGTCATCGGAGGGTTAAACCCCCTCGGATTAGGGAGTGATCCCGCCTCTGTCTCTGCCCCTTCGTTTAGATCAATGTCAGAGTTAACTCAATCACATTTTGAATCTGAATTAGAACCGCCCAACGGTGAACCATTAACGGTAGAAACGGCACTTGCCAACCTGACTCACGAAGATGTGAGCCTACGATATTATGCTGCCTGGTGGTTGGGTAAGTTTGGGTCGGGAAGTCCGGGCGTAGTGGAGGCGCTGATCACGGCTCTTCAGGATGAGGACGATCGCACTGAGCTAGGAGGCTATCCTCTGCGGCGCAATGCGGCTCGTGCCTTGGGCAAGTTGGGCGATCGCCGCGCAGTTCCAGAACTTCTTCAGGCTTTAGAGTGTTCTGATTACTATGTTCAAGCGGCAGCGGCTCAATCGTTAGGAATGCTGGGTGACCCAGCCTGCATTCCGGCGATGATGAGTGTGCTATCTGGGGGAGTAGAATCGGCTCAATTAATGCCGGGACGACCTCATTTAGCCAAGCCAGTTGAAGCTGCCATGGAAGCTCTAGAAGCTCTACGAGCGACTGAGGCAACTGCTTTGATTGAGCCGTTTTTGCAACACCCCGTTCCACGGGTGCAATATGCTGCGGCACGGTCATTGTACGTGCTGACGCAACACCCCGCTTACGGAGAAAGGTTGGTGCGATCGCTATCCGAAGCAGATCTAAAGCTGCGTCGTAAGCTATTGCTCGACTTAGGTGCAAGTGGTTATTTGCCGGGTGCTGAGGCGATCGCCCATGCCAGCGTTGAGAATAGCTTCAAAATGATTGCTTTGAAAAGCCTGCTAGAGAGCAATCTTAAGCAAACAAACCCGGTTGCCTTGTCTCCTGCGGCTACCCAGGTGATGACGCTGATGGATGCGTTGCTATAGATGAGTAAACTGGCGTTTTGACTGGCTGTCTTAATTTCCTGCTTTGACTCTTTCTGTGAAGTTACGGGTGATCTGATGTTTGTGACCAAGGCTGTTGATGCTTCTGAACTAATTCGAGCCGTCGAGCAAGCCGATTCTCCCAGTCGGTTGGTGGCGGCTGTGAACACATTGGCAACTTCAGGTCTAGAAGCAGGCATTCCAACCCTAATTGCCGTGTTGGGATACAACAACCCCGAAGCCGCCAGCGTTGCCGTTGAGGGGCTAATTCGGCTGGGCGATGTTGCGGTTCTGCCGCTGATTGAGCAGTTGGATGAGTACAACTATGGGGCACGAGCCTATTCTTTTCGGGCGTTGGCGGCGATCGCTGATCCCCGCGCTCTGGAGGTGTTGCTCAGTACGGCGGAAACCGACTTTGCCCCCAGCGTTCGTCGGGCAGCAGCTAAGGGACTGGGAAACCTGCGGTGGGAGAAGCTGCCAGAGGGCGATCGGGCGATCGCTCAAGACAGAACATTGCAGGCGTTGCTGACGATCTCTCACGACCCGGACTGGGCAATTCGTTATGCCGCGATTGTGGGTTTACAGGCGTTGGCGATCGCCAGTAGCAACCCATCTCAGTCGTCCCAGTCTCAGCTCAGTTCAGCGATTCTAGAGCGGATTCTAGAGCGATTAACTGCAATGGCAGACGATCCAGATTTAGCGGTTCAAGCGCGAGCTTGGATGGCTCAACAACAGTTAGAACATCTGACTGCACCTTGATGGCTGTCCGTGTTGCTCTACGGCAGTCTCGCTTTTTATGTATGCATTTTAGTTAAAGGTACCTAACCTTATGCCTCTTCCCCTCCTCGAAATTACCCCCAAAACTCAAAACCAGCGCGTTAATGGCTACGACATCCCCGATGAAGATGATTCACCTGTTTATCAGTTAACGGGCACCACCCCGGATACAGGCGTGGATGCCATCATCTGGGCATCATATCGACAAATTTTTAGCGAACATTTGATCCTCGAACAATATCGTCAACCCGCGTTGGAATCGCAATTCAGAAATCGAGTGATTTCAGTGCGAGAGTTTGTTCGTGCTTTGGGTAAAACCGATGTCTATCGGGAATTAGTTGCCGATACCAACAGCAACTATCGCCTAGTCGATATCACCTTTAAGCGGTTTTTAGGTCGGGCAAGCTACGGCAAAGATGAGCAAATTGCCTGGTCGATTGTGATTGCTACTCGCGGGCTACACGGATTTATTGATGCCGTGGTCGAGAGCGACGAGTACCTGCAAAACTTTGGAGAATATACGGTTCCCTATCAGCGTCGTCGTATGGAAGGACGTCCCTTCAACCTGGTGACTCCTCGCTATGAGGATTACTGGCGTGGTCGCCTGTTGGATATGGAACTGGCAAGTCGTTCTTACTTCCAGGCGCGGAGTTATGGTGCTGGTGCATTAGATAAGAAAATCATTCGGCAGGCTATTCCGGCTGGCTTCTTAAACATGGCTCAAAGCCTTTTGCCACCTCAACTCGACAGCCAGCGGCACGTTGCCAGAGCATCATCGGTCAAGGTTCCTGATTCAACTCGTGAAGCTGCTCCTTCACAAGTTAGCGTGAGGCGAACCAGTGTTGCTCTACCTTACCGCTACATCCCCACAAATCCAAGGGTCTAGTTAGGAGTTAATTGTTCGTGCATGCCCATGAACAATTAACTCCTAAAACTCGTTTCCTGCACAGTTTTCTAGAGGATCTTTCCATGCCAATTCCCTTGCTTGAGTACAAACCTTCTTCTCAAAATCAGCGTGTAGCTGGCTTTGAGGTACCCAACGAAGATACCCCACGCATCTACCGGTTAGACAATGCAACCTCCGATGGTGAGTTTCAAGATCTAATCTGGGCAGGTTATCGTCAAGTGTTTAGCGAACACGAAACGCTGCAAAGCTACCGCCAGAAAACGCTAGAAACTCAGCTTAAAAATCGCTCGATCTCTGTGCGAGACTTTATTCGAGGTCTGGCAAAATCTGACGTATATCGCCGCCTGGTAGTTGAAACCAACTCAAACTACCGCGTTGTAGAACTCACCCTGAAGCGCTTACTGGGTCGGGCACCCTACAACAACGATGAAAAAATTGCCTGGTCAATCAAGATTGCGACGACCGGGTTTGAAGGTTTTGTGGATGCCCTCGTTGACAGCGAAGAATATACGACTTCCTTCGGTGAGAGCATTATTCCCTATCAGCGTCGGCGCTACAAAGATCGTCCGTTTAACCTGGTGACTCCTCGCTACAGCGACTACTGGCGAGATAAGCAAGAGGAGGAACGCTACAAGTGGGGAGATGTTAGGAACTTCCTGGATTTGGCGCGATCGCTCCAAATCAAACCCGTTAACTTTGTCCAGGTAAAAACTGACAACATTACCATCCCCGATACGACTCGCAAGGATACTTCTCCCGTGCCCGCTTCGATTAACTCTGCCGCAGGTTTCCCCTGCCGCTAGAGTGCCGTGAGTACTTCGTGTATCAGCATGAGCCAGATCCTCTAGGCTTTAATGGTTGAATTTTTCGGGTACAAAAAACCGAAAAATCACCCCTTTCAATCCGCTTTAAAACACATCCTAGATTAGGTTTGGCAGATATCAGAATCCTATTACAGGAGGTTGAAAATGTCTTTACCGCTACTTGAATATAAACCAACGACACAAAACCAACGAGTTTCTAACTTTGGTGTTGTCGATCGGAACGAAGAAACTCCCCATGTTTATCAGCTTGGAGAAACTCAATCTCCCACTGATGTTGAAGCGTTGATTTGGGCTGCTTATCGCCAAGTCTTTAATGAACAGGAAACGCTGTCGTTTAATCGACAAACTGTTTTAGAAACGCGGCTTAAAAATCGTTCGATCACGGTGCGAGACTTCATTCGCGGATTAGCAAAATCAGAGCGTTTCTACAGGCTGGTGGTTGAGCCAAACAACAATTACCGTTTGGTAGAACTGGCGTTAAAGCGGCTATTGGGTCGTGCCCCCTACAGCAAAGAAGAGGAAATTACGCTGTCTATTCAAATTGCTACCCAAGGGTGGAATCAATTTGTAGACCTGTTGCTGGATGGTGAAGAGTATACTAAAGCCTTTGGCGACAACATTGTGCCCTATCAGCGCAAGCGGATGGGAGAGCGTCCCTTTAGCTTTACCCCGCGCTATGGCGCTGACTATCGCGACCAGCTACCTCCAGCTAGACCCTACACGCCTGCAAATCAATTCAGTCTTGACTTTGACCGTCCGTTCAACCTTCAGACATTCCTCAAGTCCACCAACTGGGGTCGGGTTTCTGGTGTGTTGATCGTTCTGACGCTAGGATGTGCATTCTTGCTGGCACTGAGTGCATTCTCAGGTTCGGCAGGTTAGGGATTTCCTGGATTGAGACTGATTGAAGCTGAGCAAAACTGAGCGAAATGTTGAGAATTGCACCATTGGGTTGAAATTTGCTTACAAAAAATGCAGTTCATCACATAACCAGTCAACAAAACACGGGATAATAAGCCCAAAGAAGTGTTGGTCTGAATCAATCCCTAGCCCAGACTGTCTATCGTAAGTGCTGCTCCGCAGTTGATATTTCAGACAACTTTTACACCGCACAATACAGAAGGGAGACATTAGCATGGCATTGCCGTTGCTCGACTATAAACCATCGAGTCAGAACCAAAGGGTTCGCAGCTTTGGCATATCCGATCAGAACGAAGATACCCCCTACGTTTACCGAATTGAGGACGTGAATTCTCCATCAGAGTTGCAGGCTCTGGTTCGAGAAGCGTATCGGCAAGTGTTTAATGAACAGCTTTTGCTCAGATTTAACCGCCAGATCACGCTAGAAACTCGCTTGGCAAACGGCTCCATTACCGTTCGTGATTTCATTCGTGAGTTGGTGAAGTCAGAGCGGTTCTACACCCTGGTAGTTGGTGTTAATGATAACTACCGCTTGGTGGAAATTTGCGTCAAGCGGTTGTTGGGTCGTGCTCCTTACAATCAGGAAGAAAAGATTGCCTGGTCAATCAAGATTGGAACTTTGGGTTTCCATGGGTTTGTTGATGCGCTTCTCGATAGTGAGGAGTACATCCAAGCCTTTGGTGATTCGATTGTTCCTTATCAGCGCAAGCGGATGGAGAAGCGTCCCTTCACCTTTGTGCCTCGCTACGGTGAAGACTATCGCGAAGTTGCAGGAACTGCTAAAACCGACTGGCGGATCACCCTGGAGAAGTTCTACACGCTCAAATTCCAGGAGCGCAGTCTTCCCGAAGGCGATCCTCGCAAGTTCCGTGCTGTGGCGGCAGCGATCGCACCCAAAATCAACTACGCTCAGCGCACCTCTGCGTTTGACATCGACTATCTCAACAAAGTCCCAGTTCGCGGTCGCCGTTAGACCCTCAGCAGCCTAGCTGCAATTTCTGTAATTTCGGAGTAGGGGCAAAGCGTTTGTGTCGAAGATGGGTGGTGATAGCCATTCATCCTCATCACAAATGTTTTGCCCCTACTGTGTGTTTATAGTGCTGTGTTACTTGCTTCTACCGAAACTGGTGGCGTAGTAGCCATTGCAGGCAAATTCCAGTAACGATGCCATAGGTCAACCAACCCGATCCATAGGACAGTGCAGTTACGAATGTTCCTGACAATACTCCTGGCTGTATGACATATGCGACAGCCGAACCGCTCGCGCCTTGTAACGCACCACCCAAAGCGCTAACAGGAAGCCACCAGTACGCTTTGCGAACAGCTCGCCACAAAATTGGTAACTGGGCTGCTCCCAAAATTGCCAGCACAACAGGCTCACCAACTAAATTCATCCAAAAAACTTGCCATGCGCCCAGCCTGGTTAAGAATTGAATGATCAGATCAAGGACTACATCCAAACTCACCATCAGCATCAGTCCGAAAAACCACCCTAACGTACTAACCGCTATCCACCAGAAGGATTTGGGAATGTAGTGGCGCAAGATCAACCATTGAGCTGTGCCAATAAACAAACCTGTAAAGAACACAGTCGCCAGGAATTGAAATCCTGACGCTTCCAATGCTCCAACGAGCGCCCCGGCAATTCCAGTTGCCACCGCCCACCAGAGCCAAAGGTGAGGAACCGCCTGTGGTGTTTTACCTCGCTGTTCATACTGCCCCATAATGCTTACCTCAGAGTTGCAACTTCAACTCCACGACTGTATTGTTTAGCCCAATCCAGTTTGAAGGCAGCTTTTCTTAGCAGAAGTCTGAATAGAATGCTTCAGCCTTTCAAACTGGTCGGTCTATTAGCATTTAGGGATCAGAACGAAGCAATCGGTGAGCTAAAAAAACAGTTTGTGGTTAGGCACACTTGTCCGTCTAGGTGTGCAAATTGTGTGTCACCCACCAACAGAGAACACCGCCATCACCAAAATCGACAGCAGTAAGCCGGGGGTCAGCAGCATAATCAATGTCAACAGTTCACCTTGTTCCATAATTAACTCCTCTTTCAGTGTGCAGTTTGAGCAGTGGCTGTTTGAGTTTCCCTCAATTTTGGCTTACCCAAGCGAGCGCCACACTGTCTCAACTACCCTGATCATGCCTGATGATTTTGCGAATGTCGGTGGCTAATGCTTAAACAAATCAGGAAACTTGGGCGCAGCGGTGAGATCAAGGGTGAGATCAAAACTGAGCGCACAATTAGGGGCAGGGCAGGCAAAATTAAAACATCTAAGAATCAGCAGGACTGCTAGCCAGGTTGCGATCGCCTCCTGCTAAACCCAACCTACCCACAAACCTCCTATGGAGATCCCGCATAAAATCGGACATATCATTGCCAATCGGTATGGGGTGACAGATACCTTAGGAAGAGGTGGAATTGCCACAACTTACGCTGCCAAAGACCTGACTACCAATCAACCCGTAGCTCTAAAGGAGCTGTCGCTGCGGCACATGGGCGAATTTAAGGTCCTGGAACTGTTTGAGCGGGAAGCCCGAACGCTAAAGCAGCTTCATCATCCTGCGATTCCCAGCTACCTGGATTATTTCTACATAGACACGGCTGAAGACCGAGCCTTTTACATTGTGCAGCAGTTGGCAGAGGGCAAGTCGTTGGCAGAACTGGTAACAGGAGGGTGGCGCACCAATGAGAGTGGTGTTCGGCAGATTGCGACTAAGGTTCTAGAGATTCTCATCTACCTGCAAGCTCAAAAACCATCAGTCATTCATCGCGACATCAAGCCGCAGAATTTAGTTTTGGGAGAGGATGGCAGGATTTTCCTGGTAGATTTTGGTGCCGTTCAGGATACTTACCGTACTACGGTGGCACGGGGTAGTACCGTAGTGGGAACCTATGGTTACATGGCTCCAGAACAGTTTCGCGGGGAGGCTGTTCCTGCGACGGATCTGTATGGTTTGGGCACGACTTTACTATTTTTGCTAACGCACCGTTGCCCCTCGGAATTGCCTCAGGAAAGGCTGCGGTACAACTTTCGCGATCGCATCCAGGTTTCCGAGGAGTTTGCCGACTGGCTTCAGCAAATGGTAGAGCCAGATGAGGAAGACCGCTTTTCCTCTGCGAAGGAAGCATTAGCTGCACTGCAAGGCAAGAGAATTAGAGGTAAAGCGCGATCGCCCATTCCCATGAAAATCATAGTTGGGTTAGGAGTGGCGATCGTTGTCGCACTAAATGCTCCTAGGTACTTAAAAGCTCCTTGGCTCAGCTTAACAACTAGGCAACAAATCCTTCCAAGTACAGTAGTTCGGAGTGGAGATATAGATATGCTTAGCAGCATTCTGTTTTGGGATGGACTGCTACAAGACAAGGAAGCTAGAGTTCGGCAAGCTACTGATTTACTTCGGTATGTTGAATCCGCAGAAATATTTGAATTACTGATAGCACGAGGAGCAGACGTAAATCTCCCCGACGACAAAGGCAGAACACCTCTGCATCACATAGCAGAGTGGTATTCTTACGGCAATTTCAGACAGCCGCTAGTTGAAGCATTGCTTGCTAATGGTGCGGATATCAACGCCAGAGATAACTATGGGTATACCCCTCTGCACATTCTGATCAAGTCAGGCTTGTATCACAGTAGCTCAGTGGACATAGAAAATGAATTTGAAGCAATGATTGCTCAAACCTGGGTTGCTAATGGAGCAGACATCAATGCTCAAGATCGATACGGTAGAACGTCGCTGCATTGGGCAGCGAGTGTTTGGGCAAGGCAAAGTGGTCGACTAGCAGAATGGACAACAGAAGCTTTGATTGCAAATGGTGCAGATGTCAATGCTAAAGATCATCATGGCAGAACACCACTTCATGTATCTCTAGAACACTTTCCTCCATCCGCTACAAGTGAAGTAATCAACGTACTCATTAAACATGGCGCTCAAGTCAATGCCCAAGATAATAATGGTAGAACCCCACTGCATTTTGTAATAGCGGGGAAAAATATCAGTGGAACACCGGGATTTGGAGAATTGATTGATGCAGAAGATGAGATAAAAATTGAGTTCAATAGTTGTTCTCATTATATTTCAGGAGAAACGATTTATCTTCGAGAAAGAATAGCTGAGCTTCAGGTTCAAGAAACGATTTATCTTCGAGAAAGAATAGCTGAGCGTCAGGTTCAAGTGTGGGCTTCTAAAGTAGAACTGGCTAGTTTGCTGCTCACTCACGGAGCGAGAGCGAATATTAGAGATAACCTAAACTTTACGCCGCTCGAACTTGCAAATACATGTCAGTCTGATACTGTTTTACCTCCACAAGCAGAAGCAGCAAAACTAGTTGAACTGCTAAAGCGCCACAGTGCTACAGACAGTGGCGATAAGTGAAACCTACTGGCTTACGTCTTGCCTTAAAGAAGGTTTATCTGCCTTATAACTTCAACCACTTATAAAACTCCTATGACAACACTACATCAGTCAGGGAATCTCATTGCTGGACGCTACCAAATCTCAGGCAAATTAGGGCAAGGTAGCATTGGCATCACCTATGCCGCAAAGGATTTGAAGACGGGTAAGCAGGTAGCCCTCAAAGCCATGTCCCTGCGTCAAACCAATGACTTCAAGGCGCTAGAGCTGTTTGAGCGAGAAGCTCGAATTTTGAAACAGCTTGACCATCCTGCGATTCCTCAGTATGTGGATTATTTTCAGGTAGATTTGCCGCGCGATCGCCTCTTCTACATCGCTCAACAACTTGCAGAAGGACAATCCTTAGAAACATTGCTTGAAAGAGGCTGGCATCCTGATGAAACACAGGTTCAAAATATTGCCGTTCAGATTCTAAAAGTTCTGGTTTATCTGCAACAGTTAACGCCTCCAGTGCTACACCGAGATATCAAACCTCAAAATATTATTCGGCGGAATGATGGACGGTTATTTTTAGTAGACTTCGGGGCTGTGCAAGACACCTATCACAACACCGTGCTTGGCAGTAGTACTGTAGTTGGAACTTACGGCTACATGGCTCCAGAACAATTTCGTGGACAAGCCGTTTTAGGCACTGACCTGTATGGGCTTGGAGCAACGCTAATTGCCTTATTAACTGGCAAAACACCCGCCGATTTGCCCCATCGCAAACTGCGAATTCACTTTCGCCCTCATGTCAAAGTTTCCAAACGATTTGCAGATTGGCTAGAGCGAATGGTGGAACCTGTGGCAGAAGATCGCTTTCCCTCAGCAGCAGAAGCATTGGCTACTTTGCGTGGAGGGAAAGCCTTTGCCCGTGCTAGCCCAAAGCCCATTCGCCCTGCTGATAGCTCCATCAACTTAACAGTCAGTGGAGAAAGGCTAGTAGCAGAGATTCCACCTGTTGGACTAGGAAGTAATCATAGTCAACTGTTTGCGCTGCTTTTATTGATTGGACATTTGGGTTTCTGGCTCATCAGTTGGACAGTTGTCGTTCTAGTTCTTTATCCCTACGACACTTTCTACTTAGAAGAACTGCTAAATTTTCTCCTAGGTCAGATTCCGGTTGGCACAATTTGTCTGATTCTTTGGGGAGTAATGGATGTCTCGTTGCTATTCCTATTTCTGATTAGTGCATCTTCTCGGACACGATTGGAGATTACATCTCAGAATTTCAAGCTTCAGCAGTGGTTGTGGAAGTGGCGCTATCGCAATGTACAAGGAAAGCCGATTCAGGTTAAGCAGGCGATGTTAAAAGGCTTAGGTTTGCCAGTCAGAAGAACCTCCATAACAACTTGCACTATTACCACTCGAAATCAGCAACAGCGTCTGTTTGGCTCACTGCTACCGGAAGCAGAAAAAGTATGGCTTGTGGCAGAAATCGAAGATTTTTTGGAGAAGCAGCGGGCGATCGCCACTTCAAAATCTGCTCAGTAGAAGTTAGCAGAAGTTAATTCTGCTTTATTGAAATTTGCTTGTTCCAAGTATTGAAGTTAGTCTCTAAAACGCTTAAAAGTTGGGCTAGATTAGCATTCGTGTAACCTGCTGTTGCCGGAATCTGACCCTCCAAAAGTTGAAATATCATTTGCAGCTGATGTTTCAACTCCTCACGCTTAAACGTAGACTGGAGACTATTTTTGAACCGTTTAAGCATGTGGGTTGATGCATTATCCTCACCTTCACTGGACTGGGGTGGAATTAGAGAATAGTGTTTCAGGAGTTTCAAATGTTTAATGTCCTGCGTTTCGATCGCCGTATAGAGTTCATCGATTGCTTGTTCAACAAACTCATCAGTGACACATTTCATCACCAAAAGTGACAAGGTAAATAAGGATTCATCAGTTGCGGATTCCTGCTCATCAGTTTGAGTTGCATGTTCCAACATGCATCTGCGTTCTAGTGAAGCTAATGCTTCTAAAAGCACCGATTGGGTTGGTGGGGAAACCATGTTGGCTTGCAGTCTCGATAACGAAATGGGATGCCGCTCAATTGCAAGCCAGTACACAAGCTCTTTTTCTAAATTGGAAAGGCGATCGCACTGTTGTTTTAGCAACAGGCGGAGGCGATCGCCCACCACTAACGTATTTTGACTCAAAAACTGAATGATGCTTCCTCTAAAAACTTCTTGAATGAGAGTTGTAATCACTTTTAGCGCTAGAGGACTGCCCCCATAGAGCAAAATTAGCTCCGTCAAACCTTCTTCAGCGCCAGAAAACCCTGTGGCTTTAAATAGTTCTTTAGCGTCCTCAGTTTGCAAGCCCTTTAGTTGAAACGATCGAACTGGCAAAGTTTTCCCTTCAAAGGCAGCGATTTCTTCTGGCTTTTCTCGACTGGTGAGGATAATACAGCTCTGGTGGCGATCGCTCTCGATTCGGCGCAGCAGTTCTCCGTATCCTTCATAACCTTCTCGATACTGTCCAACATACGGACGAAATTGCCCACTACTGCTGCGAAAGATGCCCTCCATTTCATCCAAAATCACTAGACAACGGTTTTGACGTAAGAGCAGCATTAATTGAGAAATGCTGTGTTGCAGATTCTCTGGATTAGCGGTTTGTTTCCCTTGGGAAAGAGAGTGAGTGAGTTGATTCAGCAGAGACGGAACTGACGGTGAAGATCGCAGCGATCGCCAAATCACAAACTCAAATTGGTGTTGAATCCGATCTGTTAGCGTTACGGTAAGAGCCGTTTTGCCAATGCCGCCCATACCCAAAATGGCGATTAGTTTGCAGCGATCGCGTTCGATCCACTGCTCTAATTCCCCCAATTCCTGAGCGCGTCCATAAAAGCCAGCAATGTCGGGTGCTTCTCCCCAATCTTGCAGCGCACTCTGTGGCGATCGCTCAAAATCAGTGGATTCAGCAGAATCAGTAATGCTCCCCCAGTCACTAATTCCAACAGCTTCACAGATTGCGATAAAGGTTTCGCTCTGCACCGCTGCCCCTTGCCAAAATCGCCGCAGTGTTGCTTGGGAGGTGTGAGCAGACTGCCACCAAAGGGAGGTGCGAGTTTTAGTCCACCCCTTCCTCAGTCTTGCTTGATTGACTATCGCAAGTCCGCGTTCTGATGCTTTGAGACTTGTCATGGGCAGCGATCGCCAGCGGTTTCCCTCAATTTTGCCTCAGTTTCTAAAAATTAGTAGGAACTGAGTTCTACAGTCCTAATTCCTAGAATTGGTATTGTTTCGTGAGCATTCCCGGATAAATAAGGCTTCAAAATTCTGATGTCACATTATCAATTCTGATGGGTTATGGAGGTGTGCCTGCCAGAGCATG
The DNA here is from genome assembly GCF_014696015.1 of Oculatella sp. FACHB-28. Taxonomy (NCBI): domain Bacteria; kingdom Bacillati; phylum Cyanobacteriota; class Cyanophyceae; order Oculatellales; family Oculatellaceae; genus Oculatella; species Oculatella sp. FACHB-28. The sequence continues at coordinate 64,443 of NZ_JACJPJ010000074.1, read as the reverse complement.
CTTCTCATAACTCACTTGTCTTGCAACGGATTGGGGGCTGCTACATATATCTACGTAAATTCCGGCTTAATATCTTTTGCCGTAAAGAATTTCCTGATTGCTTCGCAAACTGATAGAAGATTCGAGTAAATTGTCTCGATCACCAGAACGGATATCTGCATTCTGACGGTTGAGTCGCATTCACTCTTATTCTTCAGGTCAGGGCATCCTTGAAAAAACGTCACTGGTTAGAACTAGTTGAGTCGTTATCGCTGGTCGGCTTGGGGGTTGGATCGGTTGTCTCCCTCATGTCCAAGCAGGTTTTGTTTGCGTCCACGCCGCTGTCTGTGGTGGTGCTGCTAAACCTGATTAACCGCCGACGGTTTGAAGACCAGAGCGAACAGAATATGGCGATCGCCCTCTCCAAACTCGATCGCCGTGTGTCAAAGCACATTGAGTTGCTCAACCAGCAAATGATGTCGCTGCCCACCCCAGAAGCGATCGGCAGCCTGAAGAAAACTGTTACTCGCAACAACCGCGAAATTTTAGACAAGCTGGCTAGCGAAGTCGCAGAGATTCGACAAGAGATTCAGGATCGGCTTGACCCCATTGAGCAGCAGGGCATTCAACCGCTGCGGCAAGAAATTTACCAGATTCATGAGCAATACGCTCAGCTTTCAGATACCTTAGCGGGTGTCACCAACTACCTGCAAAAGGCTTCTCCTGCCAATCGGATGGAGGAAGTAGAAGGGGCGATCGCCCAATTTAAAACAGAACTGGTGCAAATTCGGGTGAATTTGCAAAACCTGACCAATTTGACCAAACCCAGCATTGTTTCCCTGCGGGATCAGGTGTCTCACCTCAATCGGCAGTTTCAAAAACTACCGCCACCTGTTGACTCCACCTCTCTAAAGCAGGAAGTCGCAGAACTGATCAAAATGGTTTCTACCCTGGTGCCCAAGCGGGATTGGTCAGTACTCATGGCTGAAATGAAAGAGATGCAGCAGCAGCAAGAAGCGCTCAAGCAATCTCTCTCTGCGGTGGAAGCCACTGCGCTTAACCTGAGACGGCAAGTTGAGAAACCCATCCAGATTGCCGACCCAACCGCAACGCTTGAGCTAAGATATCCGCCGCCCTTTACCCCACCTGCCCAGGCAGAAGATCCGGCCGCGACCCTGGAGCTGAGCTACAATCCCCTGTTTGACAGCTTGCCCCGATTTGACCAAACGGTCTACAACAATTCGGTTGATGACCCCGCAGCAACTCTGGAGTTGGGTTACATTCCCCCAGATCCGGCGAGCGACCTGGAGGAAAGTCTGGCGCGCCTCGGACCGTCAATGAACGGGCTGATGCCCTCTTTAACCTTTTCTGATTTGTTTTCAGAGGCTCAGGTGGCGATGACTGCCTACCTAAACGGCTTACAGAATTCTGATCTAGCCTCTTCAGAACTCTACATGCAAGCTGAAGGCGCGATGACTGCCTACTTGAGCAGCATCCAAGAACAGTTTGCCTCGCTGCAACAGTTTACGCAAACCCTGGCAGAACAGCACAAACAGCTTCAGGAACAGGTGAGCCAGTTGCCTCCCGCTGAAGATGCAGAGATGATGCGTCATCATTTGGAGGATTTGACGGTCGGGTTGGCAGCGCTCAAAAACAACTCAAAAAGTTTTCAGGCGCGAGTGGAAGCTACATTGCGTCAAGAGTTGGAAGGGGTCAATCGTCACCTTCAAGCTTTGCCAACGGGACTTCAATATGAATTGATTTTTGATCTAAAGTCTGACCAGACCGGCGTGAATAGCAAGAGTGTTTCTAAGAGCCGTGCCATTCTAGAAGAGGCGTTGACTCAGACTCAAGAACGATTGATTTTGGTCTGGCAATGGTCAGCGCAGTCAAGCCTGGATGACGGGCTGATGCAAAAGTTAGAAACCTTGCTCAGTCAGAAGTGTCAGCTTGATGTAGGCTGGTGCCACGTGGCTGACCGCAACGAAGTCCAGTTTCTCAGTAGCATTAATCAGCAGTGGGCGATCGACCCAATTCAACGAGGGGCGGTTCAGGAAACGCTGCACAAGCTTTTGCAGCTTAAGCGCAACTACCCAGATTACTTTCGCTTTAAAGTTTTGGGAGCGCGGGAGAATTTTTTGGTCTCAGATCAATCGTTTGCCTTGTTGGGAGTAGATGAGGCGCTGACGACGACAACGGTGTTGTCAAATCTGGAGCTAAAACTGCGAACAACTGACCCTGAGGTGATCCAGAAGCTGACTGAAAGTTTCGATAGTCCAACACTTGACCCTGAAGATGTCGCAGCTCACTGGAATCGAGCGGTAACGCGCTATAGGCTGGGTGACAAGGCTGGGGCGATCGCCGACTTCGACAGTTTGATTGCCCTTACCCCACGCGATGCAGCAGCCTACAATGGTCGGGCGTTGGTGCGCTATGACCAGGGCAACAAGTCGGGCGCACTGGCTGACCTGAGCGAAGCAATTGTGCTAGATCCTCGTTACCTTGCTGCCTACTGCAACCGTGGCTTTATTCGGGTGGAAATGGGCGATCCTTACGGAGCGATCGCTGATTATAGTTTGGCGATCCAGATTCAACCCAACCCGATTGTCTACTTCTATCGCGGCATGGCTTGCCAGAAGTTGGGCAATCCTCAAGCTGCTGTTGCAGACTATTCAGAGGCGATCGCTCTGTCACCCAACAATGCGATTGTTCACTATTATCGGGGCATTGCCTATCAGCGATTGGGCAATCGAGGAGGGGCGATCGCTGACCTAGAAATTGCCGCCAAGCTATTTACCGAACGGGGCAGCAAAGCCAATGCCCAAAAAGCACTCAGCAACATTGCCAAACTGCGCCAAGCTCCAACTTCCAGTCCTGTCCGCACTACCGCTATCAATCACAGCATGGTGCCAGAAGCCTTGAAGCGTTAGATCAGTAACTTTAAACGTAGAACGAGTAGTCATCATTACTCAAAGCAAGTTTTCAGGCTTTGCTCTAAACGAGATCAAATACCCGATTGATACTTAGAGAAACGTTGCGATGCTGACATCTGAAAAATTGAAAGTAATTGACCTTAAACTTGAAGAAACTAATGGAAAGATGCGGCAGCTTGAAGAGGTAAAGAATTACCTATTTGCTAAACGTAATCGTGTTACTCAAACAACTTCAAGCTGAACGCTATCCTTACAGCAAAATCAAGAGCAGCAAAAAGCCTAAAATAGGCAAACCAGATTCAACAAAAACTTCAGTTGTGAAATTCTCTGTAGCGGAAGTTTGCGATTTCATTAGTCAGTTCTCCTTCCATTCCCGTAGAATTTGACGGACAGTTATGCCGTTTAGGGCATTAACTTGGAAAGCAAGAGAACAATTAATTTATGAACCTTCTCTTTGAGCTTTCCTGCTTATCTGGAACTGACTACATCGCCAATTTTGCTAGCTCCGGATCGTACATAAATTGCAATACAAATAGCCTCATTGCCCCATAACAAAATCCGTTCCTGCTAAAGGCAATTTGGACATTGCCGAAGCCTCTAAAGTGAGTGCAACTAAATCTTCTCGCTCCAAATTGTGAACGTCAGACTTGCCGCAGGAACGCGCCAGACTTTGAGCCTCCATCACCATCGCCTGAAGGTAATTTGCAACGTGAGTTGCGGCTTCTTCAACGGGTAGACGCGCCATCAGGTCTTCATCCTGGGTAGTAATGCCGACCGGACACAATCCTGTGTGACAGTGGTGACAGTGATAAGGTTCTGTGCCGAGTTTGTGATAGCTTTCCACATAAACAGGTTTGTTGCAGCCCATTGCGATCAGGCTGGCTGTGCCAATGCTGACGGCATCTGCTCCTAAAGCCAAGGCTTTGGCGACATCGGGACCAGAACGAATGCCGCCCGAAATCACAAGCTGAACTTCTCCATACATACCGCTTTCCTTCAGCGCCTCGACTGCCTGCACCAGAGCAGGAAGCGTAGGAATTCCAGAGTGTTCCTGAAAAATGCTTTGGGTGGCTGCGGTGCCGCCTTCCATGCCGTCTAGTACGATTACGTCTGCGCCAGATTTGATTGCTAGTTTGACATCATCTTTGACGCGGGTTGCGCCAATTTTGACGTAAATGGGAATCTCCCAGTCGGTGGCTTCGCGCAGTTCTTCGATTTTGATTCGCAGGTCGTCGGGCCCGATCCAGTCGGGGTGGCGAGAGGGCGATCGCTGATCCACTCCCTCTGGCAAGGTTCGCATTCCAGCTACGACCTGATTCACCTTTTGCCCCAGCAGCAAGCCACCGCCGCCTGGTTTTGCGCCCTGCCCTACCACAATTTCGATCGCATCTGCTTTCTTCAAATCCTTAGGGTTGAAGCCATAGCGCGACGGTAAACACTGATAGACCAGCTTAGATGAGGCTTCTCGCTCGTCGGGCAACATGCCGCCGTCACCTGTGGTGGTAGAAGTTCCCAGCCAGGTTGCAGCTCGACCTAATGCAACTTTGGCGTTGCGGGACAGTGCTCCAAAGCTCATTCCGGCGATCGTAATCGGAATTTCTAACTCCATCGGGCGCTTGGCGTGACGAGTTCCCAACACCGTTTTAGTGCTGCACTTCTCCCGATATCCTTCTAGTGGCAGGCGAGTCAGAGAGGCAGTGAGAAAAACCAGATCGTCCAATCGGGGCACGTTGCGGAATGCACCAAATCCGCGAATCATGTAGCGTCCCAGTTCTGCTCGTTCCTGAATGGCTTGAATGACTTCAGGGTTAAAAGTACTGCTGGTGTTGAGAACAGGTTCCATTAGAAGTTCTAAGTTAAAAATTCAAAAGGATTAACGAGAGGTCACGTAGGTTGGGTGAAGCAAGGCGAAACCCAACAGCAATGTTTGGCAAGTGTAAGGTTCATCGATTTGCTTAAGCCGGTAGGGGCTGACCATCGCGAAGATTTAAATTTGTTGGGTTCGCTGCGCTCCACCCAGCCTACGAAATGCGATCGCTTTAATATGCGTCTTTCCACTTACTGAAATCTTTGGCTTTGAAGTGATATAGCTCCTGAGCGCAAACTATCTTTTTGAACTCATAAGCTTTGGCATCCAGACCCAGAGGGTGAAGTTCTTGGGTGAGCATTTCCCAGTCCTGAGCGGTCATGGGTTCAAGTCGAGCATCCGCACCCAGGGATTTGATTGTGCCGCCGACAAAAATTTGACCGTCATAAATAGAGTCACCCAGATTTTCGCCTGCATCACCGCAAATGATAAATCGTCCCTGCTGCATCATGAAGGCGCTGCTATGTCCGACATTGCCGCTGACGATCAGGGTGGCTCCTTTGAGTGAGATGGCGGCGCGAGGTCCAGCATTTCCCAGGATGCAAATTTTGCCACCGTGCGCCGAGGCTCCAGCGTTGGCGGAGGCATTTCCCTGGACGGTAATTTGCCCAGACATCAAATTTTCACCGACTGACCAGCCACAGGAACCGTTGATTTCAATCGTTGCTCTATCACACAAGCCGCCGCAGTAGTAGCCGACTGAACCTTGAAAACTAATAGTGATCGGATGTTCCAGGGCGATCGCTAGATTATGTCGTCCTGCCGGATTCACCACTTCCACCTGCTCAATTCCTTCAGACGCCAGCGCTTTTAGCTGCTGGTTAATTTCACGGGTGGTTAACTTTGCACAATCCAAAACTGTCTTAGAAAGAATCGTCTCAGGCATCTCAGCAAAAGAATGAAGATAAAACAACCTAATCCCTAATCCCCCAGCCCTTCCTAGCTCCTAGCCTCTAAAAGCTCACGAGTCACTGCAACAGTTGACCAGATGTTAATTTCACCTGCATCTGGTTCACGGAGGGGCACGGTTGGGTCAAAGTGGGGCAATGTGAGCAGGGCGCGATATTCGGAGGCGATCGCCACCATCTCAGCCGTTTCGTAAACCACGGCAGGTTTGGCAGCGTACTTATCGCGCACTAGTGCAACTTTGTTGGGTGTTGCAACTAAAAAAGTGTAGGTTCCATCAATGTCACACAGGAGCTTTTCTAAAGCTGTTTCTAACGGTTCGCCCAGGGAAAGCTGGTGGTGAATGTAGTGGGCGATCGCTTCTGAGTCATTGTGAGTTTCAAATACTACGCCTGCCTGCTCTAACTTAAACCGCAGCTTGTAGTAGTTAGAGATCTGACCGTTATGGACTATCGATAGTCCAGAGCCAGGGGTAAAGGGGTGGCAATGATTGGTATCTACGACAGATTCCGTTGCCATGCGCGTATGTCCGATGCCATGACTGCCCCTGACACTGTAAAGTCCATACTTTTTCGCTAGATTATTAACCGGACCTACTTCCTTGTAAATTCCTGGTTCCTGAGGGTCCGTGTCACTGTATAGGGCAACCCCACAGGAATCTGGGCCTCGGCTCTCTAAGGGTTGAATCAGGGACAGCAAATCCCGCCCAAGATTTTGGTAAGAAGCTGGATTATGGTAGATGATGCCTGCAATGCCGCACAAAGCTGCCTCCTGATTGGTTTTCGCTGCAATTTATCTTCACTGGACAACTATGGAAAAACGAGGCAGACAAGCTTCAGCAAAGGGCACATGTTTAAATGAACCTAATTACTTGAATGCCCGCCTCGCAATGACCAACATGTTATGAGAATGAGGAACGTCTCAACTCGTTATAACAAGTACGGTGGGGGAGGAATTGTGTAGTCTGTGACTGTTTTTATCTTTTAGTTTTTTTGGGAAATATTTCTCAATCCAAATCCCTTTTGGGGGCTAGCCCCCAAACCCCCGCTGAGGGACGAAGCGCGTCCCCCAGACCCCCTCCGCAAGGGGTGGTGGATGGGTGGCGTGGCGCGCTTCGCATTGGTGGGGGGCAGGGTTTTTTTAAGTGCTGGGCAGTGCAAATCGTGGCTCAAATTTCTTTGAGGGATGCGCCGAGCCAGCCGGAGAAGTTGTTCTGCTGTGTTTTTGAGGGATTTTCGATCGCCTTAATTTGATAGCGCGAGGGGCGAGGGGCTGCAAGCTGAATGGGGTGTGTGAGCAGTTCGTCCTGGTGGAAGAAGGTGAGGTGAATTACCTGGTTGGGCTGATAGTCTTTGAGGCGATCGCTCAGTTGCTCTGCTGTGACCCGCAGTCCATCGATCGCTAACAGTTCGTCACCGGGGTCAATACCTACCTGATGGGCTGGGGAGCCAGCTTCGACGAATTTGATCAGTTCCCGTCCGGCTTCTGTCTTTACGGTGATTCCCAGGAAGGAGGGCTGTTCGTCTTCGCCTTCGGCTTGAAGCTGGAGTCCAAAGGGTTCTAGATATTGGTTGAACGGTAGCTCTTCGGTGGTGTTGAGGAAGCGATGGAAGAAGTCTGACAGATCGGTTTCGGCGACTGATTCGATCACAGATTGAAGCTGTTCGGGAGTGAAGCCGGTCTCGGATTTGCCGAACTGATTCCACATTTGGCGCATCACTTGGTCGAGCGATCGCCCATTCCCATGCTTGGCTCGAATCAGCAAATCTAGCAGCAGCGACACCATCTCACCTTTGAGGTAATAGGAAATTTGCACGTTATCGCTATTGGCATCGCGGCGGTAGAGCTTAATCCAGGCATCAAAGCTCGATTCACCCAGGGGTTGCACTTGGCGACCCGGAGTTTGCAAGAAGCGGGTAATGCCTTTGCTCAGTTCTTTGATGAAGAAGGAGATATCGTAAATGCCAGCTCGCAGCGGTATGAGGCGATCGTAGTAGCTGGTGGTGCCTTCGCTAAACCAGAGGGAAGGTGTGTAGTTTTCTGCTTCGTAGTCAAAGACTTCTAGCGCTTTCGGGCGAATTCGCTTGACGTTCCACAGGTGAAAGAATTCGTGGGCGACAAGCTGCATAAAGCGGTTATACCGTTCTGGCGATCGGAAGCCCAAACGTGGATAGTTGAGTGAGCAGGAGTCTTTGTGTTCCAATCCGCCAAAGCCTTGAGCGGAAAGGTGCAGCAGGAAGAGGTAGCGATCGTAAGGTAATCCTTCAAACAGATCTGCCTCAACCTGAATGATCTTGCGGGTGTCTTCGATGATTTGCTCTGGCTTTGCGTTTCCTTGTCCCCAAATGGCTAGCGCGTGGGGTTTTCCCAACGCCTCAAACTCACACACCTGCTGTTTGCCGACTTCAAACGGGCTGTCTACCAGGGTGTCAAAGTCAGCCGCGACAAAGGTGTTTGTTCCTGACGCTGCCGGTAGGGGTGTGGAAACCTGCCAGTCTGGGTTGGGTGAAATGATCGTGACTTGAATCGGTTTATGCTCAAATCCTGGCAAATAAAAGCAGGTCGCCGCTGGATTAAAGTAACCGTGCGTTGCGTCCAAGTGGTTCGTCCGCACGGATAGCTCATTCGCAAAGATTCGATAGCGCACGATAATTTCTGATGTGCCTGCCGTTTCGACCTGCCAGTGGTTTTTGCTCTGCTTTTGCCAAGCTAACGGTTTAGCTGAGTCGGTTGTCTCAGCAGTGAAATCCTGAAGGTGTCTGGCATATTCTCGCACCAGATATGATCCCGGTGTCCAGACGGGCATCTTCAAATCCAGCACGTCTGTCTGCCAGCCTTTGATCTGGAGCGTGATTTGAAACAGGTGAGTTTCAGGCTGCGGCATCGCTACCTGATAGTGAATTGTCAGGTCAGCGGCGGGCTTGGCAGCAGGGCGGATTTGAGTAGCTTCTGTCATGTCGCGTCTTCAGGATTCTGCAAGATATTGTCGATAGCCTATCTCATCTAACCTAGCTTGTTTGTCCAGAACCAGGTTGTTCAAATCCTGGCGATAGCGCTGCACTTTTTCTAGCAGTTCGGGTTGGTGGCTAGCGAGGATTTGCACGGCTAGCAGTCCGGCGTTTTTGGCATTGCCGATCGCCACGGTTGCCACGGGAATTCCGGCAGGCATTTGCACAATCGAGTAGAGCGAATCTACGCCCTGAAGATGGCGACTGGCAACGGGTACGCCAATCACGGGTAATGGAGTTAGAGCGGCAACCATTCCTGGTAAGTGGGCGGCACCACCTGCTCCAGCGATGATCACTTTGAGTCCACGCAGATGTGCCTGTTTTGCGTAGTCCACCATGCGTTCTGGGGTGCGATGGGCAGAAACGATCGCCACTTCACAAGGAATCTCAAATTCTTCGCAGATGGCGATCGCTGCTTGCATGGTTGGCAGGTCGGAGTCGCTGCCCATGATGATACCAATAGGGGATGGGGTCATAGGATGAGGGGGTGGGGGATGGGAATAAGACAGGGGGTGTGCGAGGATCTGAAAGAGGTTTCAAGAACTAGTCCCTACAGCTAATCTCCCATGCCTGACTATTCTCTGGATATTATCAATGCTCGATTGGTTGGCTACCAAGAGCTTTACCGAATTTGCATTCGTCAGAGCAAGATTAGCACTGCTGCACCGATGGCTACGGGTGTTAAGCAGTTCCCGCCGTCTGATCTGCGGGTGCTAGATGTAAAAGGAGACTGGATTTCGCAAGGTGGCATTGATTTACAAATTAATGGCGCGTTGGGGTTGGCATTCCCTGACCTAAATTTGAATCATCTCGACCAGCTTGCAGAAATCTGCCGTTTCCTCTGGACACAAGGCGTGGATGGGTTCCTGCCAACCCTGGTGACGACCTCGATTGAGAATATTGGGCGATCGCTCCACACTATCGCTACTTTTCTAGAACAGTCCCAGCCCGATCCACAATCTGCCCGAATTTTAGGGGTTCACTTAGAGGGCCCGTTTCTTAATCTAGAGAAGCGGGGTGCCCATCCCAAGGAATATTTGCTGCCGTTGCAGCTAGATCAGGTCAAGCGAGTGTTGGGTGATTATGCATCCCTTGTGAAAGTGATCACGCTGGCTCCAGAACTTGACCCTACTGAGACGGTGATTCCTTTCCTCAAATCTTTGGGAATGACGGTTAGCTTGGGGCATTCTCAGGCAACCGCGGTTCAGGCTCAGGCTGCGTTTGACCAGGGAGCCTCTATGGTGACTCATGCCTTTAACGCCATGCCTGGATTACATCACCGTGAACCAGGACTGTTGGGGGCAGCATTGCTGCATCCGACCGTCTACTGCGGCTTGATTGCAGACAGCCAGCACGTTTCTCCACTCATGGTCGATTTGCTGCTGCGGGTTGGACGAGGGACGCGATCGCCCATTCCCCACGATTTGGGCATCTTTCTGGTTAGCGATGCGCTTGCACCGCTGGGTTTGCCTGACGGCACTTATCCCTGGGACAACCGCGAAATTGAGGTGCAAGACGGCACAGCACGGTTAAAAAACGGCACATTAGCAGGTACAACGCTGCCCTTGCTGGTAGGAGTGCAGAATTTGGTGAAGTGGGGCGTTTGTGAAGTGGGAGAGGCGATCGCCCTGGCAACGACAGCCCCTCGACGGGCGATCGGTCTGCCAACATTACCACCATTAATCGCAGGTCAGTCCGCTGATCTGCTGCGCTGGCACCTGAAGCAACCCGAAGAATTAGTCTGGGAGCGAATGAGTTTCTAATCCCCACAAAGCAAAGAGGGGGGCACCAACGGTGCCCCCCTCTTTGCTTTAAAGCGGACTTTTCGAGGTGAAAATTAGAGCTGTGGCACGTATTGCTCTTTCTCAGGAACCTCAGCGTATTCCGCGACGATTTGGCGGAATTCTTCACCGTCAATGGTTTCCTTTTCGATCAGCAGGTCTACCAGGCGATCGATTACGGCGCGGTTGTCGCGGATGATCCGGCGGGAATCGTCATAGCAATGCTCGACGATGGTGCGAACTTGAGCGTCAATCCGGGCGGCGATCTCATCAGAATATTCTGAGCGAGACATCCAGTCACGTCCGAGGAAGACTTCTCCCTGCTGGCTTTCCAAGGAAAGCGGGCCAAGGTCAGACATACCGAAGCGAGTCACCATTTGTCGCGCCATATTGGTCACCTGCTGCAAGTCGTTGCCTGCACCTGTGGTAACTTCAGCATCGCCAAAGATTACATGCTCGGCGGCTCTTCCACCCAGTGCTCCAGTGATTCGAGCCATCAGCTGAGAGCGAGAAATCAAGCCCTGCTCTTCATTAGGTGTGAACCAGGTCAAACCCTGAGCTTGACCGCGAGGAATCAGCGTTACTTTCTGCACCGGATCGTGTGCTTTCAGCAAGGTGCCAACGATCGCATGTCCTAACTCGTGATAAGCAATCAGTCGCTTGCTCTTACTGTCTACCAACGGCGTACCTTCCATGCCTGCGACAACGCGGTCTACTGCATCGTCGATTTCCAGCATGGTGATTGCTTCTTTGCGGCGACGGGCAGTTAAGATTGCTGCCTCGTTCAACAAGTTAGCAAGGTCGGCTCCGGTGAATCCGGGGGTGCGACGGGCGATCGCCTCCAGAGAAACTTCCTGAGCAATCTTCTTGTTGCGTGCGTGGACTTCCAGCACTTCCAGACGACCCTTGATGTCCGGCGGATCGACGGAAACCTGACGGTCAAAGCGACCGGGACGCAGCAAAGCAGAGTCAAGGACATCAGGACGGTTGGTTGCGGCAATGATGATGATGCCGGTGTTTCCTTCAAACCCGTCCATCTCGGTGAGCAACTGGTTGAGGGTCTGCTCCCGCTCATCATTACCACCCCCGATTCCAGCACCCCGTTGTCGTCCAACTGCGTCAATCTCATCAATGAAGATGATGCAAGGGGCGTTTTCCTTTGCTTTCTTGAACAGGTCACGCACTCGTGAAGCACCAACCCCAACAAACATCTCGACGAATTCTGAACCTGAGATGCTGAAGAAGGGTACTCCTGCTTCCCCAGCGATCGCCTTTGCTAGGAGAGTTTTACCAGTTCCGGGAGGACCAATCAGCAGCACACCTTTAGGAATTTTTGCGCCGACAGCGGTAAAGCGTTCTGGCTTTTTCAAGAACGTGACGACTTCCTGAAGTTCTTCTTTGGCTTCTTCGATGCCTGCCACGTCGTCGAACATCACGCCGGTTTTGGCTTCCATTTGGAAGCGAGCTTTGGACTTACCAAAGTTCATTGCCTGACCCGGGCCTCCCGGAACGTTGCTAGAACGACGGAATAAGAAAAATAGACCACCGATCAGCAATACTGGGAAGATCAGATTGCCTAGCAAGCCCCAAATTGCACCGTCGTTGCGGGGTGGATGAGAGTCAAAGCTGATGCCTTCACTTCTCAAACGAGCTACGAGGTCAGGCGCATTTCCAGGAAGATCAACGCGTAGCCGCTGTACTCGGTTGTCAAGTTCGGGGTCGACTGCTTCCACAATCGCTGTCCGGCCGCCTTCATACAGGTCAACACTGGTGACGCGATCGGCTGCCAAATACTCCAGGAAACGACCATAGGTCATGCGGGTGCTGGCGGTGTTTCGACTCATATCCGCTGCAACAGGGGAGAAAGCACCTTGCCAAAAGAAAAATCCAATGACGAGGGCTGGTAGCGTCCAGAGAAGAATGACTCTCCAGGAAAGTTTCATAACTTGATTAGCCTCTATATACAAATAAAGTAGTCAAATCCGTTGCAGACAGAGGATTGCTGCCTGGATAGAGTTTTTGAACAAATACGATATCGCTAACCTCAGTCTAATCGCTAACTCAGCTTGCGATGGAATGCAGCTTTGAAAGCCAGCAGTTAAACATATCGAATATTTCTGAGAGCGAATCTTAACTAAATTTAACCTAATTAGAGGAATTAGAGCAACCAATGGGATTCGCCCGTTTGGAGATTGGTAGAGTAAACCAAAAGGCGCTGCCCTGTCCAAGACTGCTGTTGACCCCAATTTTGCCCCCGTGAGCGGTGATGATTTGCCGACAAACGTACAGTCCTAACCCTAGACCGGGGACATAACGCGATCGCCCTCTCCGGGCATACAGTTCAAACACAAAGGGACACTGCTCAGATTGAATTCCTAGCCCACTATCTTGAATCGTGCAGCGCAGCATTCCGGCTTCTACGTCAGCCTTAAGAACTAGCTCAATCCCAGGAGGATTGTGTTTAACCGCGTTGGTAATCAGATTGGTGAATAAGCGCCAAAGCTGGTCGGAGTCAGCGCTGACGGGCGGTAAATCAGGCGAAATTAAGTTTTTGAGGGTCACCTGATTTTTGTTGAGCAGTGGCTCTAAATTCACCAGGACGGACTGCACGAAGGGTTCTAGGTGAAGCGGCCGACAGTGCAAGACGAGGCAGCGCATTTCGGTGTCGTGCGCTTCAACCAGGGAACTCAGCAAGTTAAGCTGGCGATCGCTTCCCTGCCACATTCGTTCCAAAATCAAGCGGTTGACCGGTATCTCTTCCCCTGCTTGGTTGAGTAAGTTCTTCAATAGCATCGAAGCACCCATTACGGGAGTTCGCAGGTCATGGGTGATGGTATGTAAAAACGCCTGTAGCTGTCTGCGCGATTCAAACTCGTTGCGCTGCAGTCGCTCGTATAGAAAAACTGCTAGATCGCAGATAAAGCAGAACCAGAACAGGTAAAGAAAGATGCTGGCATGGTAGATCGGTTCCCCACCTACGGTAGTTGATCCTAGCGCCAGGTTTACGCCGATGTAATATCCCAGTGCTCCAACCTGGGAAACAACATGCAACCACCAGCGCACGGGGATTAGAGCCGCTTGCACCAGCAAAATCACACAGAGGCTCAAAATGTCTATGTAAACTGAGCCGTAGAGTGTCCCAATGATTTGCGGAACTAACGTCACCGACCAGGAAAATCCTAGAAAAATCAGATTGGGGTATTGCTGCCCAAACTTAGTGGAGTGGAGTGCCAGCAAGAGACACAGGCTCAGCCCCATGAACACAAAAACTGGAAAAATCAGCGCTCGATGGGCGGCAGGAAACTCAGCAAATTCAGAGGGCAGGAAGACCGCCATGTGCCCATAGCCAGCAGCAACCGTCAGGATATAAGTCAGCGTTAGCCAAAGGCTCAGTCGCAGGCGACCAAGGAGCAAATTTTCTTGCCAGGACTCATAATTCGCAGACTCGGAGGAGGGCTGGATATTGCCCAATAGAGCCGTTAGCGATTGCCCAACTCTTTGTTGCGCGTCCTGACCCATCGACTTAACTCGCTGAGCCAAGGTGAAGGGCGAGCGCATTGACCTAGTATTATCCAATTCAGGGTCAGCGATTGCGGCTGATTTGACTAGAGGCAAGGTGAACCAGACGGTTGTGCCTTGCTGAGGAGAACTGTGAATTCCAATGTGTCCGCCGTGTGCTTCGATAATTTGACGGCAGAGCGGTAGCCCTAAGCCCAATGAGTCAGAGCGCCTTCTAAGCTGCAAGTCGGCAAACAGGCGATCGCCTCGCTGAAGCATTCCGATGCCGTTATCATGAACCCAACAGTAAACTGTGTCTGACCCCGCCAAACTGTTCTTTGGTTTAGCATTGAGCGTCAGGGTTACTCCAGGTGGGTTATGTTCGATCGCATTGGCAATTAAGTTGTTGAAGACTCGCCGAAGCTGAGTTGCATCTGCGCTGACAGGCGATAAATCTTGAGGCAGCCGATTCATAATAGTGACCTGTCTTCGGGCTAACAGCGGCTCAAAATCTGCTAGCACAGCTTCTACCAGGTCACTGAGTTGTAAAGGCTCTTTCTTGCAAATGCAGGGTTTGTGGTGGGTATGAGCTTCCAATAGGGAATTGATCAGCTTAAGCTGGCGATCGCTCCCCTCCAGCATTCTTTCTAAAGTTTGACGGCTGACTGCAACCTGCTCACCCAACTGATCGAGCAGCGATCGCAACAGCAACAACATTCCGGTTACCGGATTTCGCAGGTCATGCGACACCGCGTGCAGGAAAAAACGTAGCTCTCGTTGAGCATGGAATTCAGCTTTCTGAAGCTGCTCGTATAAATAAACTGCCAGATTGCAGATTAGGCAAAACCAAAACACATACACCCACACCACCAAGCAGGCGTAAACAGGTTTGCCATCAATGGTGATTCCCAGTGCGGAATTGACTCCAAAAAAATAAATCAGCACCCCTAGCTGGGCAACCAAATGCAAAAACCAGCGCACTGGAATTAACGTCGCCTGGATCAGAAATGCCAAGTTCCAGGCGATCAGATCTGGGTTAGCAACGCCGTTAAGCGTGGCCACAATTTGTCCAACCAGTGTGATCGACCAGGACAGGCACAGAAACAAAACACCTGGATGGCGACGCCCTGCTTGAGTGTTGGAAAAGACAACGCAGGACAACAGTGACAGCAGCATTGCCCCTTCCAGCGTCAGCACCAAGCGGTAAGGGACGAGATGACTTGCTTTAAATGCTTCTGGGTTGACTACAAAACTATAAAAATCTAGAGCAATGAACGTTAACAGACAAGGAACTGCTAGCCATAGCCCCAGGCGTAGCCGACTCAACATAAAGCGGTTTCGCCATACTTCGTAGCCTGTCAATTCAGAGGCAGGTCTAGGTTGCTTGACCCGAGGCAACCCCTCCTGAACGAGCAAGGCGATCGCCGCTCTACCCGTCGATACCCAACTTCTCAACTGGGATGCCATAGGAGGCAATTCCTCGTAACATAAAACTGCTTACTTGAATAGAAAACATGAATCAAAGCAGGCGATCCGCACCCAAGTCGGTGCTTACACAAGAGCTACTTCCAACATCTAATGCTACTGGGCAACAGAAAACAATCACCTCCCCCTGCTGATTCACCCGTTAGGGGGATAAACAGGGGTATTTTGTCCCCGACTGTCCCCAGCCGCACTTCTTATCTACCGACTGTCGGTTTTACTGACTGTCAGTTATGTTGACTGTTGATTTTACTGACTGTCGCTGATGCGAATGACATAAGGGTGATAGCTGTCGCGATTGTAGGAGCCAACCCATACCTCATAGTCGCCTGAAAGCCACTGTCCAGCAATTCCAGGGTTATTGCTCTGGTAATCATCATTGCACCAGCTTCCGCCTGGTCCGCGCACAACTAGAGTAGTATCTTCAGGGCTTTCAACCTGGATGCTGAGATAGCTGAAAAACTCAGTCAGTTGAATCGTGTGATCGGGCTGCTCATCCACAAAACCAGCGCAAGGACCAGTCGCAGTTTCAGTTCTACCTGCAATGTTGCTGGCCGTTAACGGCCCCCCGCTAATTCCGCGAATCGTAGTGGGATCGGGAGAAAAGTCAGGGCTTAGGGTGACGTTTTCAAAAATTGAGATAACGGGAGACTGAATCTGCTGAGCGTAAACAGGAACATCCACTGATAGCCCAGTGACCAAAATGCCAGTTGTTAAAACTGTAGTAGATAGCCTGGATCTTGGGTTCAGCCCATAGATTTTCATTCTAGTAATGATAAAAAGTTAGGGATTAAGTGTTGTATGACGGCACTATTGGTCAAATATCAGTCTGATTTGACAAATCTTTGAGCCTCAGAACTGTCATAGACCTCTCTGGACGTTAACTAGGTTAGGCAAGTTCCAAATAGAACTGCTTGGCCAACTTTTACCACAGAACTTTTACGGAGTGAAAGTAGGGGGCAAACGAACGTTTGCCCCCTTACCGCAGTCAGTCGCTACTGCCAAATACTTTTCTAGACAGTTCTAAACAGTCAAATTTCTAGACGGTCAAAGCCAAAGCGCTCTTTAGCCGAAGCTGATCTAGATTGTGTTGATGTAGCAGTAGCCAGGACTGAATCAGATCGGGACCCTGCATGTCGGTCGTCAAGGCGGCCCGGAGCGATCGCATCACTAGTCCTTTCTTCAAATTTTCTGTCTTGACCACCTGTTTGATGATCTCCTGAGCAGAGGCTTCTCCTAGCTCAATAGACTCCGATAAAGCGGTCAAAACAGCCTGCAGTGCGGTTGCAGTACCCTCTTGCCGCAGTTGTGTAACGGCAGCCTCAGAAAACTGCATGTCTGGTTCAAACAAATAGCGGGTCATGGGCACCGCTTCATCTAATCGGGCTAGACTTGCCCCAATCAGCGCAGAAACCTGCTCTAGCCAGGGGCGATCGCCTTCTGCATCAAGCTTATAGCCTGCTTCTTGCCAGTAAGGAATTAGCAAATCGGTCAGCCTGTCTGCAGGCATCTCGTGCAAATACTGACTGTTGAGCCAGTTCAGCTTATCCCAATCAAACTTTGCACCTGCTTTGTTGACCCGCTCAAAGCCAAACTGCTTTGCCGCTTCCGTTAAGGTGAAACGCTCCTGGGTAGCATCAGGTGGCGACCAGCCTAGCAGCGTCATGTAGTTTGCCAAGGCTTCCGGCAGGTAGCCCATTTTCTGGAAATCAGAAATCGAGGTTACGCCATCCCGCTTAGACAGCTTTTTGCCCGCCGGACTGAGAATCAGCGGCGTGTGGGCAAACTCTGGCATTGCAGCATCTAGTGCTTCATATAGCAAAATTTGCTTGGCGGTGTTTGCGACATGATCTTCGCCCCGAATGATGTGGGTGATTTTCATATCGATGTCGTCTACCACGACAACAAAGTTATAGAGCGGCTGACCAATTTCACCGACAGGTGCACGTCGTGCAATCACCATATCGCCACCCAGGTCGTTGCCGCGCCAGGTGACTTTGCCACGCACCAAATCTGTCCAGCTAATTTCCCGACTGTCTTCAATTTTGAAACGGATCACAGGCAACCGTCCCTCTGCCTGAAATGCTGCCTGTTGCTCAGGAGTCAGGTTGCGATGGCGATTGTCATATCGAGGTGCTTCATTTCTGGCTTCCTGCTCTGCCCGCATAGACTCTAGCTCTGCCTCGCTGCAGTAGCAGTGATACGCTAAGCCTTTATCTAACAAGGTTTTAATCGCTTGACGATATAGGTCTAGCCGCTCAGTTTGAAAGAATGGTCCCTCATCCCAGGTCAAGCCTAACCAGGTTAAGCCATCCAGAATATTTTGCGTGTATTCAGGGCGCGATCGCTCCAGGTCAGTGTCTTCAACTCGCAAAATAAACTGACCGTCATGATGCCGCGCAAACAGCCAATTAAACACAGCCGTTCTTGCAGTACCAATGTGCAGATTTCCCGTTGGGCTAGGAGCAAGGCGAACGCGAATCACGATTAAACTCTCTCAGTTGAAACAACCCGATTAAGCGATCAAATTAAATTGCAACTTACAGCAACCCGTAATTGATGACTTACATCCACCCACCAATTTACATCAGGCTAAGTTACACCGAATTTAAACGAAGTCTGTGAACGTCCTCAAGTCTTAGGAGAAGCTTGGCATTATGAAGGGGCTTGTGAAGGGGCTTGGCATTGCCAAGCCCATACCAAAATCTGCCGTATCTTTAATCAAATCGGTATCACGTTAGCAGCAATGCCTCAAGCAACGGACATTTCTCGTTGAGGGACGCCCCTCAGCTTTTGAGTGTTTTCGACCAGGCTTTGAGCAAAAGCATCCAATCGCTTGGAAAGGTTTTCATCTTGCAGGTTGCCCTCCTCATCAAAGGCTTTCCAGGCTTGCCCAATGGCGACCTGTTCAGGAATTGTCCAGGCATGAACCCACCGAGTAATGGTTCGCATATCGTTGAGGGCGTTGCTGTTAGACTGTCCACCCAAAACACTCATTAATCCCGTAACCTTTCCAGAGAAATGCTCAAAGCCCATCAGGTCGAGTGCATTTTTTAGCACACCGCTGAGGCTGCCATGATATTCAGGCGTGACTAGGATAATCCCATCTGCTTCCAGCACTGCTTTACGGAGCCGCTCAACGTCAGGGTAATCCGGGTACTCGCCGCCCCCGTCACAGAAGGGTAGATTTAGCTGCCGCAAATCTAAAACTTCAACCTCAGCACCCAGTGCCCTAACGCGCTCTGCTGCTACTTTCAAGGCTTGTTGACTATAGGAGTCGGATCTCAAACTTCCAGCGATACCAACGATCTTAACCATGAGTTAGATCCCTCTTAAATTTGCAATTTTTAATTAATTTTAAGTATAGCTTAAATCGTATTCATTACGAGTACGCTTTAGGGCTAGGACTGATGTACATACGGGTGGGTAGAGTTGGGCTGTGAGGTTAGACTAGGGGTAGAAGCATCTACTCAACCCTGTTAGGCATATTTGAACTGAGGAGATCTCGTTCAACTTAGGCAGTTGTAGTCAGAAGTCAGGCTAAGGTAGCCGGGAAAGGCAGTTTAGTATGAGTCATTCTAGGAATAAGGTGTCAATGCAGCGATCTTTCGATGGGAGCAATCGAGCCTCTGCTGAAGGTTCTAAAGGAAACCCTGTACGAATTCAGAAGAATGGGGGGCGATCGCCTGCCAAAGGTGCCGCAGTAACGGGCGCTATGACTGCCGTTTGGATGATGCTACAGGTCGTGTTGCCCAGTACTCCAGCGTTGGCACAGACAAGACAAGAATCCCTCAGCTATAGTGATTTGCTTGAGCGCATCGAAAACAGACAGGTCAAGCGGTTAGAGATTGATTCTGCAAGGGGAGTTGCCCGAGTTGAGCTAGAAGGCGAATCTGCTGATGCCGTACCCCAAGAAGTGGCTCTGTTTGCGGGCGATCGCAACACCGAACTGATCGAGGCTGCTCGAGATCAGGGTGTCGCAATTGATGTCCAGCCCACGGCCGGTAGCAACATTGTTACGTCGCTGATGATCCATGCCTTGCTGGCGTTCTTGCTGATTATGGGTTTGCTAATGATCCTGCGGCGCTCTAGCAACGCTTCCGGTCAGGCGATGAACTTTGGTAAGTCCAAAGCTCGCTTCCAAATGGAAGCCAAAACCGGCGTGATGTTCGACGACGTGGCAGGCATCGAAGAAGCCAAAGAAGAACTTCAGGAAGTCGTCACGTTCTTGAAAAAGCCAGAACGCTTTACCGCTGTCGGCGCAAAAATTCCTAAAGGTGTGCTGCTGATTGGTCCTCCCGGAACTGGTAAAACTCTCCTAGCAAAGGCGATCGCTGGGGAAGCAGGAGTACCCTTCTTCAGCATCTCAGGTTCAGAATTCGTCGAGATGTTTGTTGGGGTTGGTGCTTCACGAGTGCGTGACCTGTTCAAGAAAGCAAAGGAAAACGCCCCTTGCATCATCTTCATTGATGAGATTGACGCAGTTGGACGGCAGCGGGGTGCTGGAATCGGGGGTGGTAACGATGAGCGGGAGCAAACCCTCAACCAGTTGCTCACCGAGATGGATGGGTTTGAAGGAAACACCGGCATCATCATCATTGCCGCAACCAACCGTCCTGATGTCCTTGACTCTGCCTTGCTGCGTCCCGGTCGCTTTGATCGTCAGGTGACGGTTGACTTGCCCACCTATAGAGGGCGACTCGGCATTTTGCAAGTTCATGCCCGGAATAAAAAGCTGAATGAGGAAATTTCTCTAGAGGCGATCGCCCGTAAAACTCCCGGTTTTTCTGGCGCTGACTTGGCAAACCTGCTCAATGAAGCCGCCATTCTCACCGCACGGCGACGGAAGGAGACGATTGGCAATCTTGAAGTCGACGATGCGATCGACCGAATCACGATTGGCATGAGCCTGATGCCCTTGCTCGACAGCAAGAAAAAACGCCTGGTTGCCTATCATGAGGTGGGTCACGCCCTGCTCATGACTTTGTTAAAGAACACTGACCCGCTCGACAAGGTGACGATCATTCCTCGTTCTGGCGGCATTGGTGGCTTTGCCAAACCGCTGCTCAATCAGGAAAGCATTGATGACGGACTGCACAGCCGCGCTAATTTCCTTGATCGGATTACGGTTGCGCTCGGCGGTCGAGCCGTTGAAGAAGAAGTTTTTGGTCACGATGAAGTGACGGCCGGCGCGTCAAGCGATATCCGTGCCGTGGCAAACTATGCCCGGTCGATGGTAACGCTCTATGGTATGTCTGACCTCGGCCCCGTTGCGCTGGAAAGCGGCAGCAGCGAAGTATTTCTGGGACGAGATCTGATGACTCGCAACACGGAATATTCCGAGGAAATGGCTACCAAAATTGACCGTCAGGTGCGATCAATTGTCTTCAACTGCTATGAAGAAGCCCGCCAAATCATCAGAGAAAATCGCGCCTTGATCGATCGCCTGGTCGATACGCTCCTAGACCAGGAAACGGTTGAGGGTGACCAGTTCAGGCAAATTGTTTCCGAATACGTAGACCAACCTGTAGCGATCGCCTCTCAGTCTTAGGAATCCTAAAAGGTTGGCTATACAATCGATTCTGTGTAGGGGCGGTTCGCGAACCGCCCCTACGCATTTTTTACTTGCTAACTTAGACACATCCTTCTTCACTGAGCGGCATGAGTCACTATCGGGGAGTTGTCTGGGTCTTTTGTGTCTGCTTGGCACTAAACGGTGCTGCAACCTGGCAAAATTCACCACTGACTGCTAGAGCAGTAGCGCAAACTGAATCGCCACCTGCATCTCTGTCTGATCAAGAACGACAGGAGCTAGAGGAACTTCGGGAAGCAGAGCGAATTCGAGAGGCGATCGAGGAGAATCTAGAAAACAGTGGCGAGATACAGCGACTCATTCAGTCAGAAGTCGATCGTACCTTTGATAGCAGCACAGATTTAATCAACATTCTGCTGACCGTGCTGACGCTGTTACCCATTTTTGCGGCAATCGGACTGTTGCTGTTGCGTCGCAGCGTGATCAACCAGATCGTGTCGGAAACGCGTAAGCAACTGCGCGAAGAAGTAGAGCGACAACTGACCGAAGAAGTGACCTCAGAATTGGCGGAACAGGCTAAGCAATTCAATCACGAAATTGAGACATTGAAGACTGGGTTTATTGAGCAGATTTCAAACTTGCAGAGCCTGTTTAAAGAGCAAATTGTTCAGGCGATCGATAACTTAACCCCGTCTCCGGCGCAGCAAGATACCGTTGCGCCAGAGGTGAAGCGCCGTATTCAAGAATTGACAGAACAATTGAATACGCTGAAATCTGCTGCTCCAGAGTTGCTGCTGACGGCAGATGATCACGCCACCGAAGGAGAAGCATTTTACTTTGAAGGTCGCTATGAGGATGCGCTGAAATCCTACGACAAAGCGATTCAGCTTCAGCCCAACAATCCGACAGTTTGGATCAATCGGGCAATCACGCTAAGGCGTTTGGAGCGGTTTGAAGAGGCGATCGCCTCCCACAACCAAGCGCTAGAGCTTGCCCCCAATTCTCCTCGTGCCTGGTATAGCAAAGGCTATACGCTAAGAACCTTTGAGCGCTATGAAGAAGCGCTTGCCTGCTATGAACACACTCTGGAGCTCGAACCTAATGCCTTTCGCACTTGGGATAATCACGGCAGCGCACTAAAGGAAATGGGGCGCTATGAAGAGGCGATCGCTTCCTACGATCAGGCGATCGCCATCAACCCTGACTATCCCAACGTCTGGAACCACAAAGCCAGATGCTATGCCCAATGGGGAAAAGTGGAATTGGCGATCGACTGTTTGCAGAAATCAATTGAACTGCAGCCTGAGTATTTTAACGACATCGCTACCGAACCTGACTTTAACCCAATCCGAGAAGCGGTGAAGTTCAAGCAACTGATTCGAGCTAGGCAGTTGAGCCAGATTATTTGAAAGTGTCACAATAAAAGCCGACACGAATATTAAACATGACGGCACTAGAAACAAACGACAGTAATTTGGCGCTTCGTGACCTGATTGCCCAGAAGATTACGGAAACTTCTGAGCAACGCATCACCTTTGTAGAGTACATGGAATGGGTGCTGTACCATCCACAGTACGGCTACTACAGCACCGATCAGATAAAGATTGGTGCAGAAGGTGACTTTGTGACTTCACCACATCTAGGCGCAGACTTTAGTGAACTGTTAGCTGAGCAATTTGCCGAGATGTGGCAAATTTTGCAGCATCCCAAGCCTTTCACTTTAGTTGAAATGGGTGCAGGGCAAGGACTAATTGTACAGGATGTATTGCGGTATCTGCATCGACATCATTTTGAGTGCTTTGAAGCATTACGCTATGTGATTGTAGAGAAATCATCTGCTTTAGTTGCAGAACAGCAGCAGCGACTAGCTAAACTCAGCCAATCTTGGGGCAATTTATCCTGGCAAACGTTAGAGGAACTATCTTCTGAATCAGTGGTTGGCTGCTGTTTTTCCAATGAATTGGTCGATGCTTTTCCAGTTCACCAACTGGTGATTGAGGCAGGTCAGCTTCGAGAAGTGTATGTCACGCTTGATCAAGATGGTAACTTTACCGAAGTCATTGGAGAGCTTTCAACACCAAAGCTGGAAAGCTACTTTGACTGGGTAGGGGTAAAGTTGCCGTCTGAGATTTACCCTAACGGTTACCGCACCGAGGTGAATTTGGCAGCACTAGATTGGATAGGGGCGATCGCCACTCACCTTGATCGCGGCTATTTACTCACTATCGACTATGGATACCCTGCCAGTCGCTACTACAGCCCTGCTCGTGCTCAAGGAACCTTGCAATGTTACTACCAACACGCGCATCATTCCAATCCTTACATTCACATCGGACGGCAAGATTTGACTGCCCATGTTGACTTCACAGCACTAGAGCGTCAAGGTGAACTTTCTGGATTACAAACCGCTGGCTTTACCCAGCAGGGTTTATTTTTGATGGCGTTGGGGTTAGGCGATCGCCTCTCTGCCCTCTCTAACCCCACTTCCGACCTAAGCCTGCAAGCTACCCTTCAGCGACGAGAATCGCTGCATTCATTAATGAACCCAATGGGTTTAGGCAACTTTGGGGTGTTGATTCAAAGTAAAGGATTAAGTGAGGAAGAGAGAGGGCGATCGCTCAGAGGTTTGAGAATGCCCTCAATGTAATTCTTTATTTGTCAACAACCTATGAAAGAGTTAATGCCCTGGAAATTACTGCATTCTGAACTGGTGTTTGATCATCGGTGGTATAAGGTGCGGCAGGATGTAGTGGAGTTGTCTAATGGGGCGATCGTCGATGACTACTTTCTCAGCGTTAGACCTGATGTAGCACTGGTGTTTCCGGTGACTGCAAAGCGAGAAATTGTCTTTGTTCGTCAATACCGTCACGGTGCAGGAAAAGTGTTGATTGAGCTTCCGGCGGGCACCTTCGATCCACAAAAGGAGATCGCTGAATCTGCTGCCCTACGCGAACTTCAGGAGGAAACAGGATATCGTGCCACTCACTTAACCAAATTAGCCACACTCTACGACAATCCAGTGAAGGAAACAAACAAAATCCACCTATTTCTGGCTGATAACGTTGAACTGGTTTCTGCTCAAAACCTCGACCACACCGAGGAGATCGAGGTTTTGCTGATTCCAATTGATGCAGTTCAAGAGAAGTTGAGTCAAGGTGAGATCAGTGTCTCTGGCACCGTTGCTGCAGTTGTACAATTAAAATAAAGTTGTACACTCAGATTGCTCAAAAACTCCTTAGTATTGAGCAAGGTTAAAAACCAATAATAATTAAAGTTGTACACTATCTTTATAAAGAGGGCTTTTCTTCAGTAAATAAAGTTGTACACCAATCAGAGTCTATGAAAACAAAGTGGTAACGGTTATGCTCCCGTTGGCTTTCAATTTTCTAACATCTTAAGTAGAAACTTATAAATCTCGACCATTGCTAATGTGTCCAGTTGACAGTAGGCTTTCAAATCGTTAATCATTTGAGTCCTTTTTGCCTCATCCAAGCAGATCAGCATTTCTTCCCACACTGCTTGGGCTTGATCGCCTCGTTGGATGGTCTGCGACTTGTAGCTGAGATTAGAAACGAGAATCGGAAGGACGTTTTTGATTGAGGTAGAACCTCGGAAACTAGGATGCTTGTAATGATACTTGAAGATATCTTCTAGATCCCAAAGACGATTAGCGATCGCTGCCAATTTCGAAGTGTGCTCAGGGAAGTCTCCGCCGAGTTTTCGAAGCAAACTCGCTTCAAAGGATTTGTGGTAAACAACAATGGAGCCTATAGAAGCAATGTCTGTCGTTAAGGCTGCAACAAGGGATGGTCTGGGATCAGACTGATCAGTGTGTAGGTATTCATGATGCTCTATAGAGCCATCAGATTGGAGAACATGACAACTGTATTGGAAAGAAAACTGCTCATAGGGTTTTAATCCATCAAATCTCGGAATAGCTGGGTTTTGTGCTTCAAAGTCGAAGAAGTGGATAGGGTACTCAAGTTCGGCAAGGTTGGTAGCGATCGCTGCTTTGTCAATTACGGGCTGGTTGGTGAGAACACTATCGACGTAGGTGCGCTGGTTGTCTGAAAGGGCATAGTTAAGTGGAAGGTCTGCGATCGCTAACACTCCTTGAGCAAGCAGCATATCTTTCTTCTTCCAGTCCAAGCGAGGGATGGTGAAGATAGAGAATTCAGGGACGTGCTGCCAGCAAGCTTGCGTGAAAGGGCAAGGGTTGGGGCTAGTACAATGTTTGCCGATCGCCAATGTTGGTTCTAGGTTTTCAGTCAAGGTCGCCCTGAATTGCTCAAGTTGTTTGGGAACTTCAGGCAAAAGCCGATCGACTTCTTCAGTGATATCTTCGATTACAAAGAGATCTATTAGGTTGGGAAAGCAGCAGGTCTGAGTATTGATGTAAAGGGATAAAAAAGTTAAACAATCTTGCAGCCTAAAAGCCTCTATTTTTCGTTCGCTATTCAACCTGCCAAAAAATAAAGTTAAACAATTTTCATTCTTTCTGTTGAAGGAAGAACTATATTGAAGCTAATTTTGAGATAAAAAAGTTAAACAATTTTCAAAGACCTTGCCAATAAAGGGATTTGGTATACTCCTTCAAAAGGACATAGCTGCCAAATTTAGAAAATTTTGAATTTGCAGCTAAAAAACAAGCCTAGTTTCAGGAGGCGATCGCTCCTTGTACCCCACCGCTAAAGAGCTATTTGAATCCTTTTCTAACCACCGACCCGAAGGCAAGCTGGAACTAGTCGAGGGTCATCTAATTGTGGGCAATACGATCGTCGGCAGCCGCTTGCTGCTAAGACAAGTTTTACAAGGCTGGAGGGCAGATGCCGCGATCGCCCTCGCTCCCATAGATTTGTGGATTGAGGCGCTGAAGGTAGGATTCAATCTACCTTTCTTTACTGAAGGCGATCACTTATCTGTTCTTCAGGATTTGGAAACAGCATGTGCTGATATCAAGTACCAACCAGAAAATTTAATTCCCGGTGAGGGAGTTGCCAACTACCCCTATCATCCCCATCATGGTGTGCGGCAATATCTCTCAATTTGCTTGCATGATGTCGCCGAGGACTTAGGTGGGCGAGCGTTCGGTCGAGACTTTGTCATGCGATTGGGGGAGAACGGATTTACACCTGACCTGATGTTCTTTAAGTCGAAAACCCCGAATCAGCTTCACGCCTGGTATCTTAATAGACCTGCTGAATTAGTGGTTGAAGTTCTACTATCAGGGCATGAGTATTGCGATCGTATTGCTAAGCGAGATTACTATGCAACATCTGGTGTACCTGAATATTGGATTATCGATCCTCAGCGACAGCAGATTGAGTTTTTGCGCCTGCTTGAGGGACAGTATGAGCTACAGGTGCCAGATGAGGATGGCTGGTATCGACCGAGCCGTATTCCAGGTTTAGCATTTCACTCCAGTCCTCTATGGAATGAAGAGAACTGGTATGGGGGACGGTCGCAGCCGAAGCTATTCGTCCTCGAAACAGAACCGCAGCCCTTCCGGCGAATTAAGGTGATCGAGAGTGCCCAGTGGGGCAGCCTTCCCTTTGCTCCCCATCTTCAGTTGGAGCCTACATCAATCCAATTTGACGAATACATTAGCTGGTGTCCGCCAGCAAAGTTTGAGTTCTTTGATGGCAAGCCGCAGATTAGCTACAAACGAGGCACAAAGCGGGTGCTTGGGTTGTTATTGATGACGTTTGGGCTGGCGAGCGCGGTGAAGGTACTTCCACCTCAAGCCTGGGTGCAAGCACTTCGACAACGAGTGCTGTTAGCGCAGCAAGATGAACAGCGGAAAGCTGAGTGGTGGCAGTTGGCACGACAAGCAGCATCCGTTCTCCGAGAACAGTTTGGTATCCAGCGAGTGGGAGTCATTGGAGATCTAGTCCATCCTCAACCGTTGAACTATTGGTCGGAGATTAAGTTGGTAGTTTGGGAAATGGATAGGCGATCGGACTTAGACATTTACAAAGCACTTTCAGCCGTGAGTGAAGAACCAAAAATTCAACTAATCAATGTAGAGAAGGACTACTTGACGGCAGAGGAGAAAGAGGAAATCGAAGGGGCGATCGCCATTTGAGTTTAATCGCTTAACACACGATTAGAAGTGATTGGCTTCAAAGGTCTTTTGTCTAATGAGTTCTCACTTCCTGGTCCTTCTCCAATTTGACGGATACATTAGCTGGTGTCTGCTGGCTAAGTTTGAGTTCTTTGATGGCAAGCCGCAAATTAGCTACAAACGAGGTACTTGGATTGTTGTTACTGATACAAAAGCATCTCCTAGACAAATTATGTATGTCCAATTTTGCCTACTGACTAACGCTTTCCAAGATCCCAAAGCTGCTGTTCAGCCAATTGTTGCATTGCTGGATCTTCAGTTGATTGTAATACTTTCCTAAAGTTACTAATAGCTTCATTTTCATTGCCTAGTTCAGTATAAACACGTCCTCGGCGGTAGTAGGCATCTGCATAATTCGGATTGAGGTCTATTGCCTGACTGTAGTCAACGATGGCTTGCTGGTAGCTGCCCAACTCGGTGTAGATAGCCCCCCGGTTATAGTAAGCCTCAGCATACTCTGAATCGAGTTCAATCGCTTTGTTGATATCAGCCAATGCCTGCTGATGATTGCCTTGAGATAAGTAAGCCACTCCCCGGTTATTGTAAGTCTCAGTATACTCTGGATCGAGTTCAATCGCTCTGTTGAAGTCAGCCAATGCCTGCTGATGATTGCTTTGAGATAAGTAAGCCACTCCCCGGTTATTGTAAGCCAAAGCATCGTTAGGACTGAGTTCTATTGCTTTATTGTAGTTATCAATCGCCTGCTGATGGTTATCTAGTTTAGCGTAAGCAATTCCTCGATGGTAATAAGCCAAAGCATCGTTAGGATTGAGTTCAATTGCTTTGTTGTAGTTGTCAATCGCCTGCTGGTGGTTACCTAAGGAGAAGTAAGCAAGCCCACGAGTCCTGTAAGCCAAAGCATTGTTAGGATTGAGTTCGATTGCTTTGTTGTAGTTATCAATCGCCTGCTGATAGTAGCTAATGTGAGCATACAAGGTTCCTCGATTATAGTAAGCCAAGGCGTCGTTCGGATTAAGTTCAATCAACTTGTTAAGGTCATCAATCGCTTGCTGATAATTGCCTTGCCCAGCATATGCAATTCCCCGTTCATTGTAAGCCAATGCTAAATTGGGGTTAAGCTCAATTGCTTTGTTGTAGTCAACAATTGCCTGTTTATAATCTCCTACCGCCAGATAGGCATTGCCCCGGTTGTAATACGCTTCAGCGTAGTTTGAATTGAGTGAAATGGCTTGTGTGTAATCTTGAATTGCTTGTTCATAATCAGCCTGATTAAAATAGACATTTCCCCGATTGTTATAGGCAAGAGCATCATTCGGTGCTAATTCAATTGCTTGATTGTAGTTTTCAATAGTGCGTTCATAGTTGTCCTGTTTGGCAAAGGCAATTCCTAGGTTGTTATAAGCTTCTGATAAATTACGGTTAAGCTGAAGTGCCTGCTCATAATCGCTAACTGCTTGGTCAAGATTATCCCGTTGTGCATAAGCAATTCCTCTATTGTTATAAACTTTCGCCAAATAGGAATTGAGATCGAATGTTGAGCTTTCAGCGTTATGGAAACGACCGCCGCTTGAATTAACTTCCAAGCTTCTCCAGTTCTGGGCAGTTCTAACAGAACTAGAGCTGAGTAAAACGAGGGGATGAGTATTTGTAGTTTCAGCAGACAAATATTGCGGAGAAAATATACCTTTTTCGAGAGAGGTAAGAGTACTGTCAGAAATAATTTCGATTGCTTGAGTATAGTGAGTAACTGCACATTCAAAATATCTTTTATGGTTGCAAGCATCTGCAAGGTGCTTAAGAACTATACTTCGATCGAGCACCAATACACTTTCGCGTTGTCTTTCTGCCTGCTTTAATGCCTCATTCAACAGAACAATTGCGCTATCCCAGTCTCCTGCGGTGTATCGCATCATGCCCACAGTAAACAGCGTCAAATATGCCATTTCTGCTGAAAGCCGATTCTGTAATATGAAATGATCTAGCTCTGCAACAGCAAATGTCCGAATTTGCCCTTTCGCTTCCTGACCAAGCTCCGGAAACCCTTTAGGTGGCTTCAGTACCTCAAAATTGGTACTGACCCTCGCCTCTGCTGACTTGCTATACCAACCCCAAATAACAATAGCAGCTTTTTCCTTTTCTCCTTTGCTACGAGCCGTATCACTATCTTTTATAGTTTCAGGAAGCCTTTTTATCTTAGTACCACTCAATTAAATCATTAACATAGATAAGATTTTTCATGCTATTTTCGATGCCTCTAAGCCATTACAGACTTTGATCTCTTTAATATCTGTAGTCAACATATCTGGACATTGTTGCGGCAAACTCATATCAATAACGATTTCCTTGCGTGCAACAAGATGTCTAAAAAGGTAGAGTGAAATCCCTTCTTCCAAATCTAATTCAATGTCTAAGGCATTTGTTACTTGATTAATTCTTAAATTGGACTTTTTAAGCCGTTGTTTTAGAATATCTGCTATTGCTTGTAAATCCTGAATTTTCTTTTGTGGGGTTTCTTCAAGCCTATAAGCCCCGTGAACCCATTCAATATTTTTAGCAAAGAACTTTGGAATATGCTTCTCTGTTACTAATCCCCATTCAATTCCCGTTGCCATGTAATAGTTTCGTTCTATCTCAAACTTCTCAATAACTCTTTTGTTCTTGAGTTCAGATGAAGGTTTCACCGTTAATGCAATATCGTATGTTTTCCCATCTTGTTTTACAGTCACCATGAAATCGGTTGTTAAAATCCTAGGGAATTTACTTGTAGTGTCTATAGGATATTTCACACCGATATCGGCAGATATTCTCTGAGCCAGTTCAAGATCCAGCAAGGGAAACTGTTCTCTAATGTCAATTACAACGTCTGACCACTCAAGAATGTAAAACAATCGAGTTTCATGGTCTGAGAAGAGATGATGTAAGCGATTCGTTTTCCAACCTCTATCTCTGGAAACCCTGCCTTTTGAAGGAAAATCTCGCACCGTAATCCAAGGAGTGTATTTGTCACGAACCCCTTCTCCGCGTTTTTCCTTAAGGAGCCGATCAAACTTTTCCTGATTCCATTCCCCTCTTTTCCGTGGCATAAGAAAATCCTGGGTAGTACATAAGTATGCCCAGGATTATACAGCTTTTTCTTTCACTGTCTAACTTTTTTAGTTAGTGTTTGACTTTTTTACTTGCTGTCTAACTTTTTTATGTGTCTACAAGTCTTTTTGGGACTTCGTGCATTGCTATTCCACGGTCACTGATTTAGCCAGGTTGCGTGGCTGGTCAACATCTAAGCCTCGACGGGCAGCAATGTGATAAGCGAGAAACTGGAGCGGAATTACCGTGAGAATGGGGGATAATAACTCATCCACGGGTGGTACGGGCAATAAGTTGTCAAAGACCTCGGCGGCTTCAGGATCGTTCATCGGAGTTACACCAATTAGCCGCGCGTCTCTGGCTTTCGCTTCTTGGGCGTTAGAGAGGGTTTTTTCGTAGACGCTACCGGGGACGGCGATCGCCACCACTGGCACTTTCGCATCTAGGAGGGCGATCGGGCCGTGCTTCATTTCGCCAGCGGGATAGCCTTCGGCGTGGATGTAGCTGATTTCCTTGAGTTTCAGGGCACCTTCGAGAGCGATCGGGAAATTGATACCGCGTCCCAGGAAGATAAAGTCCTTGGTTTCCGCAAAATCGTGTGCCAGTTCTTCGATGTAGCGTTCCTGGCTTTCTAGAATTACCTCAACTTGAGAGGGGAGTTGTCGTAGCCCGGTGAGGATTTCCTCCATTCGCTCTGGAGAAAGCGTTTTGCGGCGATAGGACAGATCTAGCGCGAGGCAATAGAAAGCAACCAGTTGAGCGGTAAAGGTTTTAGTCGCTGCAACGCCAATCTCAATTCCGGCGTGGGTATCAATTAAGTAGTCCACCAGGTGCGCTAGAGAACTGTCGGTGCGGTTGGTGATTCCCAAAAAGCGAGGGTGATACGGTGTCTCTCGTTCCAGGCGACGCTGCTTTTCCATGTGCAGCGCTGATAGGGTATCAGCCGTTTCTCCGGACTGAGTAACTCCAATGGTTAGAACATTGGGCAACAGCGGTGGCGGCGAATAGCGAAATTCTGAGGCGTACTGCACTACGGTGGGAATGCCTGCCAGTTGCTCTAGCAGATATTTTCCGACCAGGCTAGCGTGCCAGCTTGTGCCGCAGGAAACGATTTGGATTTGATCGAGGTTGCTGTAAAACGACTCAGGAAAGCCCAGGTTGATTGGGTTCTTGTCCTGGTCGGCAGGCCAATCGCTCTTAATGTAAGCTTCTAAGCAAGAACGCACAACACCGGGCTGTTCGTAGATTTCCTTCACCATGAAGTGACGGAAGCCTTGCTTTTCAACAATGATTGGGTTCCAGTTGAGGGTGCGGGGTTGTTTTCTCAGGCGATCGCCCGCAAAGCTATAGACCTCAACGCCCATCGGGGTGAGTTTGGCTAATTCGCCATTGTCCATCGTCAGCACGGCGCGAGTATGAGCTACCAGAGCAGGCGTGTCTGAGGCGCAGAAAAACTCACCCTGCCCAAATCCCAATGCCAAGGGAGCCTGCTGCCGTACTGCAATCAGTTCATCTGGGTAGTCGGCACACACGACCGCCAGCGCAAAAGCTCCCCTTAACTGGTTGACAGCCTGTCGAGTTGCCTCCAGAAACGGCGACTGGTAGTTCAGCGACTTCTCAGCTTCGGCCGGATTTGCCATGAACTCGGCAATTAGGTGAGGAATGACCTCTGTATCGGTGTCAGAGAGAAATTTGTATCCCTTTGCCTTCAGTTCTTCACGTAGTTCCCGATAGTTTTCGATGATGCCATTTTGAACAACGGCAATTTTTCCGGCTGCGTCGGTGTGGGGATGTGCGTTATATTCCTCTGGCTTGCCGTGTGTTGCCCAGCGGGTGTGTCCGATGCCTACCTGAGCTGGATTTTCTAGTCCTTCTAGCTTTTCCTGCAAATTTTGCAGTTTGCCTTTCGCCCGTACACAGTGAACCTGTCCTTCCCATACGGTGGCAATTCCAGCAGAATCGTAGCCCCGATATTCTAATTTGCGTAGCCCCTCCAGCAAAATTTCACTGGCTGCCTGGGTGCCGACATATCCTACGATTCCGCACATTTGACTCTACTCCTGAGCAATGATTTCCTGAGCAACGAGCGGCAGATCTGCCGCAAATGATCCTAGTACATTGTGTTCAATATTAGTGTCTTAACAATTTGCTGAATGGCGATCGCAACCTAGGAAGGGGCAGGTCTTGCTAGTGGAAAATTCGTAAAAAAATAGGGAGCAAATCGCTCCCTTTAGGCGTTAGATCCTGGTATATCCGTCAACCCAGGAATATTAGAGTTAGTCAGTGTGCCTAGTAAGCCAAGCCCATGCTACGGGTGGTTTCAGCGCCCAGATAAACCCGAATGCTGAGGAAGTCAGTAGGGCAAGCCGTTTCACATCGCTTGCAGCCTACACAGTCTTCTGTGCGGGGTGATGAAGCGATTTGAGCAGCCTTACAGCCATCCCAGGGAACCATTTCCAGAACGTCTGTAGGGCAAGCCCGGACGCACTGGGTGCATCCAATGCAGGTGTCATAAATCTTGACGGTATGAGACATTGAATAAAGGCTCCAAACTACATGATGTTAACGGTCGTGATGTTATCGGCGATGTTGCTGTTGAACCTGCACAGCAGACCGATGAATAAGTGCTTCGTGGACGAGACTAGTTTACAGCAGCGCTTTTGCCCAACTCTGAGAAAACGTGCAAAACTTCAAAGAATGTAATATCTGGGGCTAACCCCTCCACCTCTGTGACTCAAGACCAAATTCCGCTGCATTTAGCAATTTCAGAGAAGCTGCGATCGCAAATTTTCGCTAAGCAGTATTCACCGGGAGAGCAGTTGCCGAGTGAACATCAGCTAATGGAGCAGTTTGGGGTGAGCCGGATTACGGTGAGGCGGGCGATCGCCAATTTGGTCAATCAGGGCTTAGTGATTTCGCAACGGGGCAAGGGCGTATTCGTTAAGGCGCAGCAGAAGGTGACGCGATCGCTTGCTAATCCGCTCATCTTCTTTGACGAAGACATGGCGCGGCAGGGCGTAACTGCATCCATTCGCAGCCTGTCTTTTGAAGTGTTGCAGGCTCCTGATGAGGTGCGGCAAAAGCTGAAGCTGCCTGAGACGGTGCAAGAAATTTTTTGTCAAAAGAAAGTGATCTTGACTGACCAAACTCCAGTTGCGGTAGACGTTACTTACATTCCGCTGGAGATTGCCAAAGCCTTTGCCAAGGAACTGCAATCTAGTCTGATTTACCCCACCCTAGACCAAAGCGGTGTGTCGATCGAGCGGGTTGAAACGACGCTGGAATGCACCCACGCTACCCACGAAATTAGTGAACATCTGGACATCCCCCTGGGTGCGCCGCTGCTGGTCAACCGTTACACCACCTACACCAGTCAGGATCAGCCGATTATTTGTGGAGAGACGATTTCACGGGGCGATCGCCTCTGCTACTCTGTCGTCTTGACTAAGCGTTAGGAGAATGTGTGAGCTAGTGGGTTGGGTTTCGCTTTGCTTCACCCAACCTACCCGTTCTGTTATTGCTACTGTCACTGGCGTGGATCACAGCGATCGCCAAACTTCCGGGATTGAATAGGAACAGCATGAATCTGTGGAAGGGTTTTTGTTCATTAATTGATCAGGTTGCACTACTGGGTCAGCGGGCGATTTAGACCAATAGCGATCGCCCAATTTACAGTAGGAAAGCATGACAAGACAACGGTGGGGCCGCTACCTCAGACGACAAGGGGCTGATTTCTGGCAGCGCTTAAAAGCTTATCCGTACAGGGAACGGTTGCAGCATTTGCAGGTTAGAAGCGCCAAAGTTTGGCGATCTATCAAGGCAGATGATTCTGAAGACTGGGTTCATCGCTTTAGAAATCAGCGAGTTAAGGTTGTCGGCTATCTCAAGACCAATACTCCTGAGGACTGGCGCGGCTATCTCAAAGTCCAGAGTTTGGTTTTTCGCCAACATCTGGCAACCAATCCATCCTGGCTACCGGGCGCAGGGGCAGCAGCAATTTCGCTAATTTTGTGGCAAGTTGGCGTATGGCAACCCCTAGAGCGGGTCGGCTACAATACGCTGTTCAAAGTACGGCAGCTATTGCCCCATGAGGGGTGGGCTTCAGAGATTGTTCTGGTGGCGATCGATGATGAGAGCTTGCAGGAATATGGTTCGTTTCCCTGGTCACGCGATCGCTACACCCAACTTTTGCAATCCCTAAAAGCCTCTCCGCCCGCGGTAGTCGGGTTCAACATCCTATTTGCCGAGCCAACGCCCGAAGATGCAGCACTGGCACAAGCAATGGTAGAAAACGGCTCTGTCGTGCTGGCAGTTGGCTGGGATGCATCTACAGAACTGGTGCCGCTGGTGCCAACTTTTGATCAGGTGGCGGGAGTGGGTCATATCTACAATCCGATTGAGCCAGATGGCATCTCTCGTCAGGTATCACTTTACGTACAAGGGTTCCCCGCGTTTGGGGTAGATGTGGTTCGGGCTTATAACAGCAAGAGCGATCGCCCTATTCCACTCATTCAATCCTTGCCCAAACTAGAGCAGCAAAACGCCTGGATCAATTGGCCCGGTTCACGGGAAGATCTACGTTCGGCAACCTACTCATTTCGGGATGTTGTTGCGGGAAGAGTGCCTCCAGAGGCGCTAGCTGGCAAAATCGTTCTGGTTGGACCAACCGCAACGGGGCTGAGTTCACTGCAAACGCCCTTTGACCAAAATCCGCCTGCCTCCAGCCTGCAGCTCCACGCGGCGGTGATTGACAACTTGCTAAAACAGCGATTTTTGCAGCGATTGCCCCGACCCGTAGAGGGACTGCTGATTCTTACGGTGGGCGTTGGTTCCAGTTTGGTTTTGGCTTCGCTAGGGTTCAAGCGGCGAACGGCAATGACGCTGCTGGTGCCGATTAGCTGGGTGGCGATCGCCACGATCCTATTCACCAGCCAAAATTTGTGGATTCCGATCGCGGCTCCGGTCGGCTGCTTTTTGCTAGCGGGAGCGGGCATTCAGGTTCGTGACCAGCTTGAGAAACAGCAGATTATGAGCCTGTTCGTGCGCCACGTTTCTCCCCAAACGGCTGCGCTGATTTGGCGCAATCGAGCTAGCATCTTTCAGCACGGTCAGCTTGAAGCCCAGGAACTCATGGCAACCGTGCTGTTTATGGACATCCGCAACTTCACCACCATTTCCGAAAGCATGTCGCCGCGTGAGGTGCTGAACTGGCTCAACCTCTACCTTGGCACCATGACTAACTGCATCCTTAAATATGACGGTGTGGTAGACAAATACATCGGTGACGCAATCATGGCAGTGTTTGGCATTCCGCTGCCGCATACCTCAGTGGCAGAAATCCGGCAGGATGCAATAAATGCAGTGACAGCGGCGATCGCCATGCAAGAACAGCTCACCCGACTCAACCAAAGGCTACAGCAGTCCGGCTTGCCCACCATTCAGCATGGTATCGGCATTCACACGGGCATGGTCGTTGCGGGCAGTGTCGGCAGTCCGCAACGGCTCAACTATTCCGTAATTGGTGATACGGTCAACATTGCTGCCCGACTGGAACGTTTAAACAAAGAACTAAAGTCTACTAAACCTCATACGCTACTTGTCAGCAGTACCACCTTTGATTACGTCCACCACCGCTTTGTGGGTAGCCCGGTGCAAACCTTACAGCTTCGAGGGCGGCAGGAGCCAACGGTTGTCTATGAAATTACGAGTCAACTGTAGGTAGTTTGAGTTACCTGTAAGGGCGAACGTCCGTTCGCCCCTACCGTGTACTGAACGTTTAGAGGAATAATCTCTAGCCTCTAATCTTCTGTGACCAGACGCGAGTGGGCAGACCCCAAACGTAGATGAATCCCTCAGCAGCCTTATGGTCAAATTTGTCGTCAGACCCATAGGTTGCCAGGTCAGGCGTATACAGCGAATTGGCAGACTTGCGCCCAACCGGACTCGCCGTTCCCTTAAACAGTTTGACTCGCACCGTACCCGAAACCTGTTCCTGGGTTTGCTGCACAAAGGCATCCAGGGCTGCTTTCAGCGGGCTATACCACAGTCCGTTATAGACCAGTTGAGAATAGGTTTCCTCAATCCCGCGCTTGTAGTGACTCACATCAGCAGTCAGGGTCAAGCTTTCTAAATCCCGATGGGCTTGAATCAGCACGAGCAAAGCCGGAGCTTCGTAGATTTCTCGTGATTTGATGCCGACCAAACGGTTTTCGATCATGTCGATGCGACCGACGCCGTGCTTGCCTGCCAGGTCATTCAACTGGCTGATCAGGTCTACCGGAGACAGCATTTGACCGTTGAGCGCAACAGGAAGCCCTTTCTCAAAGCTGATTTCGGCATACTCTGGCTCATCAGGAGTGTCAGCGATCGCCTTCGTTAACAAAAACACCTCTTCCAGCGGCTCATTCCAGGGATCTTCTAGCGGTCCGGCTTCAATGCTGCGTCCCAGCAAGTTGCGATCGATGCTGTAGGGCGAAGACTTTTTCACTGGAGAAGGAATGCCAAATTGCTCTCCGTAGGCGATCGTCTCCTCCCGGCTCATGCCCCATTCACGGGCGGGTGCCAGCACTTTAAGGTCTGGGTTTAGAGCGGCGATCGACACATCAAACCGCACTTGGTCATTGCCCTTGCCCGTGCAGCCATGCGCTACTGCATCGGCACCATACTCTGCCGCTGCTTCTACCAGCAGTTTGGCAATTAGCGGACGCGCCAGTGCGGTTGAGAGGGGATAGCGGTTTTCGTACAGCGCATTTGCCTGAATTGCCGGAAACGCATAGTCTTGAATAAACCGCTCTGTCGCATCTGCGATTAAAGACTGCGTGGCACCCGACTTTAGCGCCTTTTCGCGAATTGGCTCTAGTTCGTCTCCCTGCCCCAAATCAGCAGCCAGCGTGATCACCTCTTCAACTCCCCATTCTTGCTTCAGGTAGGGAATGCAGACGGAGGTGTCTACCCCACCGGAATAAGCCAATACAACCTTTTTGGCGCGACCCATGACTTTTTGCCCTAACAACTAAAGTCAATATTATGCAACCAATTCAACCCAATTCCTGTTAGGGATGCACAGATTTTTTGCGAACTGCTTGTCAGTTACAGAGCTTACTACCCGCTTGCTGAGGGAATTGCTTCTTGGATTGAGTGGTTCAAGGTTGGTGGAGGGAGAGCGATCGCCCTCCCTCATCAATAAACTTAGCTAGCGAGAAGATCAACGATTAGTACTGTTGTCTTTATCCTCATCGTCAAGCAACCCAAAAATTGCTGTTGTTCCGGCGATCGCAATCATGTTTGTTGTATTGCTCAGTTGCTTTTGAATATCTGTGGGGTTAGGTAGGGTGGCAAGGGAAAGGCTGATGCCTGCAGCGGTAGCCGTAATGACAGTAGCGAGGGTAAGAAGTGGCTTTTTCATAAACATTTGGGGTTGCTTGCTGAACTGTCACTACTCTGGATTACTCTTGCCTGACCTATTTCCCTGAGTTAAGTCAGGGATTCGCTGACTTGTCCTGACATGGGCTGACTTATCCTGACTTATCTAATTGGCAGAAGATAGAATTGCTGTAACTCCAATTGCTTTACCAACGACAGCATGGCTTTTTCGGTGCCGTTTTTGACTGAATTGGTAAAAGAAAAACAACTCACCGATCGTGAGACTGAAGTTTTTCTGGCTTTGTTTGGGAAGGGGAAGACGCGCTTAGAAATTGCTGAGAGTCTTTATGTACAAGAATCGGCGGTTAATACGTGTTTGACAGGGATATACAGGAAGTTTGGCATTTCCGGGAGTGGACCTGTTAAGGAGAACCGATTAAAGGATGAGCTGAGAAGGCGGGAAGAAATTTGGCAAAAGCAACGGGCAACTGACAGCAGCGATCGCCCTTCACCGTTCCTACAACCTCTAGATAACTTGACCCACCAGGTTCGGGAGCATTGCCGACAGAAAATCTTGAACCAACATAGCCGGATGCGCTTGCTGAGCGGTGAGGAGATTAGCGTTGACCAGCTTTATGTGGATGTGTGGATATTGAAGCGACCACCTCATACCTATCAGGTATCGCAGTTGAAATTGTTGGAGACCTTCGATTTGCGGAACGATCGTCTGGGGATGGGCGATCGGATTCAACGTATCGAGGGCTTTGAGTTTGCTGATAAAAATCCCAAATTAGTAATCCTGGGTAAACCGGGATCGGGAAAAACTACTTTCCTAAAACACCTAGCAGTAGATTGGTGCAGCGATCGTTTTCAACCGGACTTGATTGCGGTCTTAATTGAGTTTCGCCAAATTCGGGCTGAGCAGTGGCAGTTGTTGAATGCAATTGGTGAAGAATTAGGGCTGGATGAAGGTTATCAAATTAGAACCTTGAAGGAGCAAATTAAACAGTTACAACGAAGCATTTTATCTTTGGAAGAAAAGCAGCAACAGAAAAAGCAGATTGAAGCATTACAACAGCAATTAAATGCGTTGCCGCTGCAAGTTCTTTTAACTCAAGGCAAGCTTCTGATATTGATGGATGGTTTGGATGAAGTGCCTACAAGCAATCTACGACGCAATGTGCAGGATCAACTTCGTGAGATAGCAGAGGATTATCCTAAGAACCGATTTACTTTGACCTGCCGTACTCAGGTAATAACTCCGATTCCAGTTGGATTTACCTCAGTGGAAGTAGCAGAGTTTAGTCCAGAGCAAGTACAACAGTTTGTCCAAAATTGGTTTAAGGCAAATGGCAAATCTGAGACGATAGCTACACAGCAATGGGAAACGATTAAAAATGCTGTTGATAATAGCTCAGCATTGCAGGAACTGACGTTAACTCCAGTGTTGTTGAGTCTCACATGTTTGGTATTACAGGACGAGGGGGAAATTCCATCAGATAGAAACTGGCTTTACCAGAAGGGCATCAAACTGATGCTGAACCGATGGAATGAGGAGAAGCCAATTGATGACTGGGAATTGGGAAATGAAACCTATCGCCGACTGAGTATTGAGCAGAAAGAAAACTTGTTGATGACAATTGCGGCTCACAAGTTTGAAAATCCAAAGAATTTTGTGTTGTTCAAGCAGGATGAAATTGCAGATCAAATCACTCAACTGCTGCACCTCGTCAACCGCCAAGAGGGAGTTGCTGCATTAAAAACTATCGAAGCGCAGCACGGGTTGTTGATTGAACGGGCAGATGAGTTGTGGTCATTCTCCCATCTAACCTTTCAGGAATATTTTACGTTTCAATGGCTGATTCGACTTCCTCCTAAACAATTGGCTGAGAAGATTGCAAATCAGCAATGGCAGGAGGTCGTGAAGCAATTGGTGAAATCTCAACAACCTGCGGATCGTTTACTACGGCTGATTAAACAGGCAATTGATCAATCAATTGTTCATGAATCAAAAATAACTCAATTTTTAACATGGGTGTTTCAGAAAGCAGAATCTATCCAAGCACCTTATAGATCTGCTGCCATTCGAGCCTTTTATTTTGCTCTTGACTGTGCCATCGCTCGCGCCTTTGACCGCACCTTTGCCTATATCCCCGACCTTGCCCGCGCCTTTGACCGCACCCTTGCCCGTGTCCTCGACCTTGCCTGCGCCTTTGACCGCGCCATCGCCCTCGACGTTGCTCTCGTCCGCGCCCTCACCCGCGACCGCATCCACCCCCGCACCCTCCACGTTGACCTCGACCTTGCCCGCCCTCTCGCCCGCGACCGCACCTTTATTAGCGCCCTTGCCCGCGACCGCAAATTCAGTTCAGAATTAACAACTCAGATTGAGCAACTCAGAGGCTCCCTCCCCAAAGACCCTATTAAGTTCTGGCGATGGTGGCAAACCAATGGAGAGCAGTGGGTTGAGCAACTGCGTCAGGTAATGATTGAATATCGCAATCTTGGTCATGATTGGCAGTTTACAGAGGTCCAACGGCAACAACTGCAACGCTACTACGATGCCAACAAGTTTCTTGTTGACCTGATGAAAATTGAGGGAGCCGTTAGCGGTTCTGTCCGGGCTGAAATTGAAGATACGCTCTTGTTACCTTGGAATGAACTGCAACGCCGTCAATCAAATTAACTCGAAGCATCACTTTTGAAACTGCAATAGCCAGAATCAGGAGTGCAATCGTCTCCTATTCCTCTACTCTAGGTCGCTGCATCAGGCTAATTACCTCGTTGGGATTGCGGGTTGGCATTAACCTTGACCAATCTCTCACCTCTGCAATTCTGGCAACGTGCATCAGGTGAATAATCTTTTTGACCCAGGCAGGCGCACCAATCAAAATCATCTGGTTCGATCGCTTTTGGGAACGGGAGTGACTGTCCAACACGGCATCGAGCGGGTTTTCATCAGCATTCAGGGGAAATTCTTCTGGCATTTTCTTCCACGCTTAAAGCGTACCAATTGTTTTCAACTGAGAACATTTCATTATTCAATTCTGTTTTCAATTGAGAACATTTACTTGGTTATGCCTCTCTGACACGATTAGGGGCATGGGAAGAGCGGGAAAAGCACTAAGACAAGTCCTTACAACCTATGGCATCAGCCAAAATCGGTTGGCAGTTGTTATGGGTGTTAATCGTGCAACTGTTAATCAATGGTTCAACGAAACCAGAGATCCGTTAGCAGAATCGATCCCTGATATTGTGACTGCCTTGGAAACCCTCAATGAAGCCGCTGCAAAAGAATTCATTGTCCTCTATCTAGGGCGCATTGCTCAAGACGATGAGCCTTCGTAACTTGATTTAGGAGAAGCTGTTGGGGTGCGATCGCCCCTCTGCATTCGGAAATTCTGCTACCAATTGATTACAGGGGCAGAATTTTGTGAAATACGACCCGGACAACCATCATCGGCGATCGATCAGATTGAAGGGGTATGATTACACCTCCGCAGGAATGTATTTCATCACCATTTGTACGTATCAACGGGAATGTTTGTTTGGCGAAATCGTCGACGGTGAGATGCAGTTGAATGAGCTAGGGCAAGTTGTGGCAGGTGTGTATCTTTGGTTGGCAACGCAATATTCCTATGTTCATTTAAATGCATGGATTGTCATGCCCAACCACCTTCACGGCATCCTGGTGTTGACCGATGATCCCCGTAGGGGCGTTTCGCGAAACGCCCCTACCGAAGACGCTACAACACGTAAATCCTTGGGGCGTTTAGTTGGGGCATTTAAGACTGTTTCCACAAAACGGATTAATTTGATCCGGGATACATCCGGTTCTGTAGTTTGGCAACGCAACTATTACGAACACATCATCCGCAACGAAAAATCTTTGCATGACATCCGCCGATACGTTCACCACAACCCCATTTCTTGGCAGCAAGACCAGTTGCGTCCTGACAATCCTTCTAGATAGTAGGCGATCGCCATATCTAGCATACAAGTTTGAATGTCTGGGATAGAACTGAGCAGGGTTAGACTTTACACTGGGTAAAGATTTGCTTTAATAAATCCAGCTTCACTCTCACCCCTTCCCAACACCCTATGGTTACTACCCCTCCTGCCAAAGGCTCATCTAATCAATACGAAGTTGCAGATGCCGGAGAAAAAGTAGAGGCGCTTGTAGAGGAACAGCGCACAACCGATGTCGAGATTGACCTGGAATTTCTCTACACCCGCGACATTGAGTTTCGCCAGGAGACTATTTACTTCCTTGTCGTAGACCGCTTTTATGACGGTGATCCGGCCAACAGTGAGGGGCCTAACCCAGAGCTATACGACCCGAACCGCCAAGAATGGGGCAAATATTGGGGTGGAGATTTGCAGGGTGTGATTGACAAGCTCGATTACCTCAAACAGATGGGCGTGACGGCAATCTGGTTAACCCCGTTGTTTGAGCAGATTGAAGATTTGTTCATTGAGAGTGCCGCGATTCACGGCTATTGGACAAAAGACTTTAAGCGCATCAACCCTCGTTTCATCGGCAAGGACGAGGAGCCTTCTCTAAATAAAACTCAAGATGAGCGAAACACCACCTTTGACAAGCTGGTTGATGAGATGCATCAGCGCGATATGAAACTGGTGCTAGATATTGTTTGTAACCACAGCAGTCCAGACATCAGCGGCGTTAAAGGTGAACTATACGACGACGGGGTGAAAATTGCTGACTTCTACGACGACAAAAATAACTGGTATCACCACTACGGCGAAGTGGTTGACTGGGAAGACGATTGGCAGGTACAAAACTGTGAGCTTTCCGGCTTAGCTACATTCAACGAAAACAATACCGATTACCGCAATTACATCAAGTCGGCGATTAAACAGTGGCTTGATCGAGGGGTAGATGCGCTGCGGGTCGATACAGTAAAACACATGCCAATCTGGTTTTGGCAAGAATTTAACGCTGATATTCAGGCGCACAAACCAGATGTGTTTACCTTTGGTGAGTGGATTTATAGCCATCCAGCGGACGATCGCTCCGTCGAATTTGCTAACCACTCCGGCATGACCATGTTGGACTTTGGGCTGTGT
The DNA here is from genome assembly GCF_014696015.1 of Oculatella sp. FACHB-28. Taxonomy (NCBI): domain Bacteria; kingdom Bacillati; phylum Cyanobacteriota; class Cyanophyceae; order Oculatellales; family Oculatellaceae; genus Oculatella; species Oculatella sp. FACHB-28. The sequence continues at coordinate 21,837 of NZ_JACJPJ010000074.1, read as the reverse complement.
GTAGCAATTCGGGCAGCGCTAGCGCAGGGTGCAGAAGATGGTTTTCATGTCATTCAGGATATCTTTGACCAGGATCATCGCTACAGCGGTGCCAATGAACTGATTACGTTCATCGATAACCACGACATGCCCCGGTTTCAGTCACTCAACCCTGATCCAGAGATGTTAAGAGTGGCGATCGCCCTCGTCATGACCGCCCGTGGCATTCCCTGCATCTATTACGGCACCGAACAATATCTGCACGACGACACCGACGGCGGCAACGATCCCTACAACCGCCCAATGATGCAGTTCTGGGATACTGACACCGACCTGTATCGCTCGATTCGTCTGCTCTCTGGACTGCGGCGACTCAATCCTGCCATATCGCTAGGCGGTCACTGGCAAAAATATCTCACTCCTGATGTCTACTGTTATGTGCGACGTTATCGGGATTCCTTCTGTTTTGTAGTGCTCAATCGCGGTGAAGCGGTGACACTTGATGAGGTTGACACCGAGTTGCCCGATGGTGAACATACCTGCGTCTTAACCCGCTGCAAGTATGAAGCAAAAGACGGCAAGATACATGGATTAGAGCTTGCGGCACGCGGTGTCATCGTCATTAGTCATGTAGGAGAACGGATCAAAGCTCAAACGATTGTGCGAGCACAGCTCAACGGAGTAGAGACTCAACCTGGTGAGATTGTGGTGGTCACAGGTAACTGTCCAGAGTTGGGCAACTGGGATATCGCTAAAGCCTATCCACTGGAATATATCAACACCAACACCTGGTTTGGCGAAATTCCCTTTAACGAGAGTGCCGGAAAGCTAATCAACTACAAGTATGCGTTGTGGCGGCAGGGACAAGCGCCGCTGCGCGAAAATCTGGTGACTCGTCATTGGGTGATTGCCAGTGAAGGCACCGTCAAGTGGCGTGATACTTGGGCTTCAGGACGCGAATCGTAGTTGAACGTGGTAGAAAGCTATGAAAACAGATAGCCTTTTCTATCGCATGTTTCAAACGGCACCCGGATTAGTGTTTGAACTGATCGAGCGATCGCCCGCAGAGGCAACTGGCTACGAATTTCGCTCCGTTGAGCTAAAACAGACCGCTTTTCGGATTGATGGAGTGTTGTTGCCTATCAATCAGTCCACCAACCGTCCGGTCTATTTTATTGAGGTGCAATTTCAGAAAGACCCGCAGCTTTACCATCGAGTTTTTGCCGAAATTTTCCTCTACCTGGCTCAAAACCCTGACACTGACGACTGGGAAGCAGTTTTAATCTATCCCAGTCGCAGTACGGAGCCAGATGAATCAAAACTGTACACAGTGCTATTAGATAGTTCCCAGGTGAGACGAGTTTACCTGGACGAGCTAGATACTCAGCATGAACTCTCACTAGGTTTAGAAACTACCAAACTGGTAGTTGAACCGGAGGAAACTGCGCCTGCTCAAGCCAGACGGCTGATTGCACGGGCACAGCAAGAAGAAGTAACGGGAATGACTCGTGAAGAATTTGTTGAGCTAGTTGAAACTATCATTGTGTATAAGTTCAGCCATCTGAGTCGAGAGGAGATTGAAACCATGCTAGGACTAGGTGAATTAAAGCAAACGCGAGTTTATCAAGAAGCACTTGAAGAAGGGCGTGAAGAAGGGCGTGAAGAAGGAGTTTTAGAAGCGATCGCAGAAGTATTAACCGCTCGATTTGGTGAGAGGGCGCGTGAACTACCTCAGGAATTGACACGCAACACGGAGATCACGGTCCTAAAAGAGCGATTAAGACAAGCGATCGCCGTAACTTCACTAGAGGAATTTGAACAAATTGTGAGAGGAACTCAGAGAGATTCTGAGTAATGCCGCTTTTGTAACTTCTGCTACTCATTCGTTCGGAAAGAAGCAGTGTAATGCGGATGTCCTTAGAACGGTGTGGAGAGTTGACATGTACTTAACTCCCAGAGAAATGGAGCGGCTAACGATTTTTACAGCGGCAGAAATTGCCCGTCGCCGTAGGGAAAAAGGGATAAAGCTGAATGTCCCTGAAGCGATCGCCTACATTACCGATGCTCTAATTGAAGGCGCGCGCGAAGACAAATCAGTGGCTCAGCTCATGTCTGAGGGTGCAACTTTGCTGACTACTGAGGATGTGCTGCCCGGTGTCACCGAGCTGATTCCGCTGATTCAAGTGGAAGCCCATTTTGCTGATGGCACTAAGCTGATCAGTATTCACAATCCGATTCGTAGCGCTGGAACTTGAAACGACTATGGCAGATGTGACAGCAAATGCTTCAAATCCTTTTCCAGGTGAGGTGCTGTGTGTTCCTGGAACTCTACAAATCAACGCTGGACGGGACACCATAACGCTGACGGTAGCAAATCTGGGCGATCGCCCCATCCAGGTCGGCTCTCACTACCACTTTTTTGAAGTGAATCGCGCCTTGCAATTTGATCGGGCTGAAGCTTATGGGTTTCGGCTAGATATTCCGGCAGGCACGGCAATTCGGTTTGAACCGGGCGATACCAAAGCGGTAGCTCTAGTTGCGATCGGGGGGACGCGCTATGTGCATGGACTCAATAACTTGGTGAATCAGGCGTTGGAGGTGCCCAATGCTAAAGAAACCGCGCTAGAGCGAGTGCGATCGCTAGGTTACAGCACGGTGTCATCAGAGGAAGATCATGGAAATTAGCCGGGAGCGTTATGCCGAGTTATTTGGCCCTACAGTGGGCGATCGCATTCGGTTAGGAGATACGTCTTTAATCGCTGAAGTCGAGCGAGATACGACGGTTTACGGCGATGAATGTGTGTTTGGCGGCGGCAAAACCCTGCGTGATGGTTTGGGGTTGGCTCCCGGTATTACAGCCGCTGAAGGCGCACTAGATCTGGTGATCACGAATGTGGTGCTGATGGACCCGATACAGGGCATTGTCAAGACAGACATTGGCATCAAAGATGGGCGAATTGTCGGCATTGGTAAAGCGGGTAACCCTGGCGTGATGGAGGGCGTGCAGCCCAATCTGGTGATTAGTGCCAATACGGATGTGCGATCGGCAGAAGGTTTGATTGCCACACCAGGCGGCATTGACTGTCACGTTCACTTTGACAGTGCTGGACTCTGTGCCGAAGCCCTTTCTGGCGGACTCACGACGATGATCGGTGGGGGACTGGGGCCGGTAACGGTGGGTATCTGTTCGGGGGGAGCCTACAATATGGGCTTGATGCTGCAAGCCTCCGAAGGCTTTGCTATGAACTTTGGTTTCTTAGGTAAAGGTAGTTCTAGCCTTCCTGCCAGTTTAATTGAACAGGTTGAAGGGGGCGCGATCGGGCTCAAAATCCATGAAGACTGGGGGGCGATGCCTGCCGTAATTGATACCTGTCTTTCGGTTGCCGATGAGTACGACTTTCAGGTGCAAATCCACACCGATACGTTAAATGAGTCGGGCTATGTGGAAGACACAATGGCGGCGATCAGGGGACGCACCATTCACATGTATCACACTGAGGGTGCAGGGGGTGGACATGCCCCTGACATCATCAAGGTGGCTGGCTACTCGCACTGTCTGCCATCTTCAACCAATCCCACAAATCCTTACACGGTCAACACATTTGATGAACACCTGGATATGGTTATGGTCTGCCATCACCTCAATCCAAAGGTGCCGGAGGATGTCGCCTTTGCCGAATCGCGGATTCGGGCTGAAACGATCGCTGCTGAAGATATCTTGCATGACATGGGCGCAATCAGCATGATGGGGTCTGACAGTCAGGGGATGGGGCGAATTGGTGAAGTGATCTGTCGTACCTGGCAGTTGGCATCAAAGATGAAAGACCAGCGAGGCGCACTCCCCGAAGATAGCGATCGCAACGACAATCAGCGGATTTTGCGATACCTGGCAAAGTACACAATTAATCCAGCTAAAACTTGTGGGATTGATGCTCATGTGGGTTCAATTGAACCGGGCAAAATCGCTGACCTCGTGCTGTGGCAACCGGGCTTTTTCGGCATCAAACCGGAACTTATCATCAAAGGTGGGTTTATTGCCTGGTCGCCAATGGGCGAGTCTAATGCTTCGCTAATGACCTGCGAACCGATTCTCTACCGTCCGCAGTGGGGCAGTTTTGGCAGTGCTAAGCAATCCACTTCTTTTTGCTTTGTTACCCAAACTGCATTGGATCAGGGCTTGCCGGATAAGCTGAAGCTCCGCAAACAGCTATTACCTGTAAAAGGGACGCGATCGCTAAGTAAAGCGGATATGTTGCACAACAATGCCTGCCCCGACATAGAGGTTGATCCAGACACATTTCAGGTGCGGGTGAATGGTGAAATTGCCACTTGTGAACCCGTCTCGCGGGTGCCCCTCGGTCGGCTCTACATTTTCCGGTAAACCCAGCTTGAAGGAGAAAGTGATGCAAAAATCAGTGGCTCGTTTAGGAGTGGGTGGCCCGGTTGGCAGTGGTAAAACAGCTTTACTGGAACGGTTGGTGCCTTTGCTAATGCAGCAGGGAATTGAAGTGGCAGTCGTCACTAATGATTTGCTGACTCAAGAAGATGCCGATCGCCTTAAACGTAAAGGCTTTTTGCCCAGCGATCGTATTATTGGTGTGGAAACGGGTAGCTGCCCCCATACCGCCATTCGCGAAGATCCGACGATGAATCTGCTGGCTATTCGCAACCTGGAGCGATCGTTCCCAGAACTCGATCTCGTTTTTGTCGAAAGTGGGGGTGATAATCTGGCATCAACCTTTAGCTACGACTTAATTGATGCCTACATTTTTGTGCTGGATGTGGGTGCAGGCGATGACATTCCCCGCAAAAATGGGCCCGGTTTTATGCAGGCAGACTTAGTGGTGATCAACAAGATTGACATTGCCCCTTATGTGGGTGCTGACTTGGCTTTAATTCAGCGTGAAGCCTCAGAACGACGACGCGGCAAGCCGATCGCCTATACCAACTGTAAAACAGGTGAAGGATTGGACCAGGTGGTGCAGTTTATCTTTAACCAATTGCTGTTTCAACCCGTCCGAGTAATGGCTTAGTCACTCAGCGGAAACAGGGATTAAACAGGTATTAAGAATTAAAAAAACAAGTATGGTTGCTCAACTTATTGACCCGGCAAGTGTTAATCCGGCAAGTGTTAATCCGGCAATCGCTGCACCCGATCAGTCATCGCAGAAACATCTTAGTTTGCAGATTGGATTGGATCAATTCAATCAATCTTTTGTGTATCGGCAGTATGCTACCTATCCGTTCAGGCTCTCCCGTTCGTTGCGGCTTGATCCTACAGATACTCATCGTGCCTATCTTTACATCATGAATTCGTCACCTGGATTGTTAGCGGGTGATCAGTTTCAAATTAGCGTTCGGTTAGGCGATCGCACCAGTCTGTATCTCACCGACCAGTCGGCTACCAAGGTGCATCAGATGCCGGTCGCCCAGTTTGCCCGCCTGCACTATGACGTCGAGGTTGGTACTGATGCCAGTTTAGAGTTTCTCCCAGAGCCAATCATTTTGTATCGTGATGCCAGTTTGGAGCAAACGATGCGGGTGACGCTGGCACCCACCGGAAGTCTGTTTCTGAGCGAAATCATAGTTCCCGGTCGGTTAGCGCGAGGAGAATGTTTCCAGTTTCAGCGTTATTTTAATCGGTTGCAGGTCTATACTCCTGCTGGAGCGTTGGTCTTCACCGATGCTATGCAGTTAAAGGGACAGGATAGATGTGGAGCCTACGGTTCTATCTTTGCGCCTCAACCCATTCTCGCTAATTTGATTCTGGTTATGCCCGGAGTTGATTTGCAATCTCTGGCTCTGGATTTAGAGCAGTTTGCCCAAAAACAGGCGTTCACTGCTGCCAGTTCTGCTTTGCCAAACTGTAACGGCTTACTGGTCAGAGCAATGGCATCTAACGTGCCAGTCTTGAAAGCTTACATCAGCCATGCTCTAACCCAGATTCGGCATTTGAGTAGTCAACCTGCTTTACCAGAGATTCCAAAATGACAATCCTGGCAGAAACCTATTTGGGTAATCAAGCAACGAACTCAGCTTTACAGCAGCAAGTAGCGCAGGCTCGACAAGCAGAAGCTTTATTAGAAGTCTATTTGCAGACCGACGATCGGGCCAAAGGTCGGATTCATGCCCACTCGACAACGGGTGTTGAGCTTGGCATTATCAAAAGTCGCGAACAGTTCCTCAGTACAGGAGATGTGTTTATCACCAAGCTCGGACAACTGTTGTTAATTCACCTCCATACCCAAACGGTCATGGTACTGGGCTTTAACGGTGATGTAATGGGTCATGCCATTGACCTAATTTATTTGGGTCATGTTCTTGGCAATCACCATTGGCCAATTTTGGTGCAGGGCGATCGCATTTATCTAGAAATGGTGGCTGATCCAGCCGTAATGGAAGCAACGGTGAAAAACATCAATATTCCAGGTTTGTGTATTGACTATGAGGTGCGATCGCCCGATGCCCCGCTGCAATTCTCGCCACATACGCATCACTAATAGTTATGGTTGATTCCCGTCTAGCCCTGATGCAATTGTCTGATTCCTTTTTCCCATCAGGCTCTTTTACGCTTTCCCACGGTTTAGAAGCGATGGTGCAAACTGACCAAATTCGCTCTGCTCAAGATGTAGAAGCATTTCTTCAGTTGCTATTGCATAACAAAGTGGGTTGCTCAGATTTAATTGCTTTGATTCATGCCTATCGTGCTAGTGCCGCCAATGATCTCAGCGAAATTCGACGAGCCGACCAACAGTTATATGCTCAGACTTTAATTCAGGCAACCCGTGAAGCTCAATGCCGGAGTGGACAAGCATTGTTGTTAGTGGCGCAATCAACCTGGAACGATGCCCAACTGGTAGCATTCCAGGAGGATATTGATACTCACGACACTCCCGGTTTACATCCAATTGTGTTTGCAATGGTGGGTCGTGCCGTTCACTTAAGTGAGAGAGACACCAGTTTTGCGTTTCTCCACAGTTTCGTGACTGGTTTAGTCGGTGCAGCAATCCGCCTGGGCGTTTTAGGGCACTTGGGCGCACAGTCCATTCTTTATAAGATGGCATTGGAGATAGAGGCGATCGCCACTCAAGCCTCAGCTCTTTCTCTAGAGGACATGTGGTCATGCACACCCGCAATCGACATTGCCCAAATGTCTCATCAGCGATTAGTCAGCAAGCAATTCTCGACGTAATCAAATTGGATCAAGTCGAACTAAAGAATAAACTTCTCGATTGCCACTGCCGCCCCGTCTGCTTCAACGCTCGGCGCAACCCAGTTGCCGTAGGTCTGCACCTCAGCGGGGGCATTGCCCATTGCCACACCGATTCCGGCATAGTCCAGCATCTCAACATCGTTGAAATTATCGCCAACCGTCATCACGTTTTCAGGTTGCAGTCCCAGCATTTCTTCTGCCAGATAGCGCACGGCGACCCCTTTATTGACCAGCGGGTTTGCCACTTCAAAAAAGGTGGCAACTGATTTCGTGAAGTAAAGCTCGGCAGGGGTATAGCGCTGACGTAAGGAAGTGAGCAATTGGTCGATCAGTTCAATGTCGTCGCTCAGCGCCAAAATCTTAGTCGGTTCGCGGTCTAGCACCTGCCGCAGATCGCCAACTGGAATCGGTACTACGCCCGACCGCTCTGCATACGCCTCAGTTTCTGAAGTGATTTCTCTTACATAAAGCTGATCGTCGATGTAAAAGTGAATCGAGAGAAACCGCTTTAACTCGGTTTGCTCAAAGTAGTCGAGCATTTGGTGAGCCGTCTGTCGCGACACCGGGTAGTGGCGATATACCTTCTGATCGACTGGGCTTTTGATGAATGCGCCCTGATAAGCTAGTAGCGGCAGACTAGAGCCAACTTCTTCGTAAAACCGCAAAGCAGACTGATACATTCTGCCAGTGGCGATCGCCACCTGCACCCCTTTCGCCTGAGCTGCGCGGATTGCCTGTTTTACCGCTGGGCGAATTTGATTAGATTCCCCAGCAATCGTACCGTCGATGTCTAAGACCAAAAGCTGAATCTGACCAATCTCACTGCTAGAAGCGCTTTCAGAAGCGATCGCCAACCTATCTTGCTGCATCATGGTTTGGTTCAACTCAGCAATTCTCACTTTAACGGTTAGAGGCACAAAGAATCGCCTGTCTACTTTGGGGGTTTGACCCCTAATTCAGGGAACCCCTTCCGTGCTAGCCTTTGGGCTATGAGTGAGGCACGAAATCGACGCAGGGCGAGCTATCAAGTATTGTTCGCGACACTGTGGCTGACACTGCTAGTTTTGGCAGTGAAACTTTGGGCTGGCTGGGCGACGCGATCGCTCAGTCTGCTTGCAGAATCGCTGCATACGTTGATCGATAGCTTTAGTATCGTGCTGAGTCTGTCCGCGATCGCCTCCTCCTATCGCACGTCAGGGCGAGAAATTTGGACTCACGATAGGCGAGAAACAGCGGGGGTGCTGCTGCTTGCGTCGTTTTTAGGATTTTCTGGGTTTAGCTTGCTGGTTTTGTCGGTGCAGCAGCTTGACGTGGTCACTCAAGGATTAGAATCGCAGTTTCCGGTAGAGATCAGCATGCCGCTGATTCAGCTTTTGGTCGTGGTGGTGGCCATCAACCTGTGTATGGTGTGGTTTCAGCGCTACGAAGCTCGGCTATTAGAAAATCAGGCACTACAAATCAATGCTAATCATGTGCTAAAAGATGCCTGGTTGACGGTTTTGGTTTGCGTCGGACTGGTTGGCGTTTGGCGCGGCTATGTCTGGCTTGACCCGCTGCTGGCGATCGCCCTTGTGCTCATGAGCATCCGCAGCTATTGGCGAATGCTCAACTGGCAGTTGCCCTGGCTGGTGCGGCAGGTGGCGATCGCCCCCGAAGTTTTGTCACAAATTGCCCGGCAGGTCGAAGGCGTTACCCACTGCGAAAAAATTCGCTCGAAAGGGCTGGTGGGTCGTCAGGTGTTAGTTGAAATGTCCCTGGCGCTACACCCAGAGTTTATGTCTGTCGCTCGCTCAATCGCTGAACGGGTAGAGGCAGCGATTCGGGAGCGCTACGGAGCAGTGAAAGTGGTGATTTATATTGAGGGCGATCGCTCCAAACCCGACTCTGGCGCAGAATCCCTTCGATTCAGAAATATCAGCAGCCGACGCAGCGATCCCGACTTGAACTAAACCAGGCGACATTCCCTGTAGGGGCGAACGGTCGTTCGCCCCTACAGCAGGCGTTCTACCTGAGCGAATGGGGCGTTAAAATCAAGGCTATGCAGCAATCTTCCTCCTCCCCCTTGTTTGTCCTGATCGATGGGCACTCCCTTGCCTTTCGCTCTTATTTCGCCCATGCCAGAGGGCGAGATGGCGGACTGCGTACCTCAACGGGCATTCCCACAAGCGTCTGTTACGGCTTCCTCAAATCCATGCTTGACATGATGGAAAGCCAGAAGCCGCAGTACGTGGCGATCGCCTTTGACCGGGGAGAAGCCACCTTCCGCCACCAGACAGACGAAACCTACAAGGCGGGTCGCCCCGATGCCCCCGAAGACTTCATGCCTGACCTGGAAAACCTCCAGGAATTGCTCGATGCCTTCAATCTGCCGGTGCTAGCCATTGCGGGCTATGAAGCAGACGACATTTTAGGAACGCTAGCTCGTCGTGCCAATGCAGTAAACTATCGGGTAAAAATTCTCAGCGGCGATCAAGACTTGTTTCAACTGATTGATTCCGACCAAAAGACGACGGTGCTGTACCTGAGCAATGCCTTTGCTGCTCGTGCTAACACGGGCGCAAACGAATTCGGCGCGGAGCAAGTGAAGGAAAAGCTAGGAATTTTGCCCAGTCAGGTCGTTGATTACAAAGCGCTATGTGGCGACTCGTCTGACAACATTCCGGGTGTGAAGGGAATTGGCGCAAAGACTGCGGTTCAACTGCTGAACGAATATGGCTCTCTAGAGCAAATCTACGCGTCTCTCGACCAGATCAAAGGCGCAGTCAAAAAGAAGCTAGAAGAGGGCAGAGAGTCGGCGCTACATTCGCAGTACATGGCGCAAATTCACCTCGACGCGCCAGTGGAGGTGGACATCGAAGACTGCAAACTAAGAGGGTTTGATGGCGATCGCCTCCTCCCCCTCCTAGAAAAGCTAGAATTCCGCCAGTTTATTCGGCAGATTCCCAAAATACAGAAGACGTTTGGAGGCGAGGCGATCGACGAAGCAACCGACGATACAGACGATGCTGCGGACGAACCACCCTCAACTAACCCGCTTAACTTCAACACCAACAGTGAAGACCTCTGGTTCTTCAGCCCAGAAGATACTGAAGCCAGCCAGCAGGTTGCAGCAGTAGACATTCAGCCTCAAATCATCGACACGCCTGAGAAACTCGAAGCGCTCGTCAAGCGGCTTAAAACCTGCAAAGATTCCACTGTTCCCGTTGCCTGGGACACCGAAACCGATGCGGTGGATGCCCGAATCGCCAATCTGGTCGGCATTGGCTGCTGTTGGGGTGAAGGTCTGTCAGACATGGCTTACATTCCTGTCGGTCACAAGTCAGGCAAAAACTTGGACAAAGCCACTGCCTTAGAAGCGCTGCGTCCAATTTTGGAAAGTGCCGACTACCCCAAGGTGCTGCAAAACGCCAAGTTCGATCGCCTGGTGCTGCGAAATCAGGGAATTCATTTAGCAGGCGTTGAGTTTGACACGATGCTAGCTAGCTACGTGCTAAATCCCGACACCAGCCACAACCTGACCGATTTAGTCCTGCGCTACCTCAACCTTGCCACTCAGAGTTACACCGATCTGGTGCCCAAGGGCAAAACGATGGTGGATATGGACATTCCTCCTGTCGCTATTTATTGCGGCATGGATGTCTACACCACGTTTCACCTGATGCCCAAACTGCGGGCAGAACTGGAGCCACTGCCAGATCTGTATCGCTTATTTCGAGAAGTCGAAGTGCCGCTAGAGCCCGTCCTGGCAGAGATGGAATACTGCGGCGTTCGCATCGACAAAGACTATCTTAAGGAATTCTCCAAACGGCTGGAGAAAGACCTGGACACAATTGAGCAGCAGGCGTATGAGTCAGCAGGCGAAAAATTTAACCTGGGATCGCCCAAACAGTTGAGCGACTTACTGTTTGAGAAACTGAAGCTCGATCGCCGCAAGTCACGCAAAATCAAAACAGGTTACTCCACCGATGCGGCTACTCTAGAAAAACTTCAGGGTGATCATCCCGTCGTGGATGCAATTCTGGAGCATCGTACCCTGATCAAACTGAAGTCTACCTATGTAGATGCCTTGCCCTTATTGGCAGATCCAGAAACACAGCGGATTCACACCGACTTTAACCAGGCGATTACCTCAACGGGACGGCTCTCCTCCTCCAATCCAAACTTGCAGAATATTCCGATTCGCACAGCGTTTAGTCGGCAAATTCGGGCAGGGTTTGTGCCAGAACCCGGCTGGTTATTGGTAGCAGCAGACTATTCTCAGATTGAGCTGCGAATCCTCGCGCACCTCAGCCAGGAACCTGTTCTGGTAGAAACCTATCGGAACAACCAGGACATTCACACGCTGACCGCCAGACTGCTGTTTGAGAAAGAGACGATCACCTCAGAAGAACGCCGCATGGCGAAGGTAATTAACTTTGGCGTGATTTATGGCATGGGTGCTTCTCGGTTTGCGCGAGAGGCAGGAGTCAGCCGAATTGAGGCACAGGGCTTTATCGATCGCTTCAACGAACGCTATCCTCTGGTGTTTGAGTATTTGCTGAGAATGCAGCGAGAGGCGATCGCCAACGGCTATGTCACCACCATCAAAGGTCGTCGCCGCTACTTCAACTTCACCACCGATAAACTCATTCGCTTGCGTGATAAAGATCCTGACGAAATCGACCTGAGCAAAATTAAATCACCAGGACAATATGATGCTGGACTGCTGCGAGCGGCAGCAAACGCCCCAATTCAAGGCTCCAGCGCCGACATCATCAAAATTGCAATGGTGAAACTGCACGAATTGCTCAAAGGCTACCAGTCAAAGCTGTTGCTGCAAGTGCATGACGAACTGGTGTTTGAAGTACCACCCGACGAATGGGAAGAACTCCAACCCAAAGTGAAATCTGCGATGGAGTCAGCGGTTGAGCTAACTGTGCCACTCCGGGTTGAAATCCGGAGTGGAAAAAACTGGATGGATGCAAAATAGCGAGACTTTAAAAAACAAGGGGCTTCAGCCCCTTGTTTTGTATGTGAATGTAGAAAATCTGAAAATCTATCCCTGTTCTACCGAATGCAAAGTGGTAGGAAATGCCAAAATTTCCCGGCGACCGCTCCCCCGATAGGTTCTTTCCCGGCGATGTGTGCCCTGCCCTAAAACATAGTCCTCTGAGCTAGCAGGACTTAGCTCAGCTGAGCGCGAGATAACCCCCTGATTGACCGTTAGCCCCATGAGCATTAGCCCAGACAGCATAGCGAAGGTGAGAACGCGCATAAAAGAAGTTACCTATATAAGCTTCCGCTCCCTTATACAACGGCTCAAATTCTCATCCGGAATTGACTGTTGCCTCATTTCTCTAGCCAACGAATAATTGGTTTGAAAAGTAGCGATTGTTCTCTGTAAGGGTGTGACATTCGGCAGATATACCCTGCAATCAAGCAAGCATCCTTGCCGAATACTACGCCCCTGCCCGTTCTTGGGTTACAGTTAGACTTTTCAAATATCCTTGCCGACAGAAACGTTGTCCAGTAGGTTGTTTGATCGAAGTTGAAGGTAAATGGCGATCGCAAGTCCCCTCTCATACCCAATCCGTTTGTATAGCGGTATCGGCAGGGGCGAAGCATTCGGTCACAATCTACCACTGAAGCACAATTCTTTTGCCGAATGCTTCGCCCGTACACCCAACAATGCTTCTTTACAAGACGGATTTTGTATCACACGACCCATGACACAATGACGGAAAAATCTAAGCCAGGATCAGAGCTGTCAATTATCAGAGCCCCAGGTGGGCTATTTGCAGGCGCAACTTATCCTTTTCGTGCCCTCTCACTCCTGGGAAAAACGCCAAAGCTGCGGGGCTATGTGCTGGTGCCAATTCTGGTAAACCTGATTGTAGGCGGCACTCTCTACGCCGGACTGCTGTTTGCTGGCTTCCAGGGAATTGATGCTGCAATTCAGAATCTACCTGCCTGGGCGGCTTTCCTGGATGTCGTTTTGCGGGTGTTGCTAACGATTCTGCTGTTTTTGCTCACCGGATTTGTGCTGCTTCAGTTCGGTGTGCTGCTGGGGTCGCCGTGGTACGGCAAATTGTCTGAAGAGCTAGAGCAGCTACGCACTGGGAAAACGGTAATTCCGCCGGGGGGCGTTGGAGGAATTTTTGTAGAGATTTGGCGGGCGATCGCCTTTGAACTCAAAAAACTAGCTCTGACAGCAGCGATCGCTCTACCACTCCTGCTACTCAATTTTGCGCCGGGAGTGGGAACTGTAATCGCTACCGTTGGCGGCATTGCCTTAGCAGCCACAATCGTCTGTCTCGACTTTTTAGACCCAGCTTTGGAACGCCGACGATTTCGGTTTCGTACCAAGTTGGGCATTGTAGCCCGAAATTTTCCTGCCAGTGCCAGCTTTGGGCTAATTTGCTTAGGGCTGGTCAGCATTCCCCTCATTAACCTGCTGGCAATCCCGCTTTGTGTCACGGCTGGAACGCTATTTTTTTGCGATCGCGTTCTGCCTGGTCTGGGGGAGAGATAAGGGATTAGGGATTATGAGTTGGGTGCTAGGGACTTGCTATGAAAGCGAAACTTGAGCGAGGTGGGTTTTAGGAAGAGCCAGCTAATGAATAATGCAATGGCAGTAAATAGCTGTACCGAATCTAAAGGAGACAAATAGCCATCTGCAAAAGAGGCGATGCTGCGGTCAACGACCCCGAACAGCCAGCATGAAACGCCAAATAGCCAAAGTCCACTTCTGAGAGTTCCCAGGAAAAGGGTCGGTTCTGAAGAGTGGTTTTCCATACATTTAGATCCTCTATAACAGTGAAGGCTTAGTTCAATCCCTTCGAGTTGAGGTGAAGGCGATCGCGCTTGTTTGTTCTGTATTGTCTCAAGGTTAAGAAATATTTACCTTGCTTGACATTGTACCAAAGACGTAGGGCAAAACTATTCACGATGTCTGAAGAGGGAATTGCATAAAGGGCAGAGCGTGTTCCCAATGATCAGTGATGCCGAACGCCTTTTAGAGACTCGATCTTAGACGTGTGATCGCCATCTTCCGGGGAACTGGTCACAATAGAAGAGCGAACTGCGGGTATTTCCATGCCAATACAGGCAGAACGATTTGTTGACAATTGGGCTTACCTTAAGACCGAACTCCAGTGGCTCGACCGAGTGCTGATGCTAGCGGTAGCACGGCAACGGCAAGAAACAAAGGAGGTCGATCGCTTTTCTCAGTCTCGTGCCGATCGGGCAACAAGCCACTGGTGGAAGGGGATCATGTCCTTCAAGGAGAACATTGCCTATGACGAACATCGCCCACCAGCCCAGTCCACAGGCAAAACGTCTAGCCTGGGCTATCAGCAGCAGCTCGAACACCGGATTCAGGTTAGTCGAGAGCAGGGAATTTTTCTAGGCTTGCCGTCGTTGCGCGATCGCCTCAATCTCACCTTGTTCGAGAAAAACCTGGTTTTGCTGGGGCTAGCTCCCGAAATCAATCGCCGCTACGCCAAAATTTATCGTTACTTACAAGGGGACGATATCGCCTCAAAAACTGACTTGCCGACGGTTGACTTGGTGCTGCGACTGCTTTGCCGCAACGATGTGGAATGGCGGGCTGCCCGGATTCACCTCACCACTGCTTCGCCACTATTGCAGCACAATTTGCTGAAACTACTGGCTGCTCCTAACGATACGGTACTCAACTATCCGGTAAAGCTGGCTGATCCGCTGGTGGACTATTTGCTGGCAGAGCAGCCAACGACGCAAGCGCTGGATTGCTTGCTCAGTCAATTCATTGCCCCTCCTCTGCCTGCCTTACTCTCCAGTCGTGAGGTCAACACGACTTGGACAGACTTGATTTTGCCGGAGCCGCTACACAACACGCTTCAGCTTCTGGGTCAGCAGGTGCAATATGCCAGGAATTCAAACCTGATTAAGCCTGCTGATCGCGATCGCACTGGCACTCTGGCACTGTTGGTAGGAGCAACGGGAACAGGCAAAACCACAGCAGCAGAGGCGATCGCCCATTCCTTGGACTTGCCGCTATGGGAGGTAGACCTGTCGCGAATCGATCCAACTAACTCCCGCCAACTATTTGAGGAAATTGAGGCGGAAACTCCGGAGGTGCTGCTGATTCACTCGGCTCACCTCTGGCTGGGGCGTTCGTCATCCTTACCGCAGGCTGAAATTCACCGTTTCCTGGATCAGCGGCAACAGACTCCAGCAATCACTTTATTGACAGCACCTTTCCAGCAATCTGTGCGGTTGTCTTGGCAGCGACGTTTAGATCGGGTGCTGGAATTTTCGCTACCCAGTCAGGGCGATCGCCTTAAACTTTGGCAGCAGTTCCTCTCCACCCAAGTTCCCCTGGATCGTCAGATCGACTGGGAACATCTGGCACAGTTGAAGCTAACCGGTGGGGAGATTGAGGCGATCGCCTATGATGCAGCGCTCAACTTTGCTGCCTCGGACGATACAACGCTGAGCATGAGTCATCTCATTCAAGCATTAGAGCAGTCCGGCAAATCGCTCACTCCTAAATCAACGAAGCGTCAACAGAACGCGAAACAGGTTCTCAAAAATGTTTCAAGGATTGCCGACCCGGTGAAGGATGAGCCAGTTATTCAGGATGAACCAATAACTCAGAGTCAGCCTGCTAAGCGCAAGTCGCCGCGCAAATCGTCTACTCGCGAATCAACTAATTCAGCTAATTCAACTAGGAAAAATTCCAAGCAAGCGAAGGACAATATTGCTTAATCATGGTGCTGGAGCAAATATGCCTACCAAGCTGAAAAAAGTGGGTTACGGCTTTTGGTTTCAATGGGTGCTGGTGACAATGCTTGGTTTTATGGTTAGTTTGCACTGGATTGAGATTGGTACTCGACCGGAACTAGGCGCTTTAGAAGGCGCAGTCGGTGGGGCGATCGTCGGCGTCGCGCAATGTTTGGTGTTGCGTCAGCGAATTTCCTATTTTTGGGGCTGGAGCATTGCCTGTGTGCTGGGTTGGAGCCTGATTGGTGCTTTGGGAATTGGCGCTTTAGGTTGGGTTGCGCCCAGAAACATGGTTGATATCTTCCTCAGAGCAGTCTGGGGATTGATCGAGGGAATGAAGGTCGGAATCGTGATTGGGAGCTTGCAGTGGCTAGTGCTGCGAGGGCAAGTTCCTAATGCGTGGCGGTGGATTGTTGCCAGTATGCTGGGCTGGTCAGTCGGTCTGGGGGCTGGCTGGACGGTTGGGGCAATCTTGCGAATGAGGACAGGGCTGTTTTTGGGAGAAGTTTTGGGTCTGACTGTCACCTGGGTTGTGATGGCTGCGGTGACTGGAGTCTGCCTGATTGAATTGCTGCAGCGGGATGACCGAAAGACGTTGTTTCGGTTGCGGTAGAGGCTACTTTAAAGGTTAATTTTTCGTGCGCTAAACGCACGAAAAATTAACCTTCATCAACTTTAGAATTAGGGGGCTTTTGGTCGATCGGTTTTTGGCGCTGCCAGATTTTGAGGGTGCGATCGCTGCTTCCACTAATCAACAGATGGCTGTCGGGGCTGAAGGCGATCGCGTTCACATCTCGCGTATGTCCGACGAGGGTGCGCTTTAGCCGACCCGTTTCCGTTTCCCAAATCTTTACGGTGTGATCGCCGCCGCCGCTGGCGATTAGCTCTCCGTCAGGGCTAATGGCGACTGCACGAATCCAGTCGAGGTGTCCGGTAAGGGTGTTGAGCAGTTGCCCCGTTCGCATTTCCCAGAGCCTTACTGTGTTGTCGCAGCCGCCGCTAATCAGGATGTTGCCGTTGGGGGCGATCGCAATCGAATTCACGTCTCGCGTATGCCCGACCAGCGTATGCAGCAGTTCTCCCGTGCCAAAATTCCACAGACGAATCGTGTTGTCGTTGCTGCTGCTAGCAAGAATCTGACCATCGGGACTGATCGCCACACTCGTCACCGCTCTGGGATGGGGCAGCGTGCGAAAGAGTCTACCTGTGGTCAACTGCCAGATTTTCACCGTGCAGTCATCGCTGCCGCTGACCAGTGCTTGCCCATCGGGACTGACCGCGACTGAGAGCGACAGCACCGAGTCCGCATGTTCGGTCAGGGTAGACAGCAGTTCTCCGTCCAGATTCCACAGCTTGATCGTGTCGTCTACACTGCCGCTGACCAGGGTTTCTCCGTCGGGGCTAAAGGCGACCGACAAAACAGGGGCAATGTGTCCCTTTAAGTTTTGCCTGAGTTCACCGTTCCAGTCCCACAGTTTTAGGGTTTTGTCGAAGGAGCCGGTGGCAATCAGTTGCTCGTCAGGACTGACCGCAACAGTTGCAACCGAGTTGACGTGCCCGTGCAGCGTGTGCAGGCATTTCCAGGTGGGTACTGGAGGTGCCGTTGCGGTGCGTGGGGTTGTCTGAAACGGGCTGAGGGTGAGCGGTACGGTCGAGCGAGCTAGAGAAATCGGTTGAGGGCTGAGGGCATGAAGGGCGATCGCCGCTGAAGCATAGCGCCGACTGATAGCTGGGTCGAGCATTCTATCCAGCACGTAGCCTAATGAGTCGCTCACCGGGCTCAGCAAATAGTCACGCCAGATCCAGACTCCATCACTGAAGGAATACAGGTCAAAGGGCGGCACGTCAGTCAGTAGGTGAATGCAGGTTACGCCCAGGCTGTAGAGGTCGCTGGCAAACACAGCCCTTCCTACAATCTGTTCGGGTGCCGCATAGCCCGCACTGCCAATCGAAGTGCCCGTGCGATTGAGTGCCGTTCCCGTTGCCACCTTTGCTGCGCCAAAGTCTACCAGCACCAACTGCTCATCGTTTCGTCGTCGAATGACGTTGGCAGGTTTGATGTCGCGATGGATGACATGGCGATCGTGAATAAATTGCAGCACGGGCAACAGGTCATTCAACACTCCCCGAATCTGCTCTTCGCTAAAGGCTCCTGACAAGTCCAGCTCTTGCTCCAGGTTGGGCCCATCCACATAGGTTTGAATCAAGTATTGGTAAGGCGACTGGTCAAAGTGAGCCAGCAGTTTAGGAATTTGCGGATGCTGGTCAAGCTGCTCCATTCGCACGGCTTCCTGGTGAAATAGCTCTGTCGCCTTTTCTAGCTCCAGCACTCCCAGGTCCTTGGGAAAGAATTGCTTGATGACGCAGGTAGGTTTGGAGGGAATGTGTTCATCGACTGCCAGAAACGTTCTGCCGAAACCGCCTCGCCCAATCGGTCGCAGTGCTCGATAGCGATCGCACAACAGCAATCCTAAGCCGCAATTTTGGCAAAACCGTGCCTGTCTCAAGTTTTGGGGCTTTTCACAGACCGGATTGAGGCAGTAGCTCATACGAATGCAACCCAGCTTAATCGAGCATCATGATCATCTACACGATGTGGAACTCCCGCTTCGAGAAAGTTACACATTGCGACATTGAAGAACGGAGAAGAACGGAATTTGGATCAGAATTACCCCCAATCTAATGAAATCAGGAGGACAACTGCCAGATCTTGACTGCCTGATCCCAACCGCCGCTAACCAAGGTTTGCCCCTCTGCACTAAAGGCAAGGGAAAACACCCAGCCTTTGTGTCCTGATAGGGTATGAAGCAATTCTCCCGATTTTGTATCCCACAACCGGATAGTTTTATCTTTGCTGCTGCTCGCCAGAACATTGCTCTGAGGTTGAAAGGCAACCGCATCAACGCCATCAGTGTGACCGCTGAGGGTATAAATCAGTTTGCCGTTAGACACCTGCCACAGTTTCACCGTCTGATCTTGGCTGCCGCTGGCTAACAGTTGACCATCAGGGCTGAGGGCGATCGCCTCCACTGATTCTGCATGTCCCGTTAGCGTTGCAACCAGGTTTCCTTTGGGCAGACTCCACAGTTTCACCGTAGTATCCTGACTGCCGCTGGCTAGCACCTGCCGTTCTCCGTGGTAAGCCACTGAAGTAACCCAGTGTTCATGCCCTGCTAGCGATCGCACGTCTGCCTGTCCCCCAATTCGCCAGAGCCGAATCGTCTGATCATGTCCGCCGCTGACCAGCACCTTACCGCTGATAAACTGCACCGCCCGAATCCAGTCAGAATGTCCGGTGAGCGTTTCGATCAATTCGCCTTTGGCAGCATCCCAGAGTTTAATCGTCTTGTCGTTGCTGGCACTGGCAACAATGCGGCTGTCTGGGCTGATGGCGACCGCCCGCAACCAGGCAATATGTCCGCTTAACGTATGTAGCAGCTTGCCGCTTTCCAAGTGCCAGAGCTTCACTGTTTTGTCGCCGCTGCCGCTGGCAATGAACTGAGCATCAGGGGCGATCGCCACCGACCGCACCCAAGACTTGTGA
Organism: Oculatella sp. FACHB-28; assembly: GCF_014696015.1. Lineage (NCBI taxonomy): Bacteria > Bacillati > Cyanobacteriota > Cyanophyceae > Oculatellales > Oculatellaceae > Oculatella > Oculatella sp. FACHB-28. Next base: position 2,356 of record NZ_JACJPJ010000074.1, on the reverse strand, counting down.
CCCATAATCGTCTTCACACATTGCCAACTGGGTGGTGAGTTTGAGGACTGGGACAACTGATTTACGCCCAAGCCGTCAATTCCTTCTTCAGCCAGTAGCCGCGTTCCACAATTTTGGCAGAACCTATTTTCATCAGGATTTGCTGGATTGGGGCAGTCAGGATTAGAGCAATATTTCATACTGGGGGCAGTATCGTTAGCTTGGATTCAATGGTAAGTCTTCTTCGCGGTTTTCCCTACGCTTTGCAAACGCCTCACAGCGGCTACCACTGGGATGGGAGCGATCGCCGCTTCTTTGAGGGATGGTATTACCGCGTCACCCTGCCCGAATGCGGTCAAACCTTCGCTTTCATGTATTCCATCGAAGACCCCACGGGTGGGAAGCCTCACAGCGGTGGCGCAGCCCAAATTTTAGGACCAGACGACCAGTATCTTTGTCGCACGTTCCCAGATGTTGAGCGATTTTGGGCGTGGAAAGATGCCCTCGGTCTAGGACACTGGGGTACCACAGATTTAACCCAATCTCCTACCGAGCTTCACCCTGACCTGTTTGATCAACACATTCAGCAAGGCTACCAGGGAACTGCCACCTGGCACCAGGGTAAGCTGTCCGATCCGGGTTCCGGTCAAACGGCGCAGTGGCAGTACGAAATTCAGCCCGTCTATGGTTGGGGTAATACTAATCGTCCCCAGCAGTCAACCGCAGGCTGGCTCTCACAGTTTCAAATTTTTGAACCGGGCTGGCAAATCCTTATGGCGCATGGTCTAGCTACGGGGTGGATTGACTGGAATGGCGATCGCTACTCCTTCACTCAAGCACCCGCCTACAGCGAAAAAAATTGGGGCGGAGCCTTTCCGCAGCGCTGGTTTTGGCTCAACTGCAACGCCTTTGACAACCAGCCCGACCTGGCGCTGACCGCTGGTGGTGGACGACGGGGTGTCCTTTGGTGGATGGAATCTGTCGCGATGGTTGGCATTCACTACCAGGGCAAGTTTTACGAATTTGTCCCCTGGAACTCTGAGGTTCACTGGGAAATTCATCCCTGGGGCTACTGGCAGATGCAGGCGCAAAACGCCCAGTTTGAAGTCGAGCTAGTTGGCACCACTACCCACCCTGGCACCCCCCTCCGCGCCCCCACTGAGCAAGGTTTAATCTTCGCCTGCCGAGACACCATGAAAGGCGAACTCACGCTGCGGCTCTGGGAGAATCGGCTGAGCGGCAAACAACTTCTTTTAGAAGCAACCAGTTACCTGTGTGGATTAGAAGTTGGTGGACCCTGGGAAGGGGTATGGCGATCGCAAGTGGAATAGTGAGGAGTGGAGGGCGATCGCCTTACCACTTAGAAGGATGGTCAGGATACAACTGGTCTTGCTGCCAGGAAATAGGGTTGTGGTGAATGTATTGGCGAATGTCCTGCAAAGATTTCTCATTGCGGACGATGTGTTCGTAATAGTTGCGTTGCCAAACCAGGGAACCAGATGTGGACTGAATCAAGTTAATCCGTTTCGTAAAAACAGTCTTAAATGCCCCAATCAAACGCCCCAAAGATTTACGTTTTGTAGCGTCTTCGGTAGGGGCGTTTCGCGAAACGCCCCTACGGGGATCACCGGTTAACACCAAAATACCGTGAAGGTGATTGGGCATGACAATCCATGCATCTAGATGAACGTAAGAATATTGCGTTGCTAACCAAAGATACACATCTGCCACAACTTGCCCCAATTCATTCAACCGCATTTCACCATCAACAATTTCGCCAAACAAACATTCTCGCTGGTGTGTACAAAGGGTGATGAAATATGCACCAGTCAATGAATAGTCATACCCCTTCAATCGGATCGAGCGCCGATGATGTTTGTCTGAGTCGTATTTCACAAAATTCTGCCCCTGTAGTTGATCGGTAGCAGAATTCCTAAATGCAGAAGGGCGATCGCGTTTGATAGTCAGACATTCACCAGCCAACCTCAACCCATCTCGTTTGATGCTGCAAGATTCAACGCTGAACCGCTACACATCACCTCTTGAACCTCAGAGTATCGTCCATGAATCTCAGAACATCACGGGTGAACTTTAGAGCATCACTGATGAACCTCAAAGCATCAAGCTTAATTCTCAGAACATTGCTGATGAACCTCAGAACATCAAGCCTGATTCCCAAAACATCGATGATGAACTTCAGAACACCAAGCTTAATGTGTTGGGTTCCGCTCTGCTTCACCCAACCTACTAGAGCTTTCTAAATAACGTGAGTTCGGGATAAGGAGGGGCGAAATAGATAGAGTTGAAAGTACCTAATTTTTAACTCATCTAACCGCCCCATGCTTAGTCTAGAATCCCTGTTCTGTCATGTCGATGA